>CAYSPB010000232.1:0-12241 GCA_964432695.1 uncultured Nannocystaceae bacterium
ACTTGCGGTCGCGGTGAATGAGGCCGGCGGCATGGGCAGCGGAAAGCGCACGGCAGACCTGCCTCGCGATGTGCACGGCACGGCGCACGGCCAGCGGTCCTTCGCGCTCGATCGAGTGCGCGAGGTTGGTCCCTTCGAGCAGCTCCATCACGAAGTAGACGTCACCTTCGTCGTTGGTGCCGATGTCCAAGACGTCGATGATGTTCGGATGCCCGGTCTGCGATGCCGCTCGCGCCTCCCGCATGAACCGGCTGATCACGTCGGCGTCACGGGTGTAGTGGCTGTGCAGCACCTTGAGGGCAAACGTCTTGCCCAACGCGAGGTGGGTGACGCGGAACACGGCCCCCATCCCGCCGATGCCGATCAGTGCGTCGACGCGGTACCGCTGCGCGACCACCTTGCCCACCCACGCCCCGGCGGCTTCCTTGAGCGAGGCCGCGTCGGGGCGCTCGTCCCAACGCAGCGCCTTCTGACGCTCGAGTTCGACGATGTCGTTGTCACCCAGCTCGATCGTCGGGCGCGGCTTTTCCTCGAGGTTACCGACGAGGTCGCTGATGCTGATCAGCTCGCTATCGTCCCCCTGGGCGCGTAGCTCCGAGAAGTCGTGCGAGGAGACATCGAGGTAGTCTCGCTGCTCCATCTTCGCCTCGCGAGCGAAGATGTCGCGCATGAACTCCGCGACCCGGTCGGCGTCGCAGGTGGGGAAGTTCTTGGCGAGGATGTCCGAGAGCGCGGCTCGGAAGTCTCCTGCCTTTTGGTAGCGCTCCTCCCGGTCACGGGCGAGGCCCTGCAGCACGATCTCGTCGAGACCGTCGGGGATGCCCGGCACCAGGGACGAGGGGGGCTTGGCCTTCGGGTTGCGAACTGCGTCGAGCGCCTCGGAGTGCGACCGCCCGCTCGAGGGGAACAGCTGCCGTCCGGTGAGCAACTCCCACAGCACGATGGCGCAGGCGTAGATGTCGGTGCGCCGGTCTGCGGGCAGCCCTTTGGCCTGCTCAGGCGATAGATAGCTGTAGCGTCCGAACACGACGCCAGGGCTGGTCATCTCTCGCTTGATCGAACTCTTCGCCAGGCCGAAGTCCGTCAGCTTCACGTCCCCGCGGTAGCCGACGAGCACGTTGGGTGGGGAGATGTCTCGGTGGACGAGGTCCAACCCCATGGCGTCGTGAACGTAGTGCAGCCCACGAAGGACTTCGCGGATCACGAAGATCGCGATGTCCACCGGGATGCGACGATGCAACTGGGCACACCGGTTCCACACCGCGCGAAGGTCTTTGCCTTCGACCAGTTCCATCGCAAGGTAGTAGTCCTCGTCGACTCTGCCGGCGTCGAACACCTGCACGAGGTTTGCGTGGTTGAGCCGGACGACGACCTTGGCCTCGTCGAGGAAGCGTCGGTGGACCGCCGCGTCCTGCAGACTGTGCAACACCTTCTTGACGACGCAGAGCTTCTCGAAGCCACCGGTCTCGCCGGCGGCGGCGATGAACAACTCACCCATGCCACCCTTGGCCATGGGTCGCACCAGAACGTACTTGCCGAAGACCTGCGGGTAGCCCTCGGGAAGATCGAGGCGACCCAAGCGATCGGACACCGTTTCGTCCGCGGCTTGCGTTGAGGTGCTCGGCACGCGAGTCGCATCATAGCCTGGGCAGCGGATCCTGGCTCGGACCGGCCCCCTCAGCCCGACGTGTCGTTCGTAAATCGGACCTCGACGCGGTGCGGGTGTGCAGTCGTCGGGGCCGGATCCGAGGGGATCTCCACGCTCTGACGCACCACATCGCGACCCTGCCGAACGCGCAGGGTCATGGAGCCGGGCAGCGGCCGTTCCGCGCGCACCCGGCCCTTCATGTCGGTTTTTGCGCCGGGAAACGGGCCGCCGGTGACGGTTGCGCCGCGAGCCGCCCGTCCATCGCCCCCGAGCACGACGACCTCCAGGGCGCCAACGCCCGCGTGCGGCGTGCCGGTCATCGCCACGTCATCGCCGGCTCGTGCCTCGCTGGTCGCCAGCTCAACACCATCAGCGATCGCCCGAATGCCGTATGCACCTGCGCCGAGCCCGTCGACTTCGAAGTTGCCGTCATCGTCCACGTCGGCCCGACGCTGCTCACGGGGGCGGTCGACCGAACGTGCGAGCACGTAGGCTCTCGCGTATGCACGTCCCTCGGCATCGAGCAGCTGGCCAGTAAGGAGATCTCCGGCCACGCCCAACCGCAGTCGCAGCGGCGCGCCCGGGTCTTCGCCAACCCGGTCATCGACATCCCACGCCACGGCCCGGGACGCGAATCGCGAGGCGCTCGCCACGGCCTCGATGCGCTCGACCATCGCTGGAAGCTCGGCACACCCGCCCGCCGCCTCCTCACACGGTCCGCAGGGCGGCTTTTGCAGCCACGCCACCGAGAAACGACCCTCGGCATCCGTGGTGGTCGACCTGGTCGACAGCGGCAGCAGTGCGAGCGGGTCTCGCTCCTCCGGGGGCCCGGCCGCGGTGAAGGTCACCGTCGCCCCCTCGACCGGCGTTCCCTCGGGCGCTTCGACGACGCCCCAAAGTCGCCGCAGTGAAGTCGTGTGCAGGACGGCTTCGCTGCCGGGCCGGAGCACCCAAGGCTCGGCCGGAGACTGCGTTGGGTGCTGCAGCGTGGCGCACACCCGGCCGCGACAGCCCGGGCCCTCGAACGTTCCTTCATCGGAGATCCGAACCGTTCCGAGGACGGACACCGCGTCGCCGCGAAGGCACCGCAGCAGCAACGCGCCCTCGCGCAGTGCGACACCGTCGTCGTCGATGACCTCCCCTCGCACGACGGCAGAGCCGTCGAGATCCGCATCGGCCGCCCGAACGCCACCGCCTCCCCGAGCGCCGCCTCCGTCGGGGCCTGTCTGCACGCCCCCGGGTTGCGCGAGACCGGCCGTGGGCGCTCGACGTCCCAACAGCGCAACCGCCACGGCGACGAGGGCGAGCGCCGCGAGGGCGCCGATCCAAACCGCGCGGCTCACCCGTCGAGCACCGGCTTCATCACGGCCTCGGCGCGTGCCCGCGCGTCGGTGAGCACGGTCGAAACGATGCCATCGACCTCCGCGACGACGGCATCGAGCCGCTCGGAGGGGGTCGGTGTGGTGCTCCGCGCGAGCGCGTAGAGCTTGGCTTTGGGCTCGGTCCCGCTGGGGCGCACGACCAGCCGACACGCCGCGTCCCCTTGCGCCTGGAGCTCGAAGACCAACACGTTGCCTCGGAGGTCGCGCGTCACCGAACCGGTGCCCCTCGCATCCAGGCGGTCCTCGCACGACACCACCGCCAGACCACCGAACGACGTGGGAGGACTCGCCCGCCAAGTTTCGACGAGCGTCTTGATGGCCTCGCGGCCCACCGCGCCATGGGCATAGAGGTTGGCGGTCGTCTCCTTGTGGTACCCGAGTCGAGCCCACACCGCGCGCAGCTGGTCGAACAGCGTCTGGCCGTTGCGCTTGGCAACCGCCGCCGCCTCGGTGAGCATCAGCGACGCGACGGCCCCGTCCTTGTCGTGCACGTCGTTACCGCGCAGGTAGCCATGCGCCTCCTCGGTCGCGAACTCGAGCCGTCGGTCCGGCTGCTCCTCCATCATGCCCGCGTGATGCTTGAAACCAACGAGCAGGTCATCGACCGCCTCGACCCCAGCCGCGCGGGCGAGCGCCCCGATGAGCGGCGTCGTACAAACCGTCGTGAGCACCCAGCTCGCCGCGGTCGGCTCGATGTGTCGCAGCACGTGGTCGAGCATGAGCACCGCGAGTCGGTTGCCGTCGATGAAGGTCCACACGCCCTCGTCTCTTGCGAGGGCACCGAGCCGGTCGGCGTCGGGGTCGTTGGCGAGAACGAGGTCGGCGCCCGTCTCGTCCGCAAGCGCCTTGGCGAGGTCGAGCGCGGCAGGCTGCTCGGGGTTGGCCGACGCGACGGTGCCGAATGCGCCACCGTCGGGTCGCTGTGCATCGACCACGTCGACGCGGACGCCTCGGCTGTGGAGCACCGGCACGACCGAGCTCTCGCCCACCCCGTGTAGCGGCGTGTATGCAACGCGCAGGTCGGCATCGGCGAGGTCGCCGCAAACCGCCTGCGCACGCACGTACTGGAGGTAGGGGGCGTCGACCTCGGCAACAGCTGCCCCCGACAGCGTGGTGACCGCGCCACCGGCGGTGTCCAGCGGCGTCAGCTCGTCGTGCATTGCATCGGTAATGCCCGTCATCAGCGCGCGGTCGCGGGCTCCGAGCACCTGCGCCCCATCGGGACCGTAGATCTTGATCCCGTTGTCGCCGGGCGGGTTGTGACTCGCTGAAATCACGACGCCGGCGCCGCAGCCCCTTGCACGCACGATGTGCGACAGCAGTGGCGTCGGCCGGGCCTCGTCGACGAGAAGCACGTCGACCCCACACGCTGCCAGCTGCCGAGCAACGGCGGCTGCGAACGGCTTCGAGTCCCGCCGCGTGTCGTACACCACCGCAGCTTTCATCGGTACGCCTTCACCGCGCATCGCGGTCACCAGGCCCTGCGCCGTCTCGCGGAGCACCGCGACGTTCATGCGGTTCGTGCCTGGACCACACGCGCCTCGCCGGCCCCCGGTCCCGATCGGCAGCGGTCCATCGAACGCGTCGTCCAAGGCCGCCCGCGCTTCCCCATCCCCAGCGGCCGCGGCCTCGACCAACGCGACCAGCGCGTCCCGGTCGGCCGCAAAGCGAGGCTCGATCAGCCAACGTTGCACCACCTCGCGACGCGCGGGCTCGAGGTCGAGTTGGTCCAGCTGGGTCTGCGCAGACATGAACGCGGAGTTTACAGCGCATCGCCCGACCCCGGCTCAGTGCCGGGGGCGTCGATATGCGGACGGTCCTCGCACCGTTGTGAAGGCAGCGGGTCGGCTTTTTCGTGCGCAGCGAAATCTTCGCGGGCGGTCACCCGTTCACAGGCTCTCTGCGTGTCGTTTCGAACTCTCTCCAGGAGCCGACGCCGCAGCCCCAGCGCGGGCAGCCCGATGCGTCCCGGGCGTCCCGCTTTCTCCCAGCACCGGTTCCAGAACTGTGGAACAATATGAGAAGTCCGTTGTCCTGCACCCCGTCGATGTCGTCCACATCGATGTGGTGTCCGTCTTTCCCATGGTTGTCAGCCGGATCGCCGGCATCGTGACAGCCGCCACCTTGCGACCGAGGAGCGTGTGATGCGCCTACCGATGATTCCGTGGATGCAGCGATTGCGTCCCTTCCTACGCCGAGATCTCCGCGCGCGCCTTACCAGCGCCGCCGTGGCGGTCTCGGTTCTTTTCGGCCTCACCTGGCTCGGCGTTTCGGCGCTGGGGCGCATCGACAGCAGCGAAGCGCACCAGCTCCGGGTCGATCTCGGGCTCGAAGCGCCCTTTGCGGTGTGTGGTGGCGAAGACGACCCGGCCTGTAGCTACGACGACCGGGCTCAAGCTCGGGTCGACCGCGAGTTCGGCTACGAGCAGAACCTTCGACTGGTCGTCATCGACGAACTCGATGCCCGCGTCGACCTCGCACTCGACCGTCTCGAGGAAGCGCAAGCGCTCGTCGAAGAGGCCAAGGCCTCGTCCAGCGGTGTGCTCCAGGGGGACACGGTCGCCCTCGAAGTCGCACTTCTTCAGTCGGTGGTCGATCTCCGACCCGCTCAGGTCGGCAGCGTCGAAGCCCGCCGCGCGCGGCTGCTGTGGCCGCTCGAGGTGGTTGAAGCCTGCGACGCGCGGGCGTTCGACCACGGCGGCTGGCTGGGGTGTACTCAGGCGTCGGATACGTGGCGTCGCGAAGGCGGTGCTGCTGCGGACATGCGAACCGCATTGCTCAAGCAGCTCGAGCTCGAGCGTATGACGTTGACCCGCCTCGACGACAAGCTCGCGCACCTCCAAAGCCGCGAACGCGGCGTCGAAGAGCGCGACGTTGCGTGGGTCAGCCGGGCCGAAGCCACCGGCCAAGTGCTTCCCGCCGACCTCCCGCTGTCGGCTTACAACGAGCGCCTCGAGATCGCGGCCTGGCTCGCGGTTCGGCCGCCGGCGTCCGCGCTGCAGGGCTGGGACTTGTTCGACGCCGACACCGACGCCGACCTGATGAGCAGCAGTGTGCATCATGCCGCCGCGGCTTCGGGCCTGCCGGCCATGGACGCGCGCCTCGCTACGGTCGCCCTCTCGCACACGACCGACCTCCGCGCGCTGGTGTTCGAGCCAGGCAACGACCTCTGGCACGGTGCGTGGACCGACCCCGAGCTCGCCGCGATGCCCATCGTCAAGGCGACCGAGCGCTACCGTTCTCCGATCTCCGGCGCGCAGCAGTGGCAGATCATCGGAACGGTGCTTCTGCTCCTCTCAGGCGTGATGCTCGTCGTCGTCGGCCCGGTCGTCACCGCGACCACCACCGCACGCGAGCGCGAAGCCGGGACCCTTCCCGTGCTTCGCATGACCGGCATGAGCGCTGGTGATCTCGTCGCGGCGATGACGGTCGGCCCCAACGTATTCGCGCTCGTCGCGGGCGGCGGGCTGCTCTCGTTCGCAGTGCCGATGCTGTTGTTCACGGTCGGTCCGGTCGCCCTCGGAGCGCCGTTGGCCTCACTGCTGGCTCTGGCTGCGGCGACGCACCTCACCGCAATCGGCCTCGGCGACGCGCTCGGTCAGCGAGTCAACGCCATGGTGGTCGGTGGCCTGCTCGCCATCGGTCTACTCGGACCCGGCCTCGTCGGCACCGTGATGGTGGTCGGCGACATGGCGGCCACTGGCTTCATGCTCGGGCCCCTGCCCCTCACGCTGTCGCAGGGCGTCAGCCTGTCGGGCATGCCCTTCGCCGAGGCAGCGGCCTCGGGCGGCAGCTCCGGACTGGGCACGACCATCGCCGGCTACGCGCTGATGATGCAGTGCATGCTCGGCCTGGTGTGCCTGATGAGCTGGCGCCGGCGCGTCGAGCAAGCCTGGGCCCCTCTGTTCCGCCCCTTCGAAGGCGCCCTCCTGGCGCTTGCCTCGGTCGGCTGCAGCGCCCTCACGGTGCTCGACCTCAGCGAACGCGTGCACGTGCAGTCGTACGACGACGTCAACCTGATCACCTTCGTCGCCACGGGCTTCCTCATGCCGGTGCTTGGCTGGCTGCTCGTCACCAGCCTCGTCCGGCCCGCCCGAGCAGCCTCCGTGGCAAGCGTCACCGAAGCCCGACGCGGCTTCCTCCGCTTCCAGGTCTTCGTGGTGCTCACCGCCGTGGCCTTGGCCGCAGCGTATCGGCTCGTCCTCGAGCGAACCGGGCTGGCCAGCGAGGAATCGGAGGTCATGTGGGCCACCATCGCGCAAGGCCTGCTCATCGCCGAGTCGATCGTCGCGACGCTGCTGTGGACCAGCCGCCGTCGCAAGAGCCGGCACCGCATCTTGATGCTCGGTGCCGGCGTGGTCGCTCTACAGCTCATCGCCGCGGTTGGCGTCTACAACCTCGAGGTCGACTTCGTCGCACTGACCCGCGGCTCAGCGAACCCGTTCTTGCTCGGCATGAACGCGAGCCCGTATTGGACCGGGTTCCTGGTCCTCCTGTGGGCCGCCGGCCTGGGCCTCGTGCTCGCGGCGGTGCTGCGCGAACGAACGCGGGCGAACGAAGAGTCCGACGCGGACCTGCTCGAGGACGACGAAGCCGCCGACGGCGGCCGCCGCTGGCTGCACTAGGCCTCAGCGCGTGTGACGAGCCGGGCCCCTGCGTGCCCCCCCCTTCAACGAGGGGGCACTCCGGGGCTCTTCCTTTTCCCCACCCCTTCGCTTCGGCCCCTTCCTCCCTGCCAACCCTTCGGGTTGGGTCCGCCTCCGGCGAGCCCTCACCGCTGCTTGGTGAGCCGGGACCTTTCTCTTTCCAAGCCTCGGTACGGAGCGAGAGCACGTCGACCTCTCCGCCCCCGATCTGTTCGACGTCGAGTCGAGAGCCCGAATCCTCGGACGTTCGCAGCGAGAGTCCCACGCACGGTGCTGTCTCCTCCTGGCTCGCCACGAAGCGGATCCCGTTCAAGACGTCGGGCTCGTTCACCGTCCGGGGTCCGGTCTTCGTTGCGCTCTCCCGACTCCACCCGGTCACGGGCTATGTCGACGTCGAGTCGAGTGCCGGAACGGTCGAGTTCAGTGCTCGCGCTCATCACCGGGGTGCAGCTTGGGTTGACCCTCTTGATGTACGTGCCGGCAGCTCGCCAAGCGCGCGCGCAGTCCGCCGAGATCGTCGCGGACGTACTCCACGAGCACCGCACGCGCTCGGTCTAAGGGTCACCACCGGTCAACCGAGCAAGATGTCGGATTCAAACCGACATCGTTTTCGTCATTCGCACTACACATTTCCGTCCCCGGACTGCGACCTTCTGGCCTACTCTCTGGCCATGCGACCCCTGGTCGCATTCGGAGGTTTGTCATGTCTCTCGTCGGTCTCATCCTGCCATTGCCCACGCTTTTGCCCGTAATCCTCGCGGTCTCCCCGGTCCCCGCGGACGACCTCCAGGTCGACCCGACCGACACGGTGGAAGGCGCCCTTCCGATGCAGCCGGCCGGCGCAATGGCCCCGGACGTTCCGTCTCCGCCCGGCGCGTTCGACGGACCCCTCCACCCTCAAGCGCTCGGGGACAAGATCCTCTACGTGAACTTCGACGGCGGGCAGATGAATGCCTGCAACTCGGGACCGCAGAACAACTGCTCCACTCTCTTCTTCGGCACGGTGCTTCCGTACACCGGAGACGCGGCCAAACGAGCCTCCGTCATCCAAATCGTCCGCGCTCGGGTCAACGACTTCGGAATCACAGTTACGGATACGCGACCACAGAGCGGCGACTACGACATGGAGATGGTCGGGGACTGGGCCGGCGCAGGACAACAGGGGTTTGCGGGGGTCGCTCCAGGGCCGGTCGACTGTTTCGACAATCGCGGCGGCGAGGTCTCCTTCACGCTCGAAGCCTCAGGAACCTCTGACGGCATTGCAGAGATCATTCTCCAAGAGGTCGCCCATACATGGGGCCTCGAGCACATCGACGACGACACCGACCTGCTCTACCCGACGACGCAGGGGCAGAACAAAGTCTTCAAGGACGAGTGCCTCACCATCGTCCGTCTCAACGATGACGGATCCACGACGCCGGTGAATGCGACCTGCAACGCGATGCACACGCAGTTTTGCGCAAGCAACGTGCAAAACAGCTATCAGGAGATGCTCGCTCTGTTCGGGCCCGGCGTCCCCGACACGCAACCGCCCACGGTTCAGATCCTCGAGCCCACCGATGGGTCAACCGTCGAGGGCGACCTCAACCTGCGCATTCTCTTTGAGGACAACCAGTCCCCGGTCATCATCAACGCAACGATCCTCATCGAGAGTGACAGCCTCGACGCACCCGTCGAAGAAGATGGCGCGTACGCCGGCCCGAGCGAACTGCAGTTCCCCATCAGCGGTCTGCCCGGGGGCGAGTACACGATCACCATCGACGCAACGGACGAGGACGACAACCCGGCCGGCGACTCGGTCACCTTCACGGTGGCAGGCGATCCCCCCGCGGGGAGTGGTGGCGATGACGGCGGTGACGGCGGTGACGACGGTGGCACCGAGAGCAGCAGCGACGGCGGCGGCGGTGACGATGGGTCAGACGACGACGGCGGAGATGACGACGGCGACGGTGGCGACGACGACGGTGGCGTGGAGACCGACGGCGCAGGCGCGGGCGGTGGCGATGACGGCGGCGGCTGCACGGTCGAGCCGGACCGCACTGCCGGCTGGGCCGTTCTCGCCCTTCTCGGCCTCGTGACGGTCCGAAGACGCCGCGACTGAGCCGCATCCGGCCTCGCGCCAGATGTCTCCGAACCCGGGAGCCTGCTAGCCTGAAGGCAGCATGCTTCCGGGTTCGCTGCTTCTGCTCTCCGCCACGCTCTTGGCGGACCCCGCGACCACGCCGCCGCTGACCGCCGCTCCTCGGCCGCAGGCCGCCCTGCCACGCGATGGCGCGCCCGAACTTCTGTACGTCAACTTCGACGGCGCGGTGCTGCAAAAGGGCTGCGGCAACGACCCGCACTACGACTGCAGCACCCTTGCGGAATTGTTCGACGGCTACGTCGGCCCCTACACGGGCAACGTCACCCAGCGCATGTCGATTCTGCAGGCGACGCGCACGGTGGTTGCCGACTTCGGCGTCCGCGTGATCACGCGGCGGCCACCCGACGACGTCGACTACACGATGGTGATCTACGGCGACCTCGGCGAACAGAGCTTCGCCGGCGTGGCTCCGTACATCGACTGCGAAGACCTCAATCGCGGCGACACCAGCTTCACGCAGGCGTTCTCTGGATCGAACACGGGCTCCACGGTCATCCTGCAGGAAGCCGCCCACACGTGGGGCCTGGAGCACGTCGATTCCGAGTCCGACGTGATGAACCCGTTCAAAGCGGCGGGCCTCTCGCAGACGTTTCTCGATGAGTGCCTGCCGATCGTCGCGAACACCTCGCTCGAACGAACGCCGGGGACCTGCAACCAGATCCATACCCAGTTCTGCGAGCCGGGCTTTCAAAACGGCTACCAGGAGATGTTGCTGCTCTTCGGCGCGCACGTCCCCGACGTGAACCCGCCCGAGTTCGAGATCGTCTACCCGCCCGACGGCGCCTCATTCGTCTTGCCGACCACGTTCGTGCTGCGCGGTGCCATCGACGACGAGCTGCACCCGCAGTTCTACGACATCGAGGTCTTCAACAACGGAGAGCCGGTCGGCACGCCAAACGACAACGTCGGCATCGAGCAGGATCTCGAGCTGGCGATTTCCAACCCCGAGCCAGGCGACTACTCGCTGCGAATCGTCCTCACCGACGAAGCCGGGAACCGCAGCGAAGACACCGTCGACTTCACGATCTTGCCCGAGGGGAGCGACCTGCCCGATGTCGAGGGAGACGACGACGACCCGGCGGGCGCCGAAGCCTGCCGCGTCGCTCCGGGCCGTACGCCGAGCCTTGCGTGGCTGCTTCTGCTCGTCGCCGGCTGGAGGCGCCGCGGGTGATCGCGAGCGCGCTCGTCCTCACACTCGCTGCTGCGACCGACTTCGCCGCGCCCGCGCACCGCATGGACGCGCCCATTCCGGCACGTCCCCCTCTGCAGGACCTCGCCACCCTGCCCCGCCCGCACGCACTGGGAACGAACACGACGCTGTTCGTGAACTTCGATGGCGTCGACCTCTCCGAGTGCAACCCCTCTGACGCGAGACGCAACTGCACCTGGTACAACCTCGAAACGCCCTTCGAGCCGTTCTCCGGGTCTCTACAGACCAAGGTCGGCGTGCTGCAGGCGATGCGGAGCGACGTCTCCGACTACGGCATCCGCGTGACCGCGCAGCGCCCCACCGAGGGCGAGTACACCATGGTGATCTACGGAGGGACCGACGAGGTCTATGGCGCCCTCGGAAGCGCGCCCGCGGGAGACTGCCACGATGCGCTTCCCAACCAGGTCGCGTTCGCACACCTCGACGGCGAACTGAACACGTGGGTCAACGGCGGCGCGACCACGGCACTGCACGAAGCCGCCCACTCGTGGGGTCTCGACCACATCGACGTCGAGGGCACGATCATGTTCCCCAGCGGGAACAACGCTCCGACGTCCTTCCGCGAAGCGTGCGACCGCATGGTCGAGGACACCGACCTCACGCCGGGGGATGCGTCCTGCCCCGAACTGAACGACGCGCAGTGCGGCGACCCAAACCGTCAGAATGCAGCCGACCGACTCATCCGCCTGTTCGGCGCGCCCTACGTCGACGTGCAGGCGCCCGTCGTCGCGTTGCTCGAGCCTCGCGACGGCCAGTACTTCCAGGCGCCAGCCGACTTCGACGTCGTCTTCGAGACCACCGACGACCAGCATCCCCAGGCCTACCCCGTCTACGCGTGGCCGACCGACGACCCGCGCCCACACGACCCCTCGGTACGGGCCGAGCCGGGGTTCGCCGTGGACGACCTCCCGATCGGCACCTGGGAGTTCCACGTCGTGGTCGCTGACGAAGGAGGCAACGAAACGCGGGTGGACTTCACCATCGAGGTGGGGGAAGACCCGCCGCCCGACCCCGTCACCGACGAGGGCTGTGGCTGCAGCAACGGCTCCAACACCCCGCCGATGGCACCGCTGGTGCTTTGCGTCCCCGTGCTCTTGGCGAGACGTCGTCGGAGGCGGTAAACCGCACCTCATGCGTTCTGCGCTGCTGCTCGCCCTCGTGGCCCTCGTGGGCTGTCCCGCCGCGCCGAACCACACCACCCCTGCGCCGCAG
>CAYSPB010000233.1:0-12166 GCA_964432695.1 uncultured Nannocystaceae bacterium
TGTGCTCGCTGCTGATCGCAAAGGCCGACGGACTGCTCGACCACAAGGGGGATCAGTCCGTCGTTCAGGGAGCGTCGGCGCCCACCGCCAAGGACATCCAGCGTCCACCGGTTCGCACACCGAACCCCGCACCTGTCCGGACCCGTGCCGCCATGGCCGTCCCGCCAGCCACGCGCGTGCCCGCAGCGCCGCAACCGGCACCCACGACGGCAAGCCCAGCCAACTCCGTCACCGACAACCTGCGCCAAGCCCTGGTCAGCTACCTCGACGAAGTGTGCAAGGCAGCACCAACCGCCGACCCCACCGACCTGCTCGCTCGCCTCGACCGAGCCCGCAGCTTGGCCCAGTCGATCGCCGAGTTCAGCCGCTGACGCTCAGCCGACCGGGTTGGGCTCGAAGCAGCGAATGTTGGTCTCGATACGGAAGTTCGACTCGCTGGTCTGACGCTCCGCGTGGAAAATGTCCATCTCGTAGTTCTGACCTGGCGAGATGCCGAGCTCGGCGGCCTGGGCGTCGAAGTCGATGGTGCCTTGGAGCGCCTCGTGTAGGCCGCCCACGTCGAGCGCGAGGCGCCCGTTGACGAAGATCCAAAGGTCGTCATCACCGCGGAAGGTGAAAACCTGGCCTTGTTCGTACTCGAAGAGCACGTGGACTTCGGTCGTGAAGTGATAGTTGTGCGCCAGGCCGGGCGAGTTGCCAAACGCGAGCCCGTCGAGTGGGAAGAAGGCGTTGCTGTCGTAGACGAACACGCCCGACCCCGGCGGGTCCTCGACGAGGCCCAGGTTGACGTCGACCTCCATGTTCACCCCGTCGATGGTGTTGAACCACTGGTTGAACGTGGTGGCGTCTTCGATCTCGTACGTGGGCGGGTCGAAGACCCAGGGCTGGCACGTTCCGACGTTGCATACGCCCGACGTGGAGGGCCAGCATCCGGTCCCTGAAACAACGCGCTGCTGACGACCCACGCCGGCGCGAATCATCGGCCCGCCTTCAGCAACGTCGGGAGGGCCGGTGTACGCGACGGGCTTGCGATCGGCGCCGATCGTCGGCTCGACGAGGCCGCAGCCCACGTCGTTCCAGCCCATGTACGTCTGGCCCTCGTGCACGACCCCGCGCGCAGAGACTTCGAAATCCGGGTGGCCGCCAGCCTCCCCGAACCCCTTGAAGTCCCGCATCGTGGCGGGCAGCACCGAGTCACACAACATCGGTTGGTCGGGAACGTCGAGCTTCTCGCCGGTCTCGTCGGCGCTCTCGTCGTCGGCGTCCGTGGTGGAGTTCTGCGAGTCGGAGGCGCCCGTCGGCCCCGCCGATCCGATTCCTCCCGTGGCCTGGTTGTCGAACGTCGAGTCCTCGGTCGCATCGACGGTGCACCCCACCGCCAGCACGAGGACGCCCGCTGCACAGATCATTCCGGGACGCATCGGCAGCGCAGTGGATTGGACGGCGTCGAACCGATGACTTTTTTTCGAGGCTCACCTTCACCGACATCAAGTGCGAAGGTGGATGCGCACCGACGCGCCGCCGAGCGCGGCATCGTCGATCTTCACCGTGCCACCCGCGGCGCGGACCATGCGGCCAACGATGGCGAGCCCCAGCCCGTGCCCACCCACGCCACGGTTTCGCGCGCGATCGAGCCGAACGAACGGCTCGAACACCACGGCGCGCTCGGATTCGGGGATTCCGGGTCCGTCGTCGTCAACGCGCAGCAACACGCCGTGCGGCCCCTCCTCGAGCGCAACCGCGACGCGGCTCCGCGCGTGGCGGCTCGCGTTCGTGAGCAGGTTGTCCACCACCCGCGCGACGAGCGGAAGACTGCCCGACCAAACGAGAGACCCCGGGGCATCGACGGTCCAGGCTAGCTCGCGAAGCCCCTTCGCCCGCTCGACCCGCTCTCGCACGATTGTCGCGAGGTCGATCGCCTCCGCCTCGGCCGGCTCCCCCGCACGGGCATAGAACCGAACTTCATCGGCCAAACGCTCCAGGTCGTCCAGGGCGGCGTCGAGTCGCTCGGCCTGCCTCGCCCGATCGGCTGCATCGTCTGACTCGGCCACGAGCGCCGCGGCAATCCGGGCCGATGCGAGCGGCGTTCGATATTCGTGGGCGATCGCCTGAACGAGCGCTTGCTGAGCTGCGAAATGGTCCTGGACCTGGTCGGCCATGCGGTTGAAGTCCTCGGCAAGCGCCGCAACCTCATCATGCCCGGCAAGGCCGGCGCGCTCGTCGAATCGGCCCGCCGCGAAGGCCTCCACGTGACTCGCAAGTCGCCGGACTCGGCGAAGCAGGGGAACGGTGAGCACTGTAGCCGCCCCCAGCGCGAGCACCAGCGCGATGGCCACGACGGCCGGGCCCGCCCAACCCGGTATCCACCCCGCGTTGAAGGTCGCCACCCAGACGAGCATGTCGTCGTCTGCGACCGCCGTGACGACGTAGCGCTCACCGACCACATGCACCTGAGCTCGCTCGCGGACCGCCACGGGCGGTGGAAGTTCGGTGTTGGCAACCCGCCAGCTGGACGGTGCATCCTCCAGGACGAGTGGCGCGATGCGGCCGAACTCTTCAGCGAGCTCGGTCGTCTCGTGCTGCACGAACGCCTCCTCCAGGGTCCACGCGGTGAGCAGCGTACCCAGCAGCAGCACGATGAAGACCGTGGCGGCCACGCGAACGACCCGCACCGTGGCCAAGTTCATCGCTGGACCGCCCAGAGGTAGCCCGCGTTGCGAACGCTGCGAATCCGGCTCGCACCATCGGGACCGAGCTTCCTGCGCACGCGGGAAACGCGAAGATCGATCGAGCGATCGACCCCATCGAACTCGACGCCGCGAAGCACCTGGTGCAGCTCGTTGCGCGTGAGAACTTCGCCCGCCCGCGATGCGAGCAGCCACACCAGGTCGAACTCGGCTGTGGTCAATCGAGCGTCGGTGCCATCGACCGTGACTTCGTGGCGGCCGGCATCGACGACGAGCCCGTCGAATTCCAAGCGCTGAGGTGTCGCTTCGGCACCTGCTCCCCCACCGCGACGGAGGGCCGCGCGAAGCCGTGCGAGCAGCACCCGGGGATCGACCGGCTTCTTGATGTAGTCGTCCGCCCCGACGTCGAGTCCCATGATTTCGTCGACGTCCTCGACCCGGGCGGTGAGCATCAGAATCGGGCCCGGAAACCCGGGCCGAACCCGCCGACAAACCTCCAGCCCATCGATACCCGGCAGCATGAGGTCGAGCAAGACGAGCGAGGGTCGACGGCGTTCGATCGCCTCGACGGCCGCCAGACCATCGGCTACGCGCGTGAGTGCGTAGCCATGACGCGAGAGGTAGTCGCCGAGCAAGCCAGCGAGAGCGTCGTCGTCTTCGACGAGCAGGACGTGCGTAGACATCGGTCCCATCATAGCGATCCGGCCGTGGTACCCACGATCGATGCGCGAGGATCGATGCGCTGGGCTTCCCGCAAGCCGCTGAGCATTGCACCGTGAACGGTCGCCCACTGGCGTTCGCTCGTCGCCTCCCCGGCGAACAGCAATCGGCCGTCGACGCTCGCCCGCAACGCCTCGACGTCGCCGTCGAGCATGCCGACACTGCGGAACGAGTAGGCGCCTTGCGTGAAGGGGTCCGAGCCCCAGCGCGTCACTCGCATGGCCTTGGGCGCAGGAACCGGCACCCCCCAGCCCAGGGACAGTGACGTGAGCGCGGCCTCGACCAACTGCGCGTCCGTCATCGACGCTTGCGCTTGCTCGGCGGCGATCCCCGAGACCATCCCGACGAGCGTGGGTTTGCCGGCGGATGCGGTCATGTCGAGGAAACTCGGGGCCCCACGCGCCTCGCCAACGCCGGTCATCACGACGATGTCGCCGGGGCCGGTTCCCCACCACGGCTCCTCCCACGAAAGGATGATCTTCTCGAGCGTGCCAAAACCGATGCGCTCGATCGCGTCGCGCTTTCGGGCGGGAAGCGGCGGGTCGAACACGAGGCCACCCGACTTGAGCACCCCCAACGGTACGGTGACGATGGCGTGCGACCCGTGAACAACCTCGCCCTCGAGTCGCACCGTGACGCCGTCCTCGCGGCGCTCGACCGACCGCACGGTCGCCCCCAGACGGACGTCGAGACCCTCGGCAAGGCTGTCGACAAGTCGGACGTAGCCTCCATTCACGATGGCATCGCCGCCAGAGCCCTGCGTACCGTCCATCATGCGACCGACGGAAAGCTCCGACATCGGCCCGGACATCGGCATGAACATCAACTCCAGGTTGATCTGCAGCCGGGTGCGAAGTGGTTCCGCGTAGCCCTGCTTGGTCAAGAAGCGCTCGATCAACGACCGAACCGATGTGTCATCATCGGTCGCCCCCGACATGAAAAACGCCCGGGACTCGAACCGATCCAAGCCCTTCTCCAAGGCGCGCAGCTCCGCATCGGTCAGCGTCGAGCCGGTGCGAGCATCGTACAGAGGCGCGTGCGCGGTCTCGAGGTCGAACGGCTGGCGTCCGATGCCCTTGGCGTCGAGGTAGTTCGAGATCGGATTGTCCTCGGGTCCGTGAATCCACGCCGCGCCCTCGTCGACGACCGCGTCTCCAAGCCGCACCGTATGGACACGGCCGCCCACGCGATCTCTGGCCTCCAAGACGATCACCGTCCATCCTGCATCGCGGAGCGCCCGCGCAGCAGTCAGCCCCGCGACACCGGCACCGACTACGAGGATCGGTTGCTCCGGACTCGGAGGCACCGCCCCCTCGAGCTTTGGCGTGGAACAACCGCCCGTCAGCTGAAGCGCCAGCAAGGCAGCAGCAGCGCGCAGATGCTCGAGAAACGTGCGACGACCCATAGCTCGAGCATGCCGGTCCCACGCAGCGCGCCCAGGTCGTCGTTGTTGGAGATTTGTATCCAAACGTGTCCGTTCGGAGGAATGCCACGCTGCGACCGCGCGTCTTCGCGTAGCCATGGCCCGCGCCCTCCTCGTTTTCGCATCTGTGTTTCTGTGGTTGCTCCCCTCGGCCGCACACGCAACCGTCGGCGGCGATGAGCCGCTGCGCGTTCTCGGCTATGCCCCGGCCGACGCACGCATCTACTTCGAACGCGAGGTCTACGACGACGGGCTCGGGCTGCCGCGGCTGTACTACGTGCCGCTGACCGGGCCAAACGCAGGGCGGACGATCGAAGTGAGGAGCTGGTACCGCGCGGTCGAGACGGCAGAGGACGTCGACGCCGCGGTCGCCACGTTCAACGACAAGCGCGCGAGGCTTCAGAGGCGCTTGAAGCCGGTCAAGCAAATCGCCCCCACCCGGTCTGCGATGGTCTCGGTCACAGCAACGGCCCCGGTCGAGGATCCGTGGGTCGATGCGTGGAGCACCCGCTACGAGCTCGAGATTTCGGTTCGCGGTGCGGGCACTCGAACGGTGACTGCGTACGACCCCGACGTGGAAATCGTCGCCGAGCTCCGGGTCCCCGACCAAGCGCGCGCCGTCCTGCTCGTCCGCTACTTCTCCTGGGCGTTCGAGCACGGATACACACGCGACTTCGCCATGAGCGTGCCGTTGAAGCAGGTACACGTCGATGCATACCCGCGACTGCACACCATCGAGTACGAGCTGTACGGAAGCAGCCCGGCCCTCACCGACGGAACCTGAGTCGAAGTCCCCACACTTTCTCATTGCGCCGACGTTTGGCGCTGCTACACCGCTTGTCGCAAAGGCGTCCGATGACGTTGTTTTTCCGCTTCACCCGTCCCCAGGCATGCCCAGGGATGGGGCCCGCTCCGCGCTCGCGCGTTTGAGCCTGCGACGCTCGCACCGAGTTTCTCGTGGGCCGCTGGCGGCCCCTCTCCTGCCTGTTTCGCGCTTTGGCGCATTACCAGGAGTTTCCGCCATGGCCCCTTCCGCGCTCGCACTGCGCCTCGAGGCTCGCGCCCTGTACGAGTCCGCAATTGAAGATAGTCTGCGAAGCTATCCGGACGCTGTCGAACTGTATCAGCACCACTTCCGGGGCTCGCCGTTCGTCGCTCTCTACAAACGTCGCCGAATTCTGCTGCGGCCCTCGTTTTGGCCGATGCTGCACGCTGCCACGGCTCAACGCCGTCATTGGATTCGCGACCCCGACACATGGGTCGCGCGCGGCCATACGGTCCCGCGACTGCTCTGGTCACTGATCGACCATCTCTACTGCCGCTACACGATGCCCCGGTTCTGGCTCGCAGAGTGGATGCGAAACACCGAAGACGTCTCGTTGGCGCGACTGAGAGCTTTCGTTGCCATCGCCCAGGGCGAAAGTCCCTACGCGCTTTCGCGTGATGGACGACTCGGCTACGCGCTCTCGCGCAAGGAATGCCACGCGCTCGGACGCACGTACGGCGTCGAAGGCCTGGGCCCTGCCGTGCGCATGGCCCAGGTCGTCGCCCGTAGTGGAACGCGCTGGCTCGGGCATGCGCTGGGGCGCTCGGCCTGGGGACCGTGGCCGGATACCGAACCGCGCGAGACTCGGCGGTCGAACGCGATCGGTTGGCTTTGCCGTCAGCCGGGCTTGACGCTCGACGACGTGAACTTCACGGTGCGCGTCGTCGATGGGATCCGGGACCTCCGACTGCAGGGGCGCACGATGGCAAGCCTGAGAGCACACGTCGCCGAGCGGAGGTTCGCGCGCCGTCGACGAGTCGAAGCCGGCCGACATCCGGCTCGGGGTCGACGCATTCCTGCACCACCCCCGAGCCGCTGGGAACCGACGGCTCTGAAGCCGCTGGTCGTCACTGCGCGGCGCCAACCTGAGACCAGCATCCGCGAGCTCTGCACGCTGCAGGGTGTTCATCAGGAGGGACGGCGACTCTCGCACTGCGTTGCCTCGTACGCAGGCGCTGCGTCGCGGGGCGAGTGCTCGCTGTGGAGCCTGCGTGTCGCCGGACTCAGCATGGTCACGATCGAAGTCCGCAACGGCGCTGTCGTCCAGATTCGTGGCCAACACAACCGGGCACCGACCCAAACCGAGATGAAGCTGGTGCGCGCGTGGATGCGGACGAACGAGCTCCGCGCGCGCGACTGCTGACAGGAATGCGTCTGGAGCGTGCCCGGAGCCCATGGACCCCCGATCGATTACGTCGAAATAACGGCCTCGGAGCTCGCCGCCGCCAAGGCGTTCTACGGCGCCGCGTTCGGCTGGTCGTTCAAGGACGATGGGCCCGGCTACGCGGGCATCGTCGGCGAGAGTTGCGAGCAAGGCGGCCTGGCGCAGGGAGACCCCAAAGGCATCGGAGGACCCCTCGTGGCGCTGTATTCGGACGTTCTCGATACAACGCTCGAAGCGGTGAAGTCTGCGGGCGGAACGATCTCGACCGCCCCGTTCGACTTCCCCGGCGGTCGGCGCTTTCACTTCTCCGGTCCCGGCGGCAATGAGCTCGCCGTGTGGTCGGAGCGCTGAGTTCACCGCGACATGCCGCCGACATCGACGGCGGCTCCGTCCGTCCCGGATAATGACCGCATGGGGAATCGGATGCTGACGGTGGTGTGCCTCGTGGCAGGGGCGACGGCGTGTTTCGAGGACCCGACCGTCGCAATGGAGCCGATCGCGGCCGAGGGCTCGACGAGCACCTCCGCTGCGCCCGGCCTCACGACGGACCCGAGCACCACGACCGACGCGTCCGAAGACACCACGTCGGCGGAGCCCGATGGCACGAGCAGCGAGGGCGACGCATCGGCCGACGAAGGGCCGGTCGAAACAACCGACGCCGAACCCGATCGCGAAGCGGTGCTCTACGACTTCTTCGCCAACAGCTGCATGGCGCAGTGGGCATCGACGAGCGGTGGCGCCAAACTCAGCCCGGCCCCCTGCGACGCCAGCCCGATGCAGCCGAACACGGTGGGCGGCGGCTGGCGGTTTCCTATGTTTCTCTCCCCCGCCTTCGGCGGGCAAACCGACGTGCTGATGCTCCGCCCTTACCCGACCGGCGGCGGCTACGCCGAGGCCTCGTTCTCCGGCATGGTCCTCCCGTTCGAGGATGAACCGGTCCTCCGCTTCGCCTACGAGTTCGTCGAGACCGATGGAAGCCCCACGGTCGGCGAGATGAGTTTCCAGGTCCGACGCGTTCCGCCGGGCATGGCCGGGCCCGGAGATACCTACATCTCCGAGGTTCTGGGCAGCGACGGCACCCACGGCGAAGTCGACCTGCCGCTGGGTTTCGCCGGCCCGCTCGATGAGCTGGTGTTCATCGTCATCGCCGACACGCCCGCGCCCGGTCAGGCGGTCGCCCTGTACAACCCCCGCCTCGTTCCGGGACCCTGACGCCGCGCGCGTCGCTCCCCTCTCCTGCCCGGCATCGGGTTGCTCGCCACGACCGTGGTGCCCTTCATCTTGTGGGGCGATGCTCTCGAGGCCTATAGCGCGGCACTGCTCGAAGATGCAGAGCCGTCGGCGCACCTCGCCGCCGTTTTGGTGGGGCTCCTGGTGGGGGACCTCGTCCTGCCCGTTCCTTCGTCGGTCGTCGCGGTCGGAGCCGGCACCGTTGTACGCAGCGCTGGTCGGCACGACGAAGGTCGCGGTCGGCTTCAGCCTCGGCGCCTGGGTCGGCTACGAACTCGGGCTGCGCGCCGGCCGTGCTGGCGTGGCGCGCACCGCCGACGAACAGGTCCGGGTGCACTTCAAGAAACCGAATCGCTACGGGGCCACCTACGCTCAGATGAGCCCGCACACCTTTCTGGCTCGGCTGTGTGCGCTGGTCCCTCCGCCGCGGGCGCACACGGTTGTGTACTACAGCGTCTTGTCGGCTCGCCACGCGCTGCGCTCGGCGGTCGTTTCGGACCGGCTTTCACGGACGCCTTCGCTCCGCCGCCCTTTGCCTCAATCCACCGCCGGTCCCGCTGCCTGAGCACCGCCCTCGACGGGGACAAGCCGTACTTCTCCGCGTCGGCTTTTTCCCATTTCATTTCCCTCAAACGCTCGTCAGAGGTCTTCAGTACCCGTACACGACCGGCTTCGTGCTGACGCAAGTCCTGCCTCAGTAGCGGTCAGCCGGGCGACTGTGCCTGACGATGAGGCGGGGTCAGGCCGCCTTTTCGAGCGCGGCCTTCTTCGACTCCGATGGAGCTCCGGTCTCGATGAAGGTGCGCAGGTCAGCGCAGACCTCGTCACAGACCTTCGACATCTGTCGCTTCATCATCCAGCCCATCAAGAAATCCGCGACGGGCTTGAGCTCAGCCTCGAGCCGAAAGGAAACCTCCGTCCTGCGCTCATCCAGCGACCGAACCCACCACGTGTTGCCCATGCGCTTCGCGAAACCGGGCGCCCCTTCGACGATCGTGTACGAGAACGTCCGGTCCGCCTCGCTGAAGGCGTCGACGCGCTCCGTGATGAGCCCCAGCGATGGAACTTCGCACTGCCGATGCGGTACGCCAGCCGGACCGACCGTCTGGAGAGCGCGCGATGCCTTGACGCCCGTGGACCAATCGCCCACGTCGTGAAAGCGCTTTCCGAGGACGTCCCACACCTGTTCGACGGGGACATTGACGATGAACTTGCGTTGAATTTCCATGACCCCATCCTGCGGGGGCGCCCAGGAACGAGCCATGCCGAGCTTCGCAAGTCGATTCTGCGTACGAGCAGAGTCAAGACGCAACGGGGACCGTAGGTCGTCGGGGGGAGCGTCCAAGCAGCATGTCTTTGTCACGCACCGCGAGTTCGCCGACGAAGTCCATGAATGCTCGTACGCGCGCCGTCTCTCTGAGCTGGTCATGCGTCAGTGCCCAGAGATACGTGCCCCCCTCGAAGTAGTGGCCCAGCCGGACGAGCGATGGATTGCGATCACCTTGGACGCACGGCAACACGGAGACGCCCAGTCCGTCCTCGATGCAACGGACCAGCAGCGGCATCGACGTGACGCGCAAGTGTACGTCCGCTCCGGGCGCGTACCGGTCGATGACACGGTCCGTCGGCTCTGCGAACGGTGCTTCCCACCCGAGCCATGGATAGGCCGCGTATGGCACGGTGAACGGGTCCCGCCCATGACAGACCGCCGTCACGAGGTCCTCGGACACGTAGACCGCAAAGAGCAACTCGCTGAGCCGACGTCCCACGAGGTGCTCTGGCGGTGAGGCGGAGAAGCGGATGGCGACATCTGCTTCGCGCCGAGTGAGGTCGACGGGACGGTTGCTCGAGGCGAGCGACAGGGTGACCCTAGGGTAGCGACGACGGAACTCGGCAATGTCCGCCCGCCACGTTTCGAACATCACGTCCATCGCCGTGACGCTGAGGCTGCCCCGAAGCTCACCGTCGAGGCCCTGAATCTCGGCATCCAGGCCGTGAACCTCGGCCTCGATTCGCGCCGCTACGGCGATGGCGATCTCACCGGCCGCCGTAGGCAGCGTCTCGTTGCCCCGCTTGTCGAACAGTCGCGTTCCGAGGTGTTCTTCGAGGGCGGCGATCCGACGCGCGACAGTGGTCCCATTCACGCCCAGCGAGCGTGCCGCTGCGGTGGCGGTGCCGTGCTGCGACAGCGCGAGCACGTACTTCAGATCCCCCCATGCGATCACGATGGTGGACAGTATGGACCAGATCCGCGCTGCATGAACGCAGAACGACTTTGCGGCTGCGCAAAGTCGTCCCGTCTCTTCGACCGCTCGACGTGAGCATCGAAGCTGACTGTTGACGGTCTCACCCGTGGAGCACTTCGCCTCCGAACCGCTCCACGAAGAAGCCGAGCAGCGGGCCACTGAGCATCCCCTGCATGTTCTGGCTCATCATCTCGGTCATATCGGGCTTCGCCGTGTTGAAGTACTGCCGCCACTCGAGCTCGGACTTGCCGTCTGCCGTCGGCCGCACGATCACCACGCCCAGGTGCTCGGTCAGCCCCCAGGTGTTCTCGGTTGCCGAGTAGGCGAACACATACGGTGGCCGGAAGTAGAGCACCTCCTCCACGAAACGGTCGTTTTCGTTGGCCAGACACTCGCGTTTGCAGCCGACTCCGCCCGGCGCGTCTGCGTTCGAGTTGTCGATCGAGACATGCTTGAGCCCCGTCGGTGCCCCGTATTCGACGAGGTTGTCGTGGTTGGCGACGTATCCCCAAACGTCATCGACCGGCGCGTCGAGCCTCGCGATCGCCCGCGCACGCAGGGGAGCGGAGGTGAGTTTGGCTGCCTCCAGGCCTTGGAGTGCCTCCTGGGCAGCTGCCGCCGTCGCGCCGGTCTCGTTCGATGTCGCGGCTCGTGATCCCGCTGCCGCGGGACGGTCCGACTGTGCGCCGGCGCAAGCCATGGCGGCCATGCAAAGCGAAAGGGAAATTGTTGGGATGATTCGGATGGTCATACTGTGTTCTCTCTCCGTTCGGGTGCGTGCGACTCGGGTCACCGGTCGCGGGTCAACGCAACGATGCTCCGCTCGATTTCGTCGATGCACGCGGCGTCGAATCCGCGATGCACAGCTCGAATCGTCTGTTTCGAATCGACGACGATCGTCCAAGGCAGTGTTGGTGACAGGTATCGGTTGAACTCGACCTCGCCGGCGTAGGCACTGCGCGTTCGCACTCCGAAACGGCGCAAGGCATCTGCGGCGGTCTCTCGGTTCTCATCCGTCGAGACCAACGTCAGCGCCGCCCTTCGGCCACCGATCCGCTGCATCATCGCCTCGTAGGCTGGCAACTCCTCGGCGCACGGCTTACACCAGCTGGCCCAGAAGACGAGCAGCGTGACCTGGTCCGTTCCGTCGAACTGGACGGTCTTCCCGTCGGTGCCGGGCAAGGAGAAGCCGAACGCTCGAGATCCGACGCGAGGGTCGTCGCGCACGCAGCTGGACGTCGTCGGTTTTGCGGCCCGAGCCGGCGAGCACGCGGGAGCGAGTGCGACTGCCAGGAGTGGAGCAAGCAAGCGGACGTCGGTCACGAGAGTTGTGATGCGGCATTGAGCCGCGTACGACCATGCACATGCCTGCAAACCGATTCTGCAGCCGCGCAACTCGAGATGCGCTGCAAAGAACGGTCCGGGTGATCAGGGGCAGTCGTGCTCGAGCCCGGTCTCGAGTCCAGAGGCGGTGGTCACCCAGACCGAAACCGATAGACCTGCGCATCACTTCCGGATTGGTGCACTTGCCGATGCGGTTTACATCGGAGAGAGCAGTCGACCGAGGTAGTCCGAGCCGACCGAGGTAATCACGAAGCCCGGTTCCGAGGCGAGCGGGTAGGCGACGGGCAAGATGGCTGGATCGAGCTC
>CAYSPB010000234.1:0-12094 GCA_964432695.1 uncultured Nannocystaceae bacterium
CGTGCTCACGAGATCCCGGGCAGTTCGGGCGATCGCTCGGAACGGTTTGATCCGGCACGGAATCAGGGCTTCCTGCGCCTACCGTGTGCGTTCGGGTCGCACCAGAAGTGTCCCAATGCGAAAAAAGTCTCATCGCCTGTCGGGTTGTGCCCCCACTGCGCCATCGGAGAGACCGGATTCGCGTGACCCGCCCACGGAGGGGCTGGATCCGCGAGCCGCCGTGGAGGACTTCGTGCAGCAACAAACAGGCAACTGCTTCGTATCGGCCCCCGCCAAGACGCGGGTCGACGACCCCGGGCATCAACGATTCGAGCAAGGCATCGGTCGCGTCATCGGTTCGTCCGCAGCCATGCGGAGACTGTTTCCGCTGTGCCGCCGGCTCGCGGAGTCGACGCTGCCGCTGGTGATCGAGGGCGAAACGGGCACGGGCAAGGAACTGCTCGCCGAATCGCTGCACGAGCTCGGTCCCCGTGCCGACCGGCCGTTCGTGGTGCTGGACTGCACGTCGATCCCCAAGAACCTCGTCGAATCGGCGCTGTTCGGCCACGAGAAGGGCTCGTTCACCGGCGCCACCGAGGCACGCCGCGGGGTCTTCGAAGAAGCCAACGGTGGCACGCTGCTGCTGGACGAGATCGGCGACCTCGACTTCGACCTCCAGGCCAAGCTTCTTCGCGCCCTCGAGCGCTCCGAGATTCAACGCGTCGGCTCCACCAAGCGGATCAAGGTGAACGTCCGCTTCATGGCCGCTACGCGCCGCGACCTCGCCGACATGGTTCGCGACGGCCGCTTCCGGGACGACCTCTACTTCCGTCTCGCCGTCACGCGCATCGAGCTTCCGCCGCTGCGTGATCGAAGCGGCGACGTGCGGCGACTGGCACAGGCGTTCTGGCATCGACTGCGCCCGGACGCGCCGCTGCCGCCCGCACTGCTCAACCGCCTCGAGCGCAGCAGCTGGCCGGGGAACGTCCGCGAACTGCAGAACAACGTGGCCCGCTACGCAGCGCTGGGAGACCTTGCGTGGACCCGCGATGGTGGACCGCGCGAGCCCGTCCCGAGCCTGCCCGGCACCACGCGCCCACCCGAGGGCACAGCACACGATGCTGCGCCGTCGCTCGACGAGCACCCGTTCACCCACGTGCTCGAGCAGGGCTTGTCTCTGCCGGACGCGCGAAAGGCGATCGTTCGCGCGTTCGAACGCAGCTACATCGAGCGTGCCCTCGAGCAGAGCGCGGGGTCGGTGTCCAAGGCTGCTGAGGCTTCGGGCGTGGGCGCCCGCTACTTCCGCATGATCCGCGCCCGCTCGGGTGAACGCGACGCCAAGAAGGCGAAAGCCGCCTCCTCGACGCCGCTCGTTGCCGAGTAGCGCTACGGCGTGGAGAGTTCCAGCGAGTACTCTCCGGACCCCGCGTACGAGTCCACCAGCCATACGTACGCACCCGACGGACCGACGTACGTCACGTCTTCCGTGCTCGCTGCCGAAGCGGAACTTGCAGCGACGACCCATTCGGCGCCGGTCCAGCGCAACAGGTACAAATCGAAGTCGGCATTGGTGGGTCCCACCAGTCGGCCTCGGTGCTCGCCCGCTGGCGCTTGATAGAACGTCCCATCGGGCTGAACGTCGCGAGCACCCGTCCCGGCGAGGAAGCCGATGTACTCTTGGCACCCTTCGCAGTCGTCGGGCTCGTCGGGCACATCGACCGGGCCCCCGCCGCTGCCGCCATCGAACGGAGCGCCACAGGTTGCCGCGGCACCCGAGATGGGTCCGCCGCCACACTGGGCGCCCCAGCTCGATCCACCAGCCATCGGTGCCAGCGGGAAACCTCCGCAACCGGGCCCCGGATCCCAGTTGCCGTTCGCATCGGTGCAGGGGGTCAGATCGATCCCCACCTGCTGCTCGAACCATGCCATGCCCCGGTGCATCATCGAGTAGTAACCGCCGCCACCACAGGCTCCCCCGTACGAGGTGATACCGAACACGCGCCAGCTGCCGTCGGGCAGCTGAACGAACGCCGGGCCGCCCGAATCCCCTTGGCACGTATCGAGGCCGTTGCCTCCAATGAACGCCTCGCCGGCATTGGTGATTCCGTTGAGGTTGGTGGTGACCTCTCGCTTGACTCCGTACGGCCCATTGTTCGCATTGCCGTAGCCGACGAGTGTCACATCCGTGCCCGGCTGCAGGACGCTGGTTTCACAACCCATCAGTGGTGGCACGATCGGAACATCCGTCACCGGCTGAGCGAGTTTACAGACGGCAAAGTCATCACCGCCACCAGGTCCCCCACCCGGGAAACGCCGACAGAACTCGGTCGGAACGACAAAGCCCGGGTTGGCATTGATCGTGTCACCAAACCGGACGCTCCCGTAGTTCGTGCCGCAGTGAGCAGCGTAAATCACCACTTCGGGATGAATTAGCGTGCCGGTGCAGGAGCCACCGAGTGACACTGTCGCTGGCCAGCCGCAGCTGTTGACGGGTGATCCGCCATAAATCTCCTGGGTCGGTGGAAGCGCGGTGACGCCATCGGGCCCTTCGACGGAAACGTCGTCATCGCTGGATTGTTCGGCGCCTTCCCATGGCTCCGGAATGTCGTCTGCATTGTCGCAACCCGACAGACTGATGAATCCACCGGCCAGGAGAATGAGTAGAGGGGATTGGGTTCGAGGGTGTGTGGTCATACCGACTCTCGCTCGGGTCCGTTCGAGGCCCGCCCCCTGCCCTAGCCTGTCATTGCTCGCGATCGTTCGAGCGCAATCTCACCATTCGTAACCACACCGACGGAGTCGGCCCCACATGCATGTGTCGACGGCGCATTCGGGCTCACGCGCTCGACGATCGAACGACCCGGAAACTGCGCGAAGGCGTGGGGCGTCGAACGCGTGCGTCTGGTTCAAAACTATCGACGGCTGGAGAGCCTTTACATTTCTACTGGCAAGTCAGTCGCCTGCCCGACGCGAAGAACAACGGCGCGCGAGGGCGTGCACGCCGCAACGCCGAGGCTGGTCACAAGCCCGTGGTCCCAACCCGGTCAAGAGCGTTCGAACAACAACACGAAACGATCCGTACGCGGCTGGGGTCTGGTCCATGCGAGCCCGGTCTTCGGGTCCGTGGGCATGCGGAACACGTCCGACTCCGCGACGAGCTCGAAGCCCGCGGCGGTCAGCTCTTCGATCACCACGTTGCGACCAATGCGGTGCAGCGTCCCGCCGACAGCCACCGAGCCTGTGTCCTGGGCGGCATGGTCGATGACCAAGAAGCGCCCTCCGGGTCGGAGTGCCTCGTAGAGGCGCCGGTTCATCTGTGCACGGTCGACATCGAGGTACAGGATGTCGTGATAGATGAGCACGCACAGGACCAGGTCCAGCGGCGGATGTCCCGGCGGAATGGGGTCGTCGAAGCGGCGCTCGACGAACTCGACGCCCGGAAGCGGTCCTGCCGCCTGTCGGCGGTCGAGATGCGGCTGCATGAAGTCGTGCCAGACCGGTGGGTTCACCGCGACCACGGATCCCGTCGGACCGGTACGCTTGGCCACGTGCATGGCGGTGTATCCATCGCCACCTCCGATCTCGAGCACCACCTGTCCAGGTCGGACCCCTGCGAAGTCGAGAAAGCGATCGGGATGGCGTAGACGGTCGCGGTCATCGTCGAGCGGAACATGGTGTGCAGGACTGGGGTGACGGGTCGGGTGCGGGGAGGCGTGCATGGTGGGCTCCGGGGCCGCCCGCTCGCAGGACAAAGCAAAGAGCAGGGCGACGGCGAGGCGGAAGAGAGGGCGTCGGCCACTCATCCGCAGTCGCCCAACTCGGGGACGCAGAAGCGTGCAAACCCGGCCAGGCTCTGTCCTTTGGCCGCTCCGTTCCGATCGTCGTGCAGCGCAGCCGACTCCGTCGCTCCGTACCAACGCTCGATCGCATCCGTGCTCGGAAAGCCGACCACCCGCGTGGAGTGATCCGGCCAGGCACCCTCCAAGACCCGAACGGGCTCTCCCTCGACGAGCACGGCCCCACCGAATCCAGACATCGATGCTTCGGAGGCGCGCAGATAGTCTTCGAAGGCTCCGGTCGTCTCCACGCGTTCGGACTGTTCGAGCAGGTAGCCGCCAAAACGCGAAAGGTCGTCCCCCGCGTCGACCTGTCCCTGCATGAGCACCATGTCGGTCTGCCCAACGAAGTCGATGCGGAACGGACGGGCCGCTGCGTACTCCGGATCGTCGTACCAGGCTTGCGCCTCGGCAACGCTGGGAAACTGCAGCATCACGGTCCAGCCGTCCGGCGCCTCACCTTCGAAGCGGCTCGGCTCAGCGCTGGCAACCATCCCGACAAAGCCGTGCTTCACGAGCGTGGGCCCGGCCCGGTTGGCGTAGTCGGTGAAGAAGGTGTCGGGATCTTCGATCGCGTCGATCTGGACGAGGATGTAACCGGGCGCGTCTTCGTCAACGACGGGCTCGTTGGCTTCGTCCATCACGTCTTCGGCGTTGTTGTGGGCGCATGCACCGAGGGTGCAGGTCATGAATGCGGTCGCGATGAGCTGGGAGACGAGAAAGCGTCGCTGCATGACGACAGGTTGAGCGCGGGACCCAAGCAGGACAATATGGGCGTGGGAGAACCCGCTGTTCACACAGCGAGAACAAACGATGCAACAGTTCCAGCCCGCTCACTTTGCTCGGCTCAAGCACCTCGCCGTGTTTGCGGTGGTCGTCGACGCGGGCAGCTTCACCAAGGCGGGCCAACGCTTGGGGATCGCGAAGTCTGCCGTCAGCCGGTACGTCCGAGAGCTCGAAGAGGAAGTGGGTGTGGAGCTGCTCGCCCGCACGACGCGAAAGCTCGTGCTCACCGAGCCTGGCGAACGCTTCTACGTGGACTGTGCCCGGTTCGTCGAGGCGGCCGCGGATTCCTTCGACGCGGTCGAGCCGGACGCCCACCTCCTCGGTTCGTTGCATCTGGGCGCAACGCAAGCCTTCGGGCGCCACGTCTTACTCCCCGCGATCGACACGTTCCTGCAGCAGCACCCACGTTTGTCGGTGCAGATGAGCCTCGACGATCGACTCGTCGATCTCGTTGCGCAGGGCATCGATCTCTCCTTCCGAATCGGCTCTCCGGGCACCTCCCCGTCGTACGTGGCCCGTAAGATCGCGGTCACGCGCTTCGAGTTGTTCGCGTCCCCAGCGTTCGCGGCCCGACACGATCTCACCCGCGTGAAGACCCTCGAGCGCGTGCTCTGGGTGCTCAGCCCGCTGGGGCCGAACCCGGATGTGTGGACGCTTCGCAAGGGCAAGCGCACCACGACCGTCCGCACCCGCAGCCGCCTGCTGACCGATAGCGCCGAGGTCGCCGCCGACGCTGGGGAGCGCGGCATGGGTATCGTCGGCTTCCCAGCTTCATGCGGCCCCGCAGCGACACGCTCGTGCCGGTGCTCTCGTCGTGGGTCATCGAGCCCGAGCTCCCCGTGTTCGCCGTTTATCCACGCCGGCGCTTCGTCTCACCGCGCGTCCGTGGATTTCTCGACCACCTGGAGCGGTACCTCGACTGGTCCACCGCCGCAGCCGAGACATGAATGTCATACGCCCGAGCGGCCTTGAAGCTCGCCCTATCCGCGGCGCTCGTCTGCTGGGTTCGCGCAGCGATGTCGACGGCATCGGTCGCTGGCCGATGTGGCGGCCGTTTGCCCTCTACGTGGGTCGTGAACGTCAGCGTCATTCGAACGCGAGCCGACGGCAGGAGCCTCGTGGACCTGCTCGCCGGCACCCGTTCGATCTTGCCGCGGTGACTACCACCAGAAGGTGGCGCGGACCATGAAGACGTTTTGGTCCGGGATGCGCGTCGGAGCGCCCCGGTTGCCCGGGTCCTGGTTACCCGTGGTGGTACCGAAGCCGTCGGGCGGGACGGTCGCGCTGGGCGGTTGTACGCACAGCGACGTATCGCCACCGTCTTCACAGTTGCGCACGTTGTACATGTAGCGCGAGTACTGCACGGTGATCTCTTCGCGCGTGATCCACGAGGTCCGGAAGATCAGACGTGGCGACACGACCGCAAACGACTGCTCGGGAACGTCGGAGTTCGGTTGTACCCGGTCGTAGCGCGTTCCCACGCCGAACCAGGGCAGCGCACTGAAGACGGCGTTGACGCCGTACTTGATCTTGGTCTGCCCATCAACGTCCTCATCGTCACTCCGGACCTGGTTGATCATGCCGTACAGCTTCAAGGAGAAGTCCATCCCCTGGCCGTAGAACGCGTCGCCCTTGAGGATGCGCTGCACGCTCTGCTCGTACTGCCCCATCACTGAGAGGATCTCGCCGTTGCCGTTGCTCCGGCGCTGCGGCCCCTCGAGGTAGTTGTCGACGATGCCGAAGGTGAACTGACCACCACCGCGTGAGTGGATGACCTCGATCGCCGGTCCGACCACGCCAGCCGACTTGGCCTTGATGTACGAAAAACCGGCGTAGAGGTAACCGATCTTGCCCCAGTCGAGCCGGAAGTCCGGACCGACGACCGTCATGGTGCCGTCGGGGGCATCGACGTTCGCCTCGCCCTCGCGGTCTTCCTCGCGCGCGATCGCCTGGAGGAAGTGGCCGCCGACTTCGATGTCGTCGCGGAAGCCAAAGCCGATGTGGCCGTGGTGCAAGAAGGTGAACCGTGCGGTGTTGGAGATCCGCGGGTCAGGACGGCTGGTGCCGATGCCGTGCTCGAGGCTGATGGTGAAGTCCTTCACCAAGAACTCGACCTCGCCGGCTTCACCGATCGAGTGCGTTCGACCGAACAGATAGGTATCGAGCTCACCCGCGTCGTAGCGACCGGCCGCGCCGTAGCGGTTGTCGAACGAACCGATCTTCCACAGCAGACGAACGTGTTTGGACTTGAGGTTCGGCGTCAGGGTGACGAAGCCCTGGGCAATGCCGAACTGCGCGTTATCCTCTTTCCAGGCTGCATCGGTGAAGTTGAAGCCCTGCAGCGATACGGTGCCGCTGGCCACGTCGTTCCCGTAGCTGAAGTAGAGTTCCGACCAGTCGCGGGGGTTGTGCTGCGTGTACTGGTAGCTGAGGTACTGGTCGTCGGGAATGACCGGGTAGTGGATCGTGGTGTCGGCTTGGCCTTCGGCAGGCTCTGCACGCTCGCCCAAGCCGATCCGCATGGGCGCACGGATGTAGCCGTGAAAGTCGAAGCCCCAGTCGCCTGCGCCTTCGCTTCCATCACCACCGCCGCGCGAGCTGACGATGCGTCGCTGAACCCGACGGCTGCGGCTCCGCTCTCGACCCGGGAATGCGTTCGGTCGCGAGGTGGGCACCGGCGTACCGGCACCGTTGGACATCTCCACCGTCGGAAGCGCGGCGCGGTTGTCGATGGAGCCGGGCTCTGGCTCGGGCTCGTCGTCGGACTCGGGAGCCGTTGCTTCGGCGACTTCAGGTTCGGTGGGTTCCGCCTCTTCGGCGGCCGTCTCCTCGACCGCGGGAGCGTCGGCCGCCTCCTCGGCGGGCGCGACGAGCGTGGTCAACAGGGCGATCGATGCTGCGTTCATTTCGTGGTTCCAGCCGTCTCGTCGAGGAACGCGAGCACCCAAAACAGCGGCGCGTTCCAGTTGATGGCGATCTCGTTGGTCGACCAGGACTCGATGTGGTCGACGAAGCACCGCTGCGCCGGGCATCCGCCCAGCCCGGCCGCCTGCGCGTACGGGTCTTGGATCGCGGAGTTCGGACCGCCTGAGACGATCCCGGGCGGCGGTGCGGGGTAGGCCTCATCGGCTTGATGGGCCCAGAAGCGGTGGTGCGGGTTCTCGAGCGGGTTGGCGCCGTAGCCGGTCACGTACGACTGCCACATCGGGTTGCGGCCCAACAGGTAGTCCATCGCGTCGACGGTGGCGTCGAGAAGTGCGGTGTCCTTCGAGAAGGCGTAGCCGAGGCCGAGCAGGACGGCGTTGTTGAGCACCAGCGAGTTCGAGCCCCACGGGTAGGCGCCCGAGCCGTTGGTCGCCAGCGGCAGCCGATAGCCTGCCTTGCGCACCGTGGCCGCGTGCTCCTTGGCCACGGCGACCACGGCCTTGCGCGCAGCCTTGGCATCCTCGGGCGCGCGCTTCATCCCTGCCGTCGCCATGGACAGGGTGCCCAGCGAAGACACGAGCTGCCAGTTCATCGGCGCCATCTGTCCGCCAGAGCTCGGCGTCGGCCCGAGAACCACACCGAAGTGCTCGCCCTGCGCATCCTTGCGATAGCGTTGCTCACCCGTGGTGATGAACAGCTCGGTCGCCGCCCAGTAGAACTCGTCGGAGAGCCGACTGTCTTCGTAGGGACCGCCGCCGACGTTGTCGGCACCCGACGCGTAGAGGTCGGGCGTTTTCTTGGCGGCGTCGTAGGCCGAGCGCGCGGTCGCGAGGCAGCGGTCTGCAAAGGCTTTGTCGACCGGTGCGTAGATGCGAGCGGCCTGGGCCGCGACGGCCGCGAGGTTCAACGTCGCCGCGGTGCTAGGCGAGTGCAGGAAGCGCTCGACCTTGGCATCGGGCGGCGAGAACGGAATGGGCGACCACGCGTCCTCGTGCAGCTTGTGGAAGGCCATGTTCGCCCACTTGGGGTGCGAGGCTGGGACCTGCATGCGCAGCAGGAACTCGAGCTCCCACCGAACCTCGTCGAGTAGGTCGTTGGCGCCGTTGCCCGACTCGGGGATGTTGGTCGTTCCGTCGGCGAACGCATCGGCGCCGGATCCGACGTGCACCATCCGCTCGTAGGCGTTGAGCAGGGTCCATACCGAGATGCCGGCGTTCACGACGTACTTGCCGTGGTCGCCGGCGTCGTACCAGCCCCCCGAAACGTCGAAGGTGCCTTTGCAGCCCAGCTTGGGCTGGCAGGCGATCGTATCGTCGGTGAGGTGGCCGGCCCCGCGCGCCCATCGCTCTTCGCCCGCGTAGGGCATCGCGATCTCGATGCCGCTGCGGTTGTGGAAGAAGAAGCGTAGCGCATCGACCTTCATGCGCGCGTAGAGGTCGTCGCCGATCGCGAACGGGTCACTGCGGTGCTCGCCGACGGTCACGACGTAGCCCTCGCCCGGCGTGGTCAGCGACGAGAAGTCGATCCAGTGGACGTGGTCGCCCGACGCGATGTCGTCGCCGAAGACCGTGGTCTTGCCCGAGGCGACTTCGGTGCCCGAAGCGTCCTCCACGGTCCAGTCTTGGGGCGTGCTCTGCGGCTCTCGCATCACCGCAACCTTGGGGCGGTTGGGGAAGTAACCGATCTGGTTCACACGAATCGCCGAGGCGAGCAGGTAGTCCGGCGGCGGCGGGGGCGTGTACTCGGGGTCGGCGACGGCGATGTCGTCGAGACAGAGCTCGACCGGCGTGCCGGAGGCCAACGGACCACCCAAGCGGAATGTCAGCTCGGCGCCCGCGTCGTCGCTGCGCATGGTGAAGTTGCCAACGAAGTGCTGCGGCTCCGTGCTCAGTTCGATGGTGCTGGCCCAGTACTCCTCATAGGGCGGACCGACGCGACCGATCTTCGGCATGACGCTGGTCGGGGTGGATGCGTAGGCGGTGAACTCGACGAGGTAGTCGTGCCCGTCCTGTAGCGGCAGGGCACGGTGGCGAACCTGCGCATCCCAGGCGGTCTCTCCGGACGCGCCGAGCTCGACGCAAAGCGCACCGTCGCTGAGCGACACGGTGCCCGATGCGTTCTCCATCATGGAGGTCTTCCAAGGCGAGAGGGTCCCGGACTCGAAGGATCCGTTGCGGATGAGGTTGTGATCACCGTCAATGACCGGCGCCGGGTTGTCGGCCGGTCGCTCGGGTGCGTTGGGCGTCGAAGTCGCGTGGTCGGCCGACGAACACGCCAGGGGCGCGACGAGGATCAGCAGGGAGCGCAAACGAGTCATTGGGAGCATCCGTAGAAGGAGACGTCGTCGATCCAGATATCGAAGGGGGTACCCGGCGAGTTGAACTGGAACTGCACACCGTAGACCGAGCTCGTGTCCACGCCGCCGGGCCGTGGCGACCCCCAACCGGGAAGCTGCTTCATCGCGTTGAACGGGATGACGTACTGCTGCCACGTCTCCGACAGCTCCAGCGTCTTGCCGAAGTCGTTGAAGCACTCGGTGCACTGGCCACCATCCTGGTCGGTGGCCGTGTCCGGCACCTTCACCCGAATCGACGCACCGCTTTCGGGTGCTCGGCGGGCAAAGAAGGAGATTCCCTCGTACCGACTCGCGTCGTACGGCGCCTTGGGGTCGACGAAGTTCAGGCCGTAGCCAGCAAAGACGATCGAGCCCCCGGCCGTCTCACCGGTGAAGCGCGCGGCGTACATCGAACCGTTGGCACCACCCACGGCCTGGGAGAACGTGCCGCCCAATCGTCCGGCCAGCGGCTCCACGCTCGAGCCCGCCTCATCGAGGAAGGTGTACATGTAGCCACCCCGATCCTCCTGCTGGAGAAGCCGGTGATCGTTGTCTTCGCCGTCCTCGATGACGGCATCTCGCCCGCAGCCGCCCATGTCCATGGGAGGCATGCCAACGGGGGCCTCGGATTTTTCTGCCGTCCCCGCCGAGCATGCCAGCAGCACGCTCGATGCAAAGGCCGGAACCACCAGGTTCATCGCTGATCGCATCACGATTCTTTCACTCAAAAGTCGACGCAATACCCGAACATCGCGGCCGCCCCGGGGGCCAAGGCCGCGTTGAAGGGCGCGCCGGAGAAGGTGACGACACCGTCGACCTCGTCCTCGACGACTGCGTTCCACGACTGGTTCAGCGCGCCGCCGATGTCGAGGTCGATCACCCACGTGATCGAAGCCGCCGACACATTGGTGACGATGACGTCGTTACACTCGCCGGTTTCCCAAGCAGTCTGCTGAACCAGCTGAATCTCGAGTTCACCGTCGTTGCTCGTCTCGAAGCTGCTGCCCGTCGAGTCCTCGCCACCGCCGCTGGTGTCCTCGCCACCACCGGTGCTCGAACTCTCGTCGGCCGCTGCGTTCCCCGTCGTCTCTCCCTCCGTCGTCGTCATCGGCGACGTGGTGGACATCGGGGTCGCCGTCGTCGAGGTCGTCGAGGCGGCGGTCGTGGTGATGGTGGTGGTCAGGGGAGCCGTGTCGGAGACGCCGCCATCATCGGCGTCACCGGTGGTCCCATCCGTCGCACCCCCGATGGTCACCGGATCCTCCGTGCGTGGGGGTTCGGCGCACCCCGTGCTCGACATCACCAAGACTGGAAGCGCGAGCTGAAGCAGTGCTCGTCGCATGTCGGCAACTACTAAGCACGTGGCATGCCAGACGACGCTCGGTCTGCTTGCGCCGCTTTGCCGCAACCCCCGCGGATCGGGGAGTTCCAGGAAGCGGAAGCATTGCTTCCCGGCGGAACGGAGCCGCGCGGGTCGGCGGCGACGGAATCAATGCTGCCGAACGCGTCCAAGTGCGGCGGGACCGGCTCTGGAGGCGGTCCAAGGCACCGCGCCGACGTCGACGCGTTTCTGGACCACGGTTTGCACGCTGTTGCGTGCCATGTCGACCCTCGCTCTGTCGCAGCCGTTCGATGTCCGCCCCACCGAGGAGACCGTCCGATGATCATCGCGGTGGTGGGTGTGCGTGGCAACGACAAGCGCAAGCTCGGGCGCGCGCTTGCAAGGCGGCTGGCCGCGCGCTTCTATGATGCCTGCGACTCGACACCGGCCTCGGGGAACACCGAAGACTGGCTCGATCTCACCTCGAACGTGCTTCGCGATCCCGGACCGAGAAAGCACCTGGTGGTCGCTTGCCCTGCCCTGCGCCGGGCCCAAAGAGATAGACTGCGCGGCGCGTGCGAAGGACTCCGCTTCGTGTTCATCAACCCCGCCTCGTTGATGGTCGACGGATCGCAGCGGCAGCCGCCTCACCAACCGAGCAGCTATCGGTCGGTGTTGGCGCGTCGGCTCGCGGTTCTGGAGCCACCGACGGGCAGCGAAGATGCGCTGCTGGTCGACGACGATGGACCGCCGGTCGAGACCGTTGCGGACCGCGTGGTCGCTCGCTTCATGGTGCAGACGAATCCCGACGAGCCCGCGAGTTCTCGAACCGACTCGTGAATCCTCGGCCCGCGCAGTACCATGCGCGTTCGGGCGTGGGGGGACCATGCAGATAGTCGCGGCGCTGGCCTT
>CAYSPB010000235.1:0-12078 GCA_964432695.1 uncultured Nannocystaceae bacterium
AGATCATGCACCAGTGGACGGAGAAGATTCAGTCGTCGCCGTACGCCATCGAGCTGCCAGACGAGGGCAGCGTCGTGGTCCGCGTCAGCCGCCGAGGCTTCATCCCGCAGAGCTTCGCCATGGACGCGAGCGCCGACCGTCCCGCGACGGTCGAGCTCGTCGCCGTGCCGAGCAAGCCCAAGGAGCCCGGAAGCCTGCAGGTCCTCGCGTCGACCGTGGCGTGGGCCGAGGTGTTGGTGGACGGCAAGAAGGTCGGCAACACGCCCACCCGCAAGCTGTCGGTCGCCGCAGGCCGCCACCGCGTCGAGGTTCGCTGCGTGCCCGATGCGTGCACGCCTGCGCGCACGCTCGTGCGCAAGTCCGTCACGGTCGAACCCGGTAAAACCACGCGGATCGACGCGGGCCGCTGAGGCGGCTCAGGGCCGCAGGAACTCGTCGGTGACGACAACCGACGAGGTCGGCTCCCGCAAACCCAAGCCCACACCGGTCGCCACCGCGCCGCCGACGACGACGCCAGCCACCACCCAGATCCACGGGCGTCGGTACCACGGGCGCGCTACGGGTGACGGCGCTGCGGGGTCGACGGGCCCAGGCGCGGCATCCTCGACCCGCGAAGCAGGCTCGGGTTCCGGCTCGGGCCAGGGGGCGTCGTCGAGCAGCACGCTGCGTGGCTCGGCGAACGTCCCGGGCGCCCACGGCTCTTCGACGAGGACCGCCCAGCCTGCCTGCGCTTCGGCCGGGCCCGGCGAATACCAAGGCGCGCTGAACGACCCCCCGCAGTCATACGCCTGCAGGCCGAGCCGCCCCTCCCGCATGCGGGCGAGTACGAGAACGTCGAGACCGAGCCGGTCGCAGATGCTGTCCGCCTGCACGCGCGTCGTCGGCAGGTCATCGGGTACGACTACTTCGGGCGCCGTGATCACCATCGGCACGGTCCCCACCGCTGCGGCCTGGGCTGCTGCGCCCGGCCAGCGCACGACCACGAAGTGCTCCCCCGGCGGCACGTCACGCATGCCGGCCACGCCATCGATCTCCACCTGGGCCCCGAGCAGCGAACCTTCGAGCACTGGGGTCGCCCAGCGCTCACGCCCCGCGATAATCGACGTCCGCGTCTGCTCATACGAGGCGATGACGTCGGGTGGGACTTCCCGAGATGAGAGCGTGGCGGTGGGATCGACGGCAACCGCGGCCGCCCACGCGGCCTCGGTCGCTGCATCGTCGGCGTTCGTCCACGCGATACGCCCCTGAAGCACATGCAGCTGCCAGGCCATCGAGGATGCGCCAGGTAGATGCGGACTCTGTCGCAGTCGATCGAGCACCAGCGCGGACTGGGTGGTGGCAGCACGGAGGTCCCCCGCCCGAAACTGCGCCACGGCCAGGTCTACCCTTGCCTGAAGGTCCGAGATCTCGCGCGCGTCGACAGGCTCGAGCCGATACGCTTCCACGCGCTGGGCTTCGCGCACCGCGTCGATGATCAGGTCGCGCTCGAGCACGCCGAGTGCTTCGGCCACGGTGGCGCGCAGTCGTTGCTGCACGGCGCGTTCCGCCGTAGCCTGATCATGCCACGCCACGCCCACGCGCTCGACGGCGCCGGCCGGTGCGAGGGCCAGCCAGGCTGCGATGGCAAACGACACCACGGACTCCACTGACGATAACGTCTCGGGCCCGCCAGCGGTGGGACGGCCGTCGCTGCGCCGTGTCGACCGCTCGGAGGCGACGCTGGAGGGTGAACGCGTGCTCATCCTGCGAGACCCGCTGGGGATCGCGGAGAGCTTTGCGCTCGACGCCGACTTTGCGCCGGTGCTCGAGCTTCTCGACGGCTCCCGTACCCCCGCACAGATCGGCCAATCGCTACGCATGCGGGGCGTGCTCGACCTGCCCACCGAAGACCTCGAAGCGTTCGTGGAGGCGCTCTCCGAGCAGGGCTGGCTCGACGACGAAGCATTTCGCGAGCGCTGGGCGGGCCTGCACGCCGACTTCCTCGACCAAGACCCGCGCGCGCCCCGGTTCGGCGACGTCTTCTACCCCGCCGATCCGAAACGGCTGTCCTCGAGCCTCGATGCGAGGCTGGGAATCGACGCCCGCGTTGCGGCGGAAACGACCACCATCGGCGTGTTGCACCCCCACGGTCCGCTGGACCTCACCGCACCGGTGCTCGATACCACGCTGCGGGGGCTTCCTCAGGCAGACGCAGTCGACGTGGTCGTCGTGCTCGGCAGCGATCACGGACCGGGTCTGCTTCCCTACGCGGTCGCGCGTCGCGGCTACGACACGCCGTTGGGCACGGTCCCGCTCGACGTCGCCACGGCCAACGCGCTCGACCGGCGGCTCCCCTGGGCGTTCCGGGAGGAGATCCGCCATCGCAGCGCGCACAGCATCGAGATCGCCGCCGTTCTTCTCCGTGCCATCTACGGCGATGTGGTGCCGCCCATGCTGCCGATCTTGTGCGGCGCGTCGGTGCTGCGGGCCCGAGACCCCGAGGCGGGCGAACGCTTCGTGGCCACGCTCGAGGCCCTGCTCGAGGGACGTCGCGTCCTGGTGTGGGGCAGCGCCGAGCTCAGCCACGGCGGCGTGGCCTACGGCCGACCCGCCCTCGATCGTGCTGGCGTGCAGAGCCTGGAGGAGCGAGACCGCGCATGCCTGGACGATTTGGTCCACGGACGCGACCGGGCGCTCGCCGACCGATGCGCGGCCGAGCACCCCCAAGGCCGCCCCAGCGGTGGCCCAGTTCTGGCCACGTTGCGCCAGCTCCTTCCGGACGCCCGGATCGAGGTTTGCGCCTATGAAACCGTCGAGACGGCTGGTCCGGGCGGCATTGGGTCCGGGCTCGCCGGGCTCGCCGGACTTCGGGTCCACCGACGCTGACCGAACTGTGCATCTACAACGAACGAGCCAGCCGGATCCGCGAATCAGGGCATCCCGGATCGCGGAGATGTAGAAAAGCCCAGGCGTCCACGCGGGACGACCGGGCTCTTCGGTCCGAGGCGAGCTCGGCTCAAATCTGCGGCGCCGAGGGAGCCTCGGGCGTCTCGGGTGCCGCGGGGGCAGCCTCGACGACGGCTGCCGCGCCTTTGGCCTGCAGCATCTGCAGGACGGTGCCTGCGGCGACTTCCGGGCGGACGGGCAACTTGCCCTCGACATCGGTTGCGCTTTGGCAGGCCAGACCCTGCACAACCGCCAAAACGCAGTGTGCGAGTTGTTCGGGGTCGCCTTCGCCGAATACGCCCTCTTTGACGCCCCGGGTAATGACGCCCGCGTAGAGGGCTCGCATCACCCGGAATGCCTTGTCGAGCGACTCCCGGAACGTAGCGTCCTGCGGGGACATCGAGACCAGGAGATGGCTCAGGCGGGTCTCGTCGGGCTCATCTTCGATGGTGCGAAGATGCGCGACCACCAAACGCGAAAGAGTGCGGTCGGCGGGCTGATCCGCCACGGGCTCAAACGACCAGCGCGCTTCGAGCGTCTTGAGCTGGTTGTCGAGAATGTCGTGAAACAGGGCTTCCTTCGCCCGGTAGTGGAAGTACACCCCGCCTTTGCTCAAGCCTGCCTCACGGGCAATGTCGAGCAGGCGCGTCGCAGCGAAGCCACGGCGGACGAAGCACCGGGTCGCGGCGGCTCGAATCTGCTGTTTTCTCCACTCATCACTTCTCTGTCGGGTCATTGGAAAGTCTTCCTGTCTGTCCTGCTGTGCTTCCTTGGGGAGCGTCCTGAAAGCGCGGTCACCCGCGCGTCGTGGGTCAACGCTACGGGGACCCCCCGGGTAGGAGTCCAATAAAAAACCCAAATTCCCTTGCAACGTCGTTCCGTCTGGCCGGAACAGCGTTGAGCGTGAGTTCCGCGAGAGGGGTCCAGGGCCCCCATCTCCAATCTCCCGTTTTTACGTTCAAAGTCGACCGGCCGTCTCACCTTGAAACACGTTGAAGCGTGTCGCCTGGGGACAGGTGTCCAGCGGTCACCGGGGCGAGGTGCCCCAACGCGCTCGGGTTGACACCGACGGCGCACCAGCCGTGAATAGGGGCTCGGTGGCTGCCGTCTGATGGCCACCAAGGGACGAATCCGCACTATGAAGCTCATCGATCGCACCCTCCGCTCTGCCGCCATGGTCGCCACCTTCGGGATGGCCCTCGGAGGCTGCTCCTTCCACGTCGGCTCCAGCAGCTCCAGCAGCTCGCCCAGCTCGAAGCCGCCGGCCAAGCGCGCGTCCCAGCCCGCCCGTTCCTCCGGCGGGTCGTCCACAAAGGCCGCATCGTCCGGCGGTCGCTCCGGCAAAGCGCCCAGCAAAGAGGCTTCGTCGCCCGCGAAGCGTACGAACCCGGGCTCCAAAGCGCCCACGCGCAAGAACCCCAAGTCCGGCTCGGGTGCCGTTCGCACCAACCCCGACTCGGGCGCCAAGCGCACCAACCCCGACTCCGGTGCCAAGCGCACCAACCCAAGCTCCGGCGGGAAGCGCACCAACCCCGAGAGCGCGACCCCAACCCGCACGAACCCCAAGTCGAGTTCGGGCACGATCAGCGCGAACCCCAAGAAAGCCCCGCCCAAGTCCGGCTCGGGCACGATCACCTCGAACCCCAAGAAGGCCCCGCCCAAGTCCGGCTCGGGCACGATGAGCGCGCCCAAGTAGGGTCGACCCGGGCTCCCGCTCGGCCCCGGCACGACGCCGCGCCGCCCGTCCTCGGGCCGCGCGGCGTTCTTGCGTCCGCAGCTGGAGGCCGGGATCTACGTCGCGCGGCCGAGCATCAGCAGCACCGCCGGCAGCACGAACAAGGTCGCGAGCAAGCAGGCTGCGATCCCGAGCACCATCGTCGCGCCGAGGCTGACCATGCCGCCGTAGGCGCTGAGCATGAGCGCCGCGAAGCCGACCATCGTCGTCGTCGCTGCCACGGCGATCGCCCCTCCGGTGCCACGCACGACCGTCTCGAGCGACGGAGTCTGCCCGGCGGCATCGTCCTCGCGGAGTCGGTGCATCATGTGGACGCCGAACGCGATCCCGATCCCGAGCACGAGCGGCAACGCGACGATGTTCGCGACGTTGAAGTTCAGTCCGAGCGCCGGCATCAGGCCCAGCATCCACAGCCAGCCAATGACGGTGGGCAGGAGGGCGAGCAGCGCATCCTTGAGGCTGCGGAAGTCCAGCAGCAGCAGAAGCACGATGATGCCGGCAGCGTAGACGGCCGCGCGCAGGAAGCCCTCGCGCACGAGACGACCATGCTCGACGTGGACCATCGCGAGCCCGATCGCGTCCTCGTCGACGGTGCGGACGTCGGCTGCAAAGCCGAGCGCCACGTCCTCTTCCCAGAACTGACCGCTGGGGACGGCAAACAACGCCAGCGCCTGCCCATCCTTGGAGACGAAGCGAGTCGCGAACAACGGGGGCAGGTCGCTCGGCGCGTAGGCACCCCGCTCGGCCACTGCAGCCGCCGTCGCATAGGCGGGGCCGAGGATCGCCGCCGCCTCGGCGTTGACGGCCTGCAAGCGCGCGAGGCCGGCGTCGTCGAGGTCGCCCAGCGTCTTGCTCAGGGCGGCAAACGCCGCTTGGGCGCGCTCGACCGACGCCGTGTCGAGCGACGCGCCTCGCATCGCGAATCGAACCTCTTCGAGTAGGTCGGCGATTTCTTTGGCCGCCTTGCTGGCTGCCTTCGCCTCGATGGGCGTCGCGGCGAGTTTCTCGAAGTCCGGCGCGCGGCCCAACCCAGCGACCCCGGCCCGCAGCGCTGCGAGTCCCTCCTCGCTCAGCGGGGGAAGCAGGTCGCTGGGCGTCTGCACCCCGGCAACCGAGTCGAGGGCCCGCAGCGCCGCCGCCTTGGTCCGTGCCCCCTCCATGTCGTCTGCCGCAAATGCGGCGAATACCGGGGACGCGAGGGCGTCGTACTCGAGCACACCCAGCCCTTGGGCGCTCTCGGTGGAGTCCGGCAGGAAGTCGAAGTACCGCGGATTGTAGTCGAGCGCGCGAATCGTGAAGGCGCCCGCCGCCGCGACGACGATTGCAATGCCGAGCACCACCACCCTGCCCCGCCGCACCACGCTGGGGATGCTCGCCAGTCCCGGTGGTTCGGGCGCAACGCGAACCTTCGCGTCGTCCTTCTGCCCGATGACCAGAAGCGGCGGAATGATGGCGAACGTGATCAGCACCATCAAGATGAGGCCGGCCGAGGTCACCACGCCGAGTTCGCCGAACGCGGTGAACTCGGTGGTCATGTTCGTCAAGAACGCTGCCGATGTGACCACCGCTCCGGTGAAGATGCCCGGACCCGTTCGGCGCAGCGATGCAATGATCGCGTCCTTGGGCGTACGCCCCTCTCGAATCTCTTCGTTGCGACGCGCGATGACGTGCACCGAGAAATCGATCCCCAAGCCCAGCAGCACCGCGACGAACCCCGAGGTGATGATGTTGAGGTCGTCGTAGAGCAGGCGCACGATCGCGAGCGTCGCGATGATGCCCGGAAGCAGCGGCACCAGTGCCACGATGGTCTGCCGAAGGGATCGGAACAGCAGCAAGCAGAGGCCGAAAATGCCGACCGCCGCTGCAACGCTCGTGACGAGCAGGCCCTGCTCGACGATCGCCAGTTCGTCGACAGCCAGGGCGGGAAGCCCCGTCAGCCGCGCGCGCACGTTCTCAGGGGCTTCGGCCAGCGCTTCGTCACGCGCGCTGCGAAGCTGCTCCACGAGAGGCTGAAGCACCCGCCCCTCATCGCTTTCGACATCGGCGTAGATCGCCAGCAGGTTGTGCTCGCCGTCGGCGGTGACCAGGTAGCCCCGCGCATCGATGCCCTGCTGGCCATTGCCCATCCGCCCCTCGAAGCGGTCGAGCAAATCCTTGCCCTCGACCACGTCCTGCAGGACGCCAGCCATCTCGGCCAGCTGGTCGAGGCCCTCCGCCGCCTTCTGTGGACCCGGACCGGCCGCGTCCTCGTCACCGTCGAGTCCGGCCTCGACCTGCGCAGCCAACCCCTCGAGCCATCCCACCAGGCCTGCTTCCATGAACGCGGGTGCATCGACGCCCGGCGGCAGGGAAGCGGACAGCTGGGCGAGCGCGGTCGGGTCTTGGACCAGCACGATCGACGCGATGTCCTGCGGCTTGACCCGTCCGAACACGCGGCCCTCGAGTGCGGCATCTCGCTCGAGCCGTGACGAGATCGCATCGACGACGGCCCGTCGGTCCTCCGGTGTGCCGCCAGAGATCACGAACAGCGGGTAGTCGGGCCGACCGAAGCGCTCGTAAAACGCATTCATCCGCTGTTGCTGAGGATCCTCGTCGGACACCATGCTCGTTCGCGACGTGCTCACCGACAAGCCGGGGAGAACGGCTCCAAAGGCGAACACCACGAGCAACACGGCACCCAGCACCTTCAGCGGTGCCTGGGTACCCCAGCGAGCGAGGGCGGCGAACGCCCGGTCACGGATCGAGCCTTCGGTCCCGGCCATGCGCCCGCACTATACGCGCGGTGTCGAGCTGCCGTCAGGGGCCGCCACGCGACCTGCAACACGCCGAATGGGGGCCTACGCACCCCGCACGTTCAGGCGGTCTCGGCCGCGTCGTCGTCGTGCGGACGAACCCGCTGCAGCCGGGAGGCGGGCAGTTCGACGAACAAGCTGTCGTCGTCGATCAGCGCATCGAGTTCCGCATCCTCGTCCCGCGGCGTGAGCCGCCGGCCCGACAACGCCAGACGCGAGCGCTTCGTCGCGCTCGCCTTCTTCTTCCCCGACGCGGACTTGGTCGACGTCTTGGCGGCCTTCCTCGTTCCGTTTTTTTGGGTTCCGGACGTTTGGGTTCCGGACTTCTGGGTTCCGGACTTCTTGGTTCCGGACTTCGGAGACCCGGTCTTTTTCGCCGCGGTCTTGGTCGTCTTCCGCTTCGTCGCGGCCTTGTTCGCCCCCGACTTGCTCGACGCGGCGCCGTTCATTTGGTCGCGCAGCTCTTTGCTCGCCTTGAAGTCGACCGTACAGCACGCATCGATTTGCATCGGCTCCAACGTCCGCGGGTTCACGCCTCGCCGAGCGCTTCGCTTCTTCTTCGTGAAGGTGCCGAAGCGTGGGAACGTGAAGCGCGGCGACGTCGACCGGGTGACCTTCGTCTTGGCGAAGTAGCTGGCCAACTCGTCGAAGGTGATACCCAGGATGAGCGCAATGTCTTTTTTGGTGATGCCCGGCGGGAGGTTGCGTGAACGCGCGATTCTCTCGATGAGTTCAGCCTTCGTCATGCGCCTTGGCCCCACCATCCGCGGGGGTGGCCAACTTAGAAGTGAGCAACATCGGCGTCAACCATTTTCGAGATCGCTTCAGAGATCGCTCCCGCACGTGGGGCTGTCGACCGAAGTTCGCCGAAGACTTGACGCGCTCATCGAGACCGCGGGTGGTCACCCTCGCTGAGACAAACCGACGGCCTTGCGCAGATCGTTCATGACCATCTGCGTAGCCTTGACTTCACCGTCGCCGCTCTGCCGCAGCACGTACGCGGGGTGATATGTGACGACCAGCGGGATGACCATGCTACGGGGGCGTTCTTTGGGTGAAGTCGCATCGTAGTCGAGCTGCGCCGACCGCATGGCCCTCAGGGACATATCATCACGACGCGAGAGCAGCATTCCAGCATGCCGGCCGAGCGCGACGACCACCTTGGGCTGAATCGCTCGAATCTGGGCCCGCAGAAACGGGCTGCAACGCTCGACCTCGACGGGCTGAGGGTCACGGTTGTTCGGCGGTCGACACTTGAGCACGTTGGCGATGTAAACCTGCTCCCGGTCGAGCCCGAGATCGACCAGCCAGCGGTCGAGAAGCTTGCCCGCCTTGCCGACGAACGGCTCCCCCAGGCGGTCCTCGTCTGCACCTGGAGCCTCACCGACGAACATGATGTTCGCCTCGGCGTTCCCAACCCCAAACACGATGTTCTTGCGCCGCTGACACAGCGCGCACCGCTTGCAGTCCCCGAGGTTCTTCTTGCGTAGGTACTCGAGTTTGGTTGCCGCGCTCCACAACTCCGCTTGCGCGCGAAGGGCTGCCTTGGCGTCGACGCGCGGCTTTTCCCCCTCGGTTCGTCCCGCCGTGGCAGCGGCGCGCGGAGGCTGACTCGGTGCCTGGCTGTGAGCCCTTGCAGGCGTCGGTGGTCGCGCTGGTGCTGGCTGCGCCACTGCCGGTTGCGGTGGAGCTTGGGCTGCAGGGACGGCCGCGGATCGCGTACCGCGAGCGACGTACTGCAGGTCGTAGGCGTCTTGCAACGTGCGAAGGCGCGAGGCGAGTTGGCGTGCGAGCGCCGCGATGTCATCCGACGACATGGGTGGCCTCCGCGAGCAGCTGGTCGAGCATCCATCCGGCGAGCGCCGGCTTCGGCCGTGGTGGGCCTGCGTCGCGAACGTCGTCGCAATCACCGACGAGCAGCAGCCCCGTGTTGGTGTCGCTGCCGAAGCCCATCCCCGGCACACCGACGCGGTTGACGAACAGCGCGTGGCATCCCTTCTTGCGCAGCTTGGCCCGGCCCGCATCGAGCAGCGCGCCCCGGACGGAAGGATCGGCCAGCGGCGCATCCACCGTTTGTGCGCCGAAGCCGAGGAAGTATGAGCGCTCCGCGTGTCGCTCGGTGAGCGTCGCGAGGACGTCGACGCCCTCGACGAGCACGCCCTCCGCGAGTGCCTTGGCGATGTCGTCCTTGGGCATTTTTTGGTCCGCAGGACGCGACGACACCAGATCGGAAACCGCAGCCACCATCGCCACCAAATGCTGCGGGGTCGCGCGCAAGACTTCATCCATCGCATCGAGCATCTGCTCGGCCGTCTCCACATGCCGCCTGTCTACGCCGGGGGGCGTGGGACGTTCGACCGGACCGGCCACCAGCACCACCTCGGCGCCGCGGGCCGCAGCCTCCTCCGCGATGGCAAAGCCCATGGCGCCAGTCGACGCGTTGGAGAAGAACCGTACGGGATCGAGGTAGGCGCGCGTCGGGCCGGCGGACACGAGCACGCGCTTGCCCGCCCACGACGCTGCGGCGGCGTCGGCCTGGCGCAGCAGGTTGGTGACGCGGTCGGCGATGATCGAGGGGTCGATCATGCGCCCCTCCCCCACCCAGCCGCAGGCGAGTTCGCCCGCATCGGGTCCCACGAAGCTCGCGCCGTAGGACTGCAGCGTGGCCAGGTTGGCGCGCGTGGCGGGATGCCGCCACATGTTGGTGTTCATCGCCGGCGCCCACAGCACGGGCGCTCGCGTGGCCAGCAGCACGGTCGAGGCGAGGTCGTTGGCCAAACCATGCGCAGCCCGAGCCATCAGGTCGGCCGTCGCAGGTGCGACGAGCACGAGGTCCGGCCAGTCCGCGAGTTCGATGTGTCCAACCGTGCCCTCTTCAGCGGGGTCGAGCAGCGACATTCGAACCGGACGGGTGCTGACGGTCGAAAGCGACAGCGCTGTGGTGAAGGCGAGCGCCGCCGGTGTGGCGACGACCTGAACCTCGTGTCCTTGCTTGACGAGCGCGCGCACGAGCTCGGGTGCCTTGTAGGCTGCAATGCCGCCGCTGACGATCAGCAGCACCCGAGACGCACGCGCGTCGCTCATCCCTGCCCCTCCAGCGGGGCCGTGCCGGCGACTTCGATGCCGTAGCCGCGTAGACCGATGATGCGACGCGGGTTGTTGGTGAGCACGGTGATGCGGCGCAGTCCGATCGTACGCAGCACCTGAGCGCCCAGGCCAAACTGCCGGAAGCCCTGCTCGGCCGGACGCAGGCCAAGCTGCGGCTCGGTGGTGTCTTCGCCATCACCGCCCCGGACCAGCGACGTCACGTCCTGCGACTCCTCGCCGATGATGTAAAGGAACACCCCGCGACCAGCGCGATCGATCTGCTCGAGCACGCTGCTGATGCGCGTGCTTCGTCCTTCGCCGAACCCGAACACATCGCGCAGCATGTTGGCGCGCTGGGCCCGAAGCAGGACCGGCTCTCCGTGACCACCATCGGACAAGTCGCCCTTGCAGATCGTCATGTAGTACGTGCCCGGAGACACCGGCGCACGAAAGGTCCGAACGGTCCATCCGGCGTCGGAGCTGAGGCCCAACACGGCGGATGCCAGCGGCGGGTGCTCGATCTCCTCGACGAGTTCTTCCTTGCCCAGGCGGTACTCGATGAGGTCCGCGATGCTGAGGACCGGCAGGCTGTGCTCGTGGGCAAAGCCTTCGAGGTCGTCCATGCGCGCCATCTCGCCATCGTCTCGCATGATCTCGTAGACGACGCCCGCGGGCGTGCAGCCCGAGAGGCGTGCAAGGTCGACGGCGCCTTCGGTGTGGCCCGAACGTACGAGCACGCCGCCGGCCTGGGCCCGCAGCGGGAAGATGTGGCCGGGCGAGACGAGGTCTTCGGCCGCGAACTTCGGGTCGGTCGCAACGCGTACGGTCTCCGCTCGGTCCGCGGCCGAGATGCCCGTGGTGACGCCGTCCTTGGCCTCGATCGACACCGTGAACGCGGTGCCCATGTCGCCGGGGTCGGTGGGGACCATCATCGGCAGGCGCAGCTCGTCGACGCGTTTTGGCGTGGCAGATCAAGCCCCGGCCGTACTTGCACATGAAGTTGATGTCGTTGGGGCCGCAGTGTTCGGCAGCGATGACCAGGTCGCCTTCGTTCTCACGGTCCTTGTCGTCGACGAGCACGACCATCTGGCCGCGCCCGAACGCTTCGATGGCCCGCTCCAGAGCCTCGAGTTCGGATTGATTCTTGTCGTTCATGCGTCGTCTCCGGTGGCAAAGCCCGCTTGCTCGAGCAGCGACTTGGTGATGCGAGATTTCTTGGCAACAGCGGCTCCATCGAACGGAAGCAGCCGGGCGACGTAGCTCGCGAGCACGTCGACCGCGAGGTTGATCGGGTCTCCAACCGACAAACCGCCGAGCGTGGTGACGCTGAGCGTGTGGGGGATGATGCCGACCATGAATCCAGTGACGTCCACATCGTTGACCGTCAGGCTGACGCCGTCGATCGTGATCGAGCCCTTGGGCGCGATGTAGCGGCGCAGGTCTTCGGGGGCGTCGAACCAGACCTCCCACGCGTCGCCGCGAAGCGTCAGTGAGCGCATCGACCCCACGCCGTCGACGTGGCCGGAGACCAGGTGCCCG
>CAYSPB010000236.1:0-11998 GCA_964432695.1 uncultured Nannocystaceae bacterium
CCTCGTTGGCCCGACGCAAGCGGTCGATCTCTCGTGGCGTCTTTCGCAGCCGCACCGACTCGAGCGGTCCGCCATCGATTTGCGCGCCTCGGATCGCGTCCTGCAGACCCGCATGAATGAAGCCGCGCGCGCCCGGGTCCACCGCGACCTTGGCCTTCGACCCCACGAGCGACGCGACGGCGGCGAACGGGCTCTCGTGCTCCTGCCACAGTGAAACGGGGGCGCCCTGTGGAAGACGCTCCGCCGCGGTCCGCCCCTCGAACGCCGGGCTGATCCAGGCGACTTCCCCCGAAGTTCGCACCACGCACAGGAACGGCCGCTCGCTGAGTCCCCACCGCACGCCCGCGACGTACTGCATGTTCGGTCCCGGTTCCATGACGACCGCATCGAGACCCGCAGCCTTGGCTGCCGCCGCAATCGCCGAGACGCGCGCGGTGTACTCCGCCGCGTCTACCGGGGGAACTCCGTCGCAGAACCCTGCCAGCGACGCATAGCGCTCCTCGGCTTCAGCAGGCATCAGCGAAGCGTCGGACGGTGCAGCGGACATTCGCTCGGTCGGTGCCGCGATGACGGGCGCCACGCCCTGAGCCGGACGGCGACAGCCCACGGTGGCCGACGCCAGCAGCATGGAACACATCGCACGGCGCGAAAGCGGGGCAGACATGACCGGCACCGTCGCGCCCGAACCCGCCGCCCGTCAACCGAGCAAACGCTGCGCACGATGCAGCGCGACGATGCTCGGCGGCTGGCCCGATGCGGCGGCCTCGGCCAGTACTTCGGCGGTGGTCGTTTCGACCCGGTCGATCGCCGCACCGATCGCGTCGGTCCCCGGCGCGCGTCCCTCCGCCACGGTCAGCACGCCTTCGATGACCGCGCCCGCGCTGACGATCACGTCCGGGGCGTGGGCGATGCCTCGCTCTTGAAGCGCGAGTGCGACCGCAGGCTCCCGCAGCTGGTTGTTGGCCGACCCGCAGATCCCCTTGCAGCGCAGCTCCGCAACGGCCGTCATCGTCAGCGTGCCCCCGACCGCGCACGGCACCAACACGTCGCATGGCGTTTCGAGAATCCTCGACGGCGCCACCATCTCGGCCCCCGCGGCCTTCGCTGCCCGCACCGCCGCCGCCGAGGTATCCGCCGCAATGACCCGAACCCGCATGGCGCGAAGCTGCTCGATGAGGGAGAGCCCGACCGATCCGCATCCCTGGAGCGCAACGCTCGACCCCGCGGCCTCGAGATCGAGGTGCGTCCACATGGCGCGCAGGCCTGCCATCACGCCGCGGGCGGTCGACACACCCGCATCGTTCTCGGGCGGATTCACGTGGGAGGTCGCCTGCCGCACCCAGTCCAGCTCCTGCGCCCCGGTGCCCAGGTCGGGACCGCAAACGTATCGCCCCCCGAGTCGCTCGATCGCTTCCCCGAGCCGCACGTAGATCGGCTCGAGTTCGAGCCCTTCGCGGTGCAGGACGACCGTCTTGGCCCCGCCCGCGGGCAGCTGCGCCAGCGCGGTCTTCGTCGTCATCGCCGAGGCAAGCGCCAGCGCATCCCGAAGCGCATCGTCTTCGGTTGGGTACGCAATGCGTCGAATCCCGCCAAACCCGGGTCCCCGCTGAGTGCTGTCGATCGCGATGATCGCCCGCAGCCCGAGCGCGCGGTCGTTGAGCACGACCAGCGATTCGTAGTTCCAGCCCGGTCCCGAACGGTCGAACAGCACCGCCGGCAGCGTAGCGCAGCTCAGCCTCGACCGAGCAGCTTCGCTTTTTGCTGGTTGAACTCGTCTTCGCTCAGCAGCCCGGAGATCCGAAGCTCGTTGAGCTTCTCGAGCTTGCGCGCGAGCTCGTCGGTCGAAAGTCCCGCTCCGGGCGCCGCGGCGGGAGCAGGCCCCGGTGCCGGTGGATGCGGGTGAGCCTGCGGCGGGTAGCCCGGCTGGGGTGGCGGATACCCAGGCTGCTGCGGCGGGTAGCCATACGGCGGCGGCGCGCCGTAGGCCGGCGGCAGCATGTTCACAACCACCGGCGGCAGCATGTTCGAGCCGTTGTAGCGGCGGTTGAAATCATCTCCGTCCATGAGCGCCAACACGATGAAGTCGATGAGACCGAGCACCGCCGGGATGGTCGCGAAGGAGATGACGGCCAAGAAGAGATAGAGGATCCCCGTCCCCGCGCGGTCCAGGTAGAACTTGTGCACCCCGAGCACGCCGAGGAACAAGGCGAGGATCGCCGCTGTGTTCTTGTCCTTCATGAGTTTAGCCGTTGCGAGCCTGCGGCTCGGTCAACATCACAGACGCCGCCTGACCGGCGTCGGTTGCGTCCAAGCCACGATAGATCCACTGACCCGTGTCGAGATCGAGATCTTCCTCCAAAAGGCCAGACTGCGTCATGTGCAGCAGCGTCTCGAGGAGCGCACGCTCGGTCCACTTCAGGCCCTCGAGCAGGCCTTCGAACGTTTCTTGGCCGCGCCCGTCGAGCAGCGTCTGAACGCGGCGCGCGCGCTCCGCGAGGACGACGGGGCTGGTCCTCGGGGCTGCCTGGAGGGCTTTGAGCTCGGCGCGCTTTGCATCTGCGGTCCGCTTGAGGCCGCCGAGAAAGGCGATGCCGCCACCGAACGTGACCATGCCGCCAAACAAGGTGGCGGTGCCCATGGTCAGCGGAAGCGCGAGACCGAGCGCCAGCCCGAGACCCGCGAGCGCAACGCCTCCGACCATCAGCCCGCCCGGGGGTAACGAGGAGTTTTCGACCCAGCGACGAAGGTCGAAGCCGCCGGCACGCCCGGCCCGGGCGAGCGCCTTCGCGTGCTTCTGGTCCTCGGCCCGCATCAGCGCGACCTCTTGAGCGGGGCCGAGCTCGCTCCAGAGGTCAGCGACGGGGCGATGCGACATGCACCCTGAGGCTAGCAGCCCGTACCCGAACTCTCCATCCAAGCGCGGAACGATGCGCTCCGGTTCGCGCGGGCGACGGCGCACCGGACGAAACGCGCGTGTGCGACCCGACTTGGATCACGAAGCGCATCGACGTCGCCGATTGAGGCCCCCTGCGGCGATCTGCTAGTTTGCCGACGTCCTCGCCATGCGACTTCGCTTTGCCTTGCTGTTCGCCGCTGTTTCTCTGCCCGGTTGTTTGGACTCCTCGGGCGGCGAGCTGGTCACCGTTTTCGCGACGCACCACGCATCGCCTGACGGCGGTTCGTTTCCCTTTCGCGGCGAGGATCTGCAGCCGCGGGTGTTCCCGGTCGGCGACGGCTGGGAGGTGACGCTCGCCGAGTCCTACGTCACGATCGCGTCGACGACGTTGGTCAGCTGCGGAGGCGAAGAGCACAGCCTTCAAATGTTCTGGGGCCCTTGCCCCGAAGACCTGCGCCGCGCCGACCTTCAGGTCCTGACCGTGTCGGGGTTGAAGGTTCCCCCCGGTGACTACTGCGAGCTGCAGGTCGAGTACGCGCCCTACCAGACGCCCGTCGTCGACGACGAAACCGATACACGCCACGTCGTCCCCACCCTCGACGACGTCGAAGGAGACAGCATCTTCATCCGCGGCATTGCGCGCCGCGGCGAAGATGAATCGGTCCCCTTCCAGCTCGAGAACGGGGAGAACTTCGTCGTCGACCTCGACCTGAGCAACCTCGAGGGTGAAGGCAACCCGATGACCATCGCAGAGGATCAGCCCTTTCCCAAGGAGCTGACGGTCACCAAAACCTACGACCGCTTTTTCGACGACGTCGACTGGGAGAACTTCGACGAGGACCTGCTGACGAACTCGCTCGACGAGGTCCTCGCCGACCAGACGCGCGTCGTCGGCGGCGTCTCGATCCCCGCCGACGTCTACGACGACTGAGCGTCACTCGAGTTCGGGAAGCGCATCGAGCCCGTCGGCTGTCCCGTCAACGGGCGCAGCGTCGGGCTCTTCGTCGTACAGGCCGAGCACGACGTCGCCTTTGGGCAGCGCGGCGGGTACGGCTTCCTCGACGGGCGCGGTGCCTTCGAGGAAGTACTCGTCCATCGCCTTGCCTCGATAGTCCGCCGCCGCGGCGCCCGTGGGGACCAGCAGCCCGGATGCTGCATCGATCGACCGCACGACGACGGTTGTCGGAGGCACGAAGGTCTTCGCAGGACCGGTCGATACGGCCTTCATCGCCTCCAGCCAGATTGGCAGCGCGGCTTTGCCACCGGTCTCGCCCCGGCCCACGCGGCGCGGCGTGTCGAACCCCACCCACGCGACGGTCACGTGCTCGGGCGTAAAGCCGGCAAACCACGCGTCCTTGCTCTCGTTGGAGGTGCCGGTCTTGCCGACGGCATCGCGTCCGAGCTTGGCGGCTTTGCGCGCGGTCCCCTCGGTGACGACGCTGCGCATCATGCTGGTGAGCACGAACGCTGCGTCCGGGTCGAGCGCCTTGCGCTCTTCGACCGCCGGCGACCAGGTCTCGGTGCCCGGCGCCTCGACCCGCGTCACGACGACCGGCTCGATGCGTCGCCCCCCGCGGGCAAGCGTGAGATAGGCGCGCGCCATCTCGAATGGCGTCACTTCGCCCGTGCCCAGCGCGATCGAGAGGTTCTCGGGCAGCTCGGCCTCGATGCCCATACGGTGCGCGAACTCGATGACGGCCTTGGGCCCCAACTCGTCGATGAGCTTGACCGGGATCGTGTTCACCGACTTCGCCAGCGCGGTGCGAGCGCGAATCTTGCCCAGGTACTTGTCGCGCCGATAGTTCGTCGGTTTCCAGTCCTTGTAGACCTCGGGGCTGTCGTCGAGCAGCGAAGCAGGCGTGATCGCCTTGGATTCGAGCGCCGCACCGTAGACAAACGGCTTGAACGACGATCCGGGCTGACGCTTCGCGTCGGTCGCCCGGTTGAAGTCGCCGCGGTCGTAGGTGCTGCCCCCGACCATGGCCAGCACGGCCCCCGTCGCCACGTCGAGAACCACCACGGCGGCTTCGGGCCCCGCATCGATGCGAGCCATTGCAGGCGCTCCCTCAGCCGCGGCCTTGGTGATCCGCACGGGAACGACGGCACCGACCGGAAACTGCTCTGGGCCGAGCTCGGGATCGTCGTAGCGTGATCCCTCGGGTACGAGCACCTGGAGCGACGCACCCCCGACCGTGGCCGTGAACGCGCCCTGGGCCGGTGGCGCGTCCACCAGCACGTCGAGGCGACGGCCCACGCTCAGCGCCGCCCCATCGGCATTGCGAATCTTGGCCGCGGCGTCCTCGTCGGCCGGTTCGAGGCCGTGCCCGTAGCCATTGCGCGCATCGATGGCTGCCAGTCCCGTCATCGCTGCTGCGCGCGCGTCCGCCTGCGCCTGCATCGACACGCTGGTGTGAACGGAGGCGCCTAGCGTGCGCATCGCGTCTTTGCCGTAGTGCGCCTCGACCTGTGCGACGGCAGCATCGACGAACTCCTCCGCGCCCGACACCGGGGTTCGCCGCTCGCCGGGCGCAGCCACCTCGAGCGGACCGTCGATGTACGGCTGGGCATCCTCCGGCGTGGCGAAGCCGTGCTTCACCATCTGCTCGAGCACGTAGACCTGCCGCGACTTGGCCTTATGGGGGTTCTGAATCGGCGAGTCCCGACCAGGCGCCTTGGGCAGCGTCGCCAGCAGCGCGGCCTGGCCGAGGTTGATCTCACCGATGCCCTTGCCGAAGTAGAACCAGCTGGCCTCTTCGATGCCGTATCGGCCATGCCCCAGGTAAATCTCGTTGAGGTACAGCTCCAGGATTTGCGCCTTGGTGAACGCCTGCTCGAGCCGCCGCGCCAAGATCAGCTCCTGAACCTTGCGCTCGAGCGTTCGCTCCGAGCTGAGCATGAAGATCTTGACGACCTGCTGCGTGATGGTGGACGCGCCCTGGGTGACGCGGCCAGCGCGGACGTTGGCGATGAGCGCCCGGACCATGCCGGTGTAGTCCATGCCCTCGTGCCGGTAGAAGTCCGAGTCCTCGGCCGCGAGGAACGCGTTCTCGACGTGGGTTGGGATGTCCTCGTAGCGCACCAAGGTGCGGCGCTGCTCGAACAGCTCGCCGATGAGCGTGCCGTCCGCGGCGTAGATCCGGGTCACCTGTGGCGGGCGGTAGTTCTTGAGGCCCTCTTCGTCGAGTGCCTCGAGGTCGCGGCCGTAGTACCAGAAGATGCCCGCAAGGCCGCCGACGCCGCCGACGACGCCGAGCACCGCCAGCACGGCACCGGTGATGAGCAGCCGCTTGATCCAGACGTTCACGACGGCTCCGTACGCTCCACACCGAGCAGTCCGGCCCATAATCGGTCATCGACGCTGTCGAGGTAGTGCCGCGCCCGAAGCTGTGCCCGAGCATGCTCGTCGAGGCCGACCGCTCCCGCATCGCGATGCCTCGACGTCACGTCGTACATGCTGATCGCAGCGCTGACCGAGAGGTTGAGGCTCTCGCTCATGCCCACCATCGGAATGCGGAAGCCGGCGGTGCATGCCTTGCGTGCCTGCCCGGACAGGCCGCGATTTTCGTTGCCGAACAGCAGACACATCGGTTGGTCGACCGGCAGCTCGCCGAGGGTACGTTCGGCGTCCATCCAGGCGCCGTAGATCGCGACGCCCGTCATCGACGCATGCCCCAAGAACGCCTCGAGCGTGCCGTGGTGGTGCGTGCGAACCCACCGATACGAGCCCTGCGTCGTGCTCTTGGCGTGCAGCGCCCGGCCTTCGGTCGCGATGACGTGCACGCCGAGCACGCCGAATGCCTCGGCGGTCCGAACGACGGCCGCGGCGTTGTGCGGGTCGCTGGGCGACTCCATGGCCACGCGCATCGTGGGCAGGCGACCGTCGAGCAGCGCCTCGATCTTGTCTTGGCGAGGCTGCGTGATGTACGGGCGCAGGGTCTCTGCGATGTGTGCGGGCGCGTGCGCAGCACAGAGGCGCGCGAAGGTGCGGTCGTCCATCGATCGGCACGACCATGGCACGGGGAGCGCGGGCTGCACACCCAAAGAACGCGCTGGCCCCAGGCCGCATTCCGCGGCTCACCGTTCCATCGCCGGAATGCCTAAATCGTTGACTTCGGAGGGGTCTGCGCTGCCTGGCAGCGCCTCGAGGCCTGGCAGGTCGTCGTCCCCGAGCGGGTCGAGGTCGATGCGCTCGTCATACGGGTCCGCGGGCTCCGGCGGCGGGTCGTCGAGCAGTCGCTCCTCCGACAGCAACCCGCTCAGCGGCATCTGCGTGAACGTGCCCGCGCGCATGCGCTTGATCCGATTGTGGCAGTCGCGCTCACTGCCCCGGCGCCGCAGATCGAACACAACCTCGCCATCCTTCCAGACTTCGTAGTCGAGATCGGACATGCGGCCGCGCTCGTTCATCAGCCGCAGGATGCGACGCACCTTGACCGCAAAACGATCGGAGAGCTCGCCGTTGCAGTAGTAGACGCTACGCTTGACCGGACTGGGCAGCATCAGCGCCAAGAACACGGCCTCGGGCGGATCGAGGTCGGCAGGATGCTTGCCGAAGTAGTAGCTCGAAGCGTCGACGATGCCGTAGATGCCGGGGCCGTACTCGATCGCGTTGAGATACAGCTCCATGATCCGGTCCTTGCTCAGGACGCGCTCGACGTACCACGTCAGCACCATCTCCTGGAACTTGCGAGAGAGGGTGCGCTCGTGGCCGAGCAGCACGTTCTTCACCATCTGCATCGTGATGGTCGAAGCACCCAGGCGAACGCGCCCGGCCGCGAGGTTGCGCCGTAGCGCGACTTCGAACTGCGAGGGCATGAAGCCGTTGTGCTTCCAGAACCCACCGTCTTCGGTGGTTCGGATCGCGGCCGTGACCCACGGAGAGATCTGACGGATCGATGCAAAGCCGCGCGCGCCGGGATACATCTGCACCGACGAGGTGCTGCCGTCGTTCATCAACACGCGATGCGTGAAGCCACCGGCGAGCCGGGCCGCGTCGGCGTGCGGCGGCGTCGCGAGGATCTCGCACCCCTCGAGGTCGACGTGCCCACCCAGTGCCAGCGTTTCGAGCTCGGCGAAGTCGACGTGCAGCGTGACGTGGGCGTCGATCTCTCCACCGAACCGAAAGCCGTCGAGGCCCGGTGCAAAGCCCTCGGGCACCGCCTCGAGAACCCGCTGACACGCCACCCTCGGCACGTCGACGACGAGATCGTACCGGCGGCCTCGGGTGCGCGGAGGATGCTCGAGCACCGCCGAGCCCGACACCGTGACCCCTTCGCGCTCGACATCGATGTAGTGCACCACGGCGCGGCGCGCCTGCGGGTCGACCTGGGCGGCGAAAGAAATCTCCATGCCCAGGTCCCGAACCGTCTGACGCGACAGCGTCGGCGACGACACGCCGAAGCCTTGCAGCGCGAGATCGCCTTCGAGCGCGGCCACGCCGTCTCCGAACACCGCTGCGAGGTGGCCGCCGACCGTGGCTTCGCTCGAATCCACGAGCGGAAGACGAGCAACGACGTCGGGCGGCAGGCGGGAGACCTCGAAGGCGTCCATGTCCACCCGCAGCTCACCTTCGGATAGATCCCTCCGAACGCGACCCGCCACCGACCACAGCTTGTCCGCGGCTCCAGTTCCTTCGGCACCCCCGAACGCCCCCTGAAGCTCAAGGGTGACTTCGGTCGCAACGGCATCGGAGGCTTCCACCCACCCATCGACGCCAGCCACGGCGATGTTCTCGTCGATCGGTGCTGCCGCGCCCCGGACCTCGACCCGAAGCGGAAACTTCAGCGCGATCCCGGTCTTGGTCCGCGCGGCCGTGATTGTGGACGACACCGTGCGCGCGAGCACCCGCGGACCCTGGCCCGTCGCGAGGTCGACCTTCGTCGCTGTGGCCGCGATCCGAAGCCCGTCGAGGTCGACATCGGCCGACACCGTTGCCTGAGCCCGCCGCGCCCCATCGCGCACGTCGAGACGAACCTCGGAGACTTCCACCGCCCGAGGTCGCAAGCGAAGGCGGCCGCTCGAAGTGCCCGTCTTTGCACCGCGCCGCTTGCCCTCACGGACCCGCTTGATCGCGGTCTCGAACTCGCGGGTCGTGCCCGAAAGCGATCCACCCGCGATGCGCACGCCGACGACATGGGCTTGCCCGGACCAAAGTGCTCCTTCGTCGAGTTCGACGTCGACGGCCTCGATGACGATGGACGGATCCCCTTCGCCGCCGGCCTCGATGCCGCGCAGCGCCACCCGCCCCCAGCTGAGTTCGACATCGTCGATTTCCAGCGGCATGCGCAGCCGCTTGCGAAGCCGCGCTTCGACCTCTTCCTCGGCGTACGGGATCAGCAGGGTCGGCACGGCCGCCGCTGCCGCGATCAGCAGCAGAACGAGCATCCCCAGCACCACCAACAACACCCGCCACCGACGGCGAACGGGCTTGGGCGCGGGTGAAGGAGGGACGGCCATGCGGACCAGAGCTCGAACGCGGAGGCAGGCCCCAGGGATTCCCAACGGGGCGCGCAGGGATGGTAGTGCATCCGCGCGGACGCAGCCGCCGCCCGTGGGTGCGCCTACGCAAAAACCCCGCGTTCCCGGAGGAAGCGCGGGGTCGATGGCGACACTGGCATGCCGCTCAGCGGCGGGCGCACTGAATGGCCCAGAAGATCCGGCCGGTGACTTCGCCAGACTTGTGCTTGCCACCCTGGACGAAGAAGAGCCCGTTGTCTTCGATGCTGTAGTCCATCGCGACGAGGTTCTTTTCTCCATCGCGGTGGGTGAGGTCCAGGTGCAGCTTCAGCTTTTTCTCGTCTCCACCGAGTAGGCTGAGCTTCATCTTGTGACCGGTCTTGAAGGTGGTGTTTGCCGGCTTCTCGAGCGCGACCGAAACCTTCTTCGACCCCAGTAGATGGAACGACTTGTAGCGGTCGTAGGGCTCGTCGGTAAGCCATTCCTTCATGAACTCGAGGTTCTTGGGAATGGTGCCATCACCCTCTTTCGAGGCGAGCACCGCGTGGACCTTGCATTGCCCAGCCTCGGCGGGCTTGGCTGCGTGCGCCTGCCCCGGAGTCGTCATCACGCCGACCGCGAGGGTCCCGGCGAGGGCGGAGGAGAAAGCCGTTGCGAGGGTGCTCTTGCTTCGGAGGGTCATAGCGAACGCTCACTGTCTTTGGGCTCGGCCTCTTCTTCGAGGTAGAGCACGGTCACCGTTCCGGTCTTGGAGATCCGACCCGTGTGCCCCGAGAACTCCACGCCGTGGATCTCGGCCTCGACTTTTTTCGGCTTGGGCATGTCGTCGACGGGTTCGGGGTCGGGTGCCTGGGCCATCATGTCCCCGGCAGGCGGTGCTGCCGCAGGAGCCTTGGGGGCCACGGCAGGTGCCGGCGGGGGCGTCGCGCCGTCTGGCGTCGGTGCGGTCGCTCCGGGCTGTGGTGCAGACGCGACCGCGTCCGGTTTATTCGCTCCGGCTGGACCCGTATCGTCCCCGCCGCTGAACACGACGAGCGCGACGGCCGCAGCGGCCGCAGCACCGGCCAGCGGCCAGCGGACGGGACGCAGTGCTTCCATCATGCGAGACCAGAACGACGCCGGTTCGGCCTGGCTCGCCGCCACCGCTTTGGCTTCGCGATCGAGCGTTCGGTCGATCTCGTCCCACATCTGCTCGAAACGCGCCTGTGGAACGGCTTCGGCCTTGGCCATCAGCGTTTCGGAGACGAGTCCCCGAATGATGCCCAGCTGCGCGAGTTCGGCCTGGAGCTCGGGATCGGCGTCGATTTGGGCCGCCAGCTCGTGCGCCTCGGCGCCCGTGAGTTCGCCGTCGAAATGGCGCGCGAGCTCTTCGCGGGACACGCCGGAGGTTCCAACTGTGTTGGTCATGATGCTGCCTCCTGTGTGACGGAGCCGGAGCCGTCGGTGTTCGACGACGATCCGGATTTTCCGCCCCCAGATGTTCCGTCGGTGGCGCCGCCACCGCTGGGTACGTGATCGAGTCGCTGCTTGAGCAGCTTCTGCATGTTGCGCCGGGCGTGAAAGAGACGGCTCATGATCGTTCCCTTCGAGCAGTTCATCTCTTTGGCCATGTCGGCGTACGAGAGCCCTTGAAGCTCCCGCATGACGATGACCATCCGGTGTTTCTCGCTGAGTTCGGCAAGACTCGCCTCGACGGCGTCGAGGATTTCCTTGTCGCGCACGGCTTTGGAGGGATCGCCAAGCGTCGAGACCGGTAGGCGGGCCGCGGCGGCGTCGTTCTCGCCATCGTGCCGGAGCTTGTCGTCGAACTCGACGTCCTTCTTGCGGCCAGCACGGCGGAGGTGATCGATGCAGAGGTTGGCGACGATGCGATAGAGCCAGGTGTAGAAGCTCGACTGCCCCTCGAAGTTGGGCAGGTACCGGTGGACCTTGATGAAGGCCTCTTGGGTGACGTCGAGCGCATCTTCCTGGTTCCGAAGGAATCCGTAGGCAACCGCGTAGACCTTGCGCTCATAGCGCTGAAACAGAGCTTGAAACGCACGCCGATCTCCTGCTTTGCAGGCTGCGACCAACTCGTGGTCGTCGGCTTCGGTGGAAACCACGTATTCCTCGTGCTTCGACGGCCGGCGGTGGGGACTATTCAGGGTCCGTGCCCCTGCGGACGACCTGCGCGTGGATGCGCTCGGCCTTCGTCGCGGCAGCCCGGCCAGTGACTGCTCGCCCGTGCGCGGTTATACCTTTCCTCGCCCCCTGCGCGCCAACCCTGGCCGACGCCCCGGGGTTCGGAGATTCGCTTGGGCACCCCGTCGCCGTCCGTATCCGCGCCTCTGACGCGCTTTCTCACCGCTTCGGCCCGCGCTGCGGCCCTGCGGCGCGCGGCGGCGAGCCTCTTCGATGCCGGACTGATCGTTTGCGCGGTTCTGACGAGCGGGGCGTGGGCGGCCGGAATGACGCTGCGCGGCGACGTCGTCGCGCCCGTCGCTATCGGGACCGGCGTTCTCGCCGTGGCCGCGTGGACGATCGTGGTCGTGCGGACCGCGTGGCGCCGATACGGACGGCCCGAGCACACCGCGGCCACCGTCGCAGCGCACGCGGGTCCGCTTGGCCCGATCACCGAGGCCGGCCAGCGCGAGGCGGATCGCAGCC
>CAYSPB010000237.1:0-11985 GCA_964432695.1 uncultured Nannocystaceae bacterium
CTCAGCATACTCGAGGAAGTACGCTTCGCGAGCGCGCGTGCTCGCCCGCGCGCCCATCATCGCGGGCTTCTCGTAGCTGCCGCCGGAAATCTCGAGCAGGTCGATACCTTCGGCCTCGAGCGCCTGCGCCACCAGCACGCTGTCCTCGGAAGAAAAGCCGCCTCGCTGGAAGTCGGCCGAGTTCAGCTTCACCGCGATGGCGAATTCCGGGCTGGTCGCCGCCCGCATGGCCTTGGCGATCTCCAGCAGGAATCGCATGCGGTTGTCGATCGACCCACCCCAGCGATCGGTGCGCTGGTTGGTGCGGGGCGAGAGGAACTGGCCGACGAGATAGCCGTGCGCGCCATGAATCTGGGCCCCGGCAAAGCCGGCCTGATGCGCCTGCGAAGCGACGAACGCGTAGCGCTGCACGAGCGACTCGATCTCGGTGTCGGTCAGCGGGCGGGGCACGCTGAACATGCCTGGGCGCCCCTGCACCGCGATCGCCGAGGGCGCCACGGGCTCCCACGAGACGGCGCGCATCGTCTGGCGCCCCGCGTGGTTGATCTGCATGAACAGCTTCGACCCGTCGGCCTGCGCCGCCTCGGCCCAGCGCCGAAGCATCGGCTGATGACGGTCATCCTCGAGCAAGACGTTGTGCGGCTCGGTCCGACCCTGAGCGTGCACGATGACGTTGCCCGTGATCAGCATGCCCGCGCCGCCCTGGCCCCAACGCTCGTACAGCTTCACGTGCAGGTCCGACGGCGCGCCGGACTCGTCCGCGATGTTCTCACTCATCGCGCCCTTGCCGATGCGATTGGGCAGAGTGACGGTGGAGGTCAGCGGCAGCGGTTGAGACAGAGCGTCGGTCATGGCGGTGCGCGAGGGTCCGCCGCCAAGTGTCGCGGAGTTACACACTCGACGCTACAGGCTCACCGGGCAGCAAAGGCGGCCGCCGCGTCGGCAACGTTTTCGGGTCGCTCGATCGGGGAAGAGCATGCGGCTTCGGTACACACGTAGAGTACCGCCGCGTCGCGTTTGGGGTACTTGCCCGCTGCATCGAAGTGGACGATCTTGCGCGGCTCGTACACCCGCAGCGCTGCAGCATGGAGCGCTTCGGCTGCGGGATCGCCGGGCTCGCCCGACACGGTAAAGACGACACCGGGGTCGAGGACGGCTTCGGCGGCGAGTACCAAGTCACCGATGTACCGACCTTCGGCACGGACCGTCGCGGGCGCGGCGACGCTTTGCACCGCTTTGCGACCACGGTCCATCAGGGAAGCGTCAGCGGTGTACTGCGAGAGTTCGATCAGGAACCGCGCGGCCGCGGCGTTGCCCGCAAGCGGCTTGCGACGGCCGACGACTCCGTCCACCTCGGATGCGCTTGCGGCAAAGAAGCCCCCCTGCGCCCCGTCTTCGAGCTGCCCGAGCCCAGCGGCCACACGCATCGCGGCATCCAGGTACCGAGCGTCGTGCGTCGCGCGATAAAGGTCGAGCAGCGCACTGCCCATGGGGCCCTGCGCGACCAGCTGGATCCGCACATCCTCGGAGACGGCGCGCATGCGGTCGTCGGCCGAGACGCCGTCCGAAGGCACGAACTGCGCAAACAAGCCGTCCTCGCCCTGCCGAGGCAGCAACGCATCCGCGGCGCGACGCGCCACCGCCAGTGCCGACGCGTCTGCCGTCGCTTCGAACAAGGTGACGTACGCCGAGATCACTGCGGCGTTCTTGTCGGTATACACGGCGTGGTCGACCGGCGGCGTGCCGAACTTCAACCGTGCAGCCGAGGTCTGCAGCGCGTAGTAGTCGCGCGCATCCATGTCCTTCGGCAGACCGGGCGCAACGTCTTCTTGCGTCGATGCAAACGTGCCGTACGGGTCGAGCATCGTCTCCTCGAGGTAGCGGCGAATCGAGGCGGCAGCGTCGAGCCAGCGCGCATCTGCAGTTCGGGCATAGGCCTGCGCGAAGTTCGACAGCGCCGCACTTTGATGCTGCGTTCGCTTCTCGGGAACGATCTTCGCCCACGACTCGAAGCCAGCGACGAAGATGCCCCCCCACACGGGGTCGACGGACTCGGTATATGCGGCGGTCGTGGCCAGGGCGCGGTCGTTCCACGCCTGCTCGCCGCGGACGTGGGCACGCAAAAAGGCATGCTCGACGTTCGCGCCGATCGCCGTGCGGATCTTGGTGCCCCAGCCCGCCCCCGTGTCGTCGTAGAGGCCGTCGAGACGCTCGACCAGTCGGTCGCGAAGAGCCGCGGCATCGGTGTCGGCGGGCGCGTCTTCGACCACGGGCGGCGTCGAGTCGAGCGTGCCCGCTGCCTTGCGCTCGACGAGGTCGTCGAGGATCGGGATGAAGTTCTTGGGCAGCTTGTTGCCGCGAATCGCCAGCACTTGGGTTCCGTCGGGCGTCAGCACGATCGTCGCCGGCCATCCCCACGCCGAGTACCGCTCCCCGACGTCAGGCACCGCCTCCGCGTCGACGGCGACCGTCACGAAGTGCTCCGCGAGACGGGTGCGAACCGCGGGGTCGGTATAGGTGTACTCGTCCATCCATCGGCAGGCCGTACACCCCTCGATGCCGACATCGAGAAGAACGAGCTTGTCGGCCGCTTCGGCCTGTTCGAACGGCGCAGTCCCCCATGCGCTCCACTGCAGCTCGACGACCGGTGTCGCCGCAGTCGGTGCGCTGGTCGTCGGCTCGGCCGAAGATGCACATCCGAGAAGCAGAGTCAGGCCGAGCATGCACGCGCGTCGCACAGTCGACCGAACGTGCCTGCCACCGCCCGCGTTACGGAGGGGTCAATGCGTAGCCGCGACTCGAGATCCCGGTCGCGGACAGACGTGCTTCGTCGGCCGGGCCGAACGTGCCAGCTTCGAGCTCGTCGAAGAGGGCGAGCGTGAACTGGTGGTCCCCAGAGTCTTGCCACGCGAACGAGGATGAGGATCAGGATCAGCATCAGCATCACGGCGCGACGACGCGTGCGCCGCCGGGTCTGTCCGCCTCGCGGAGCCACATCTGGCTGACCCGCCCCTCAAAAGCGACGGCCGAGCGTGAAGCCGACCGACTCCCTGGAGATCGTGGGGGCGACGTGGAGCGACTCGATCTCCCGGTAGTGGCGGCGCTGGCGACCGTACACGCGCCCGTAGGTGAGGACGGCTGCTCCGGCAATGCTCATCGCAGCGCTCGCGTGCAGCGTGCCGAAGTCGAACCAGGTGTAGCAACGGATGTTGCTGCATCCGGTCTGGTTGTCGAGCAGCGCGACTCGGCTGCTCACCCAAAACGTGAGTCCCGCGGCGAGCAGAGTGCCCCCAACCGCGTCGTAGACGATCGGCTTGGCGCGCCCCTTGCGACGAAACACGAAGCGGTCGCGGAACGCATCGGCGCGCGCACGCTTGGCGGCCCCCCACGAAGCCATCCCCAGCGAGCCGCCGAGCAGCAGTGGCGCCGATAGCCGCAGCATCAGGGCCGGAGCCACCGTTGCACCACACGCGATCCCCAACCCGGCCAGGCCGGCAATGTCTTCGGCTTCAGCTTCTTCGGAGCCCTCATCAGCCTCGGCCTGCATCGCTTCTTGGCCGATGAGCCCACACGTGTTGTTGAACAGACCCAGCGCAAGCCCATGCTCGACCAACGCAGTGGCACCGAGAACGCCTGCGGTTGCCAGCAGGCCCGTACCACGCTCGTCGGGCGCTCGAATCAGAAACGTATGGCCGTCGTGCGTACGAACCGGAGCCGCGGCGGGCTCCGAACGACGGTAGAACCGCCAGCGTCTCGATGCAGGGGCAGCCGCGGCCTGCGGCGGCGGAGGCTGGTCAGCCGTGGATTCGACCGCCGTCGACGGTTCGAACGAGAGGAGCGTCGAGAGCAGCCAACCGATCATCTCGGTCGGATACCACGGAGCCGGCAGCCGAGTCAGTCACACGGCTGGGCCGAGCTGCAGTTTGTGCAGTCGGCACAGACGGGCGTGGAGAGGTCCGGCGGAAACACGTATCGCGACTCGAACGGATAGTCGGTGCAGTCCATGGCGACCACCCCCAGATCGATCGGCTTGTGCGCGGACGACCCCCGGAACTCGATGTTCCCGTCTTCGCGAACGACCACCGCACCCGAAGGACTGTGGCTGTTCACCTTGTTGTCGCTCTTGACCGAGATGATGAACGTGCCCGAGCGCAGCGCTCCATCGTCGATGCCGACCCGACCTACATAGGATACTTTCGGCCCGCCGCCGCTGATCGCTCCGGGCGCGTATGCGGTGAGCCATCCAGCACCGGCGGCCGACTCGAGCGAAGAGCCACCTCCGACGACGGTGTACACCACGTAGGCGTCGGGTCCTCCGTCCCAGGTAATGCCCAGCGCTCGCCCATCGGGACCCTCGGTCTCGTGGCGAGCACACCACGTCTGGGCGTCACCGTCGAAGCGGGCAACGATCGGATTCTGGTTGTCACCGATCTGCTCATAGCCGACGAAGATGACCGCATCGTCGACTTCGATCCGCGGCGCATCGCTCGATTCGAGGTCCGCCCGCGCGTCGTCGCATCCGATCCGCACGCCGTCGTCGACGTACGCCGACGCCCAGCCGTCCGCCAACGGAGAGAGCGGTGGCGCCATCGCGCCTTCGGTCTCGCCTCCCCCACTGCCGCCGCACGCGATCGCGAACAACAGCACCCCCCCGAGTGCCCAACGCTGCATCGCCACGAGCGTAGCAAGAGCTAGGGGTGGGCGGGCACCCTACGAGCGGGACAAGTACGTACTCGGGTTGGCCCCGAACACTCGCGTGAACTCGCGGGTGAACTGGGAAAGGCTACTGTAGCCGACTCGGTAGGCGGCGCCCGAGACGTTGTCGAGGCCGAGGCTGAGCTGCCGGTGCGCCTCCTGCAGCCGCAAGCGTTTGATGTACTGCATCGGCGTGGAGGCCGTCACCGACTTGAACGCTTCGTAGAACACCGACTCGCTCATGCCCGCCGTCGCGGCAAGGTCGGCGACCGTGAACGACTGCGTACAATCTGCGTGAATGGACGTGAGCACGTCACCGATGGCTCGCTGCTGGCCGCGACCCATGGCCACCGCGCGCAGAAATCCCCCGCGCGGACCCTTGAGCACGGCGAAGAGCAGCTCCCGAAGGTACAGCGGGCCGAGCACGGGAGCGTCGTCTGGGCGCTCCAGCAGGCCAACGAAGCGGCGCACCACGTCCTGCACGTCGGGCGTGACCGGACACGCGGCAAGGCCCCGCTGCGGCGGTTCGGAGGCGCTGGGCGCCAAGACCTCCCCGGCCCTGGACATAAGCTCGCGAACGGCTTCGAGGTCGATATCGATCGCGAGTGATAGGAACGGGCGTCGCATGCTGGCCTGGACGATGCGCGAGACCACCGGAAGCGGGACCGAGGTGAGCAGGTAGTTCTGCGGATCATAGTCGAACGTGTCACGTCCGACACAAGCCTGCTTGCGCCCCTGCAGCACCACGAAGATGCTACGGCCATAGACCGCGTTGCCCGGTTCCGACGTCGCGTTGCGGCGATAGATCGACAGCCCCTCAACGCAGGTTGCATTCGCGCCGTCGAGGGGTCCGTGCTTCGCACACAGCGCTGCGAGGTCGTTCATCAGTAGCGCTCGCCCGATGCAGCACCTACGGGGAGGATCGCCTCGAGCGCGGCGATGTCCTCGGACGAAAGCGTCACGTCGTTGGCGGCCTGGTTCTCGTCAAACCGAGACTGCTTGCGCGTGCCCGGGATCGTGACGATGTGCTCCCCGCGGCTGAGCAGCCACGCGAGCGCGAGCTGAGCCGCGGACACGCCTTTTTGCTCGGCCATCGTATGCACCGCCGAGACGAGTTCGAGGTTCTTCTGGAAGTTCTCGCCTTTGAACCGCGGGTTGTTACGGCGGAAGTCGTCGGGCGCGAAGTCGTTGGGCGACTTGATCGCCCCGGTGAGGAACCCTCGCCCCAACGGCGAGTAGGCAACGAACGTGATGCCCAGCTCTTTGCATGTCCCGAGCAGCTCAGCCTCGGGCTCGCGCGACCACAGCGAGTACTCGGTTTGCAGCGCGGCGATGGGATGGACCGCATGCGCGCGGCGAACCTGCTCCGGCGTAGCTTCGGACAAACCGAGATGTCGGACCTTGCCGGCCTTCACCAGCTCGGCCATGGCGCCGACCGTCTCCTCGATCGGCGTGTCGGGGTCGACGCGGTGCTGGTAGTACAGGTCGATGGTCTCGATGCCCAACCGCTGTAGCGACGCATCGCAGCACGAACGCACGTAGTCCGGCTTGCCGTTGATGCCGCCAAAACCTCCATCATCGTCCCGCATGATGCCGAACTTGGTGGCGATGACCGCCTCGTCCCGCCGCTCTCGCAGCGCGCCACCGACGAGGGCTTCGTTGGTGAACGGCCCGTACATGTCGGCCGTATCGAAGAAGTTCATGCCACGGTCGAGCGCGTACCGCAGCAGCGCCGTGCTCGTGGCGTCGTCGGAGTTGCCATAAAACTCGGACATGCCCATGCAGCCCAAGCCGATGGGAGAGATGCGAAGGTCGGTGGTGCCGAGAGCTCGACGGGGAAAATCGGACATGATGGGGATCCTATGGGGTCTCCGCGGCCGCTTCACTCGACCGTGCGAACCTCAACCTAGTCGGTTTGCCGACGGGTGCGTAGCCCTCATGGTCCGGATGACTTGCACAATCCTCCGGCGGCCTGCGAGGCCTCAGTTCGGCAGCGCGCGCGGACGGACGTGGAACCAGGTCGTAGTGATGCGGCTACAGGACCCGCATCGACCGTCTACACGGCGTAGACGTCGGTCGCCATGCGTCTGCGTCTCGTGCTCGTGAACGTGCAGCGCACCGCCGCACCACGAACACGGCTCGCGCTCGACCTGCGGCTCGATCACGGCGGCGGAGTCCACCTCAATGGCCGTCGCGGGCGTGCTTCCCCGACGCGCCTTCTCGGCCGCCAGCGACCTCTCGGCCGGTGCCATCGCCAGCGCCACGTTGCGCGCGCGAGACAGCCAGAGCCACGCGATCCAACCGACCGCCGCCACCACTGCCGCTACGAGCAACGCCTGCACGCACCAAGGTGATACCGCGACTCAAGTCGCAACGCACTGCCCCACCGCGTGGAGCGAAGCGTCCACCTCGGTGAGGTCGTCGAAGTAGGGTACACACGTCTCTTCGGGCTCACACCCATCGGCGGCGTTCAAGTCGCAGAACGCCGCGCAGCAGGGCTCGTCTTCGACACACCCCTTCTCCACCGACGGCCCCAACGCGAAGGACCCCGGCGGGCAGAACGGGTGGATGAGCCACGATGTCATGGACAGCGGTGTTCCCTCCAGCACGCACCCAAAATCCAACGCCGAGGTCGGGTAACAGCCCTGCCTCTCCCCACACGACGGCTCCAGGGGGTTGCAGCTCGGCAGGCAGACGGCGACGGACCCCTCGTTGCCCACGGCACATGTCGCGGTTGGCGACGAGCACGCCTGCTCAGGCCGCAATGCCCCGCAGAACTCAATGCACGTCCCAATCCCATCGCGTCCGACCTCCCAACACATCGCGCCTGCTTCGCAGCTGTCGATACCGCTGAACGGGGAGAACGACTTCTCGCACGGCTCGCCGATTCGACTCGGGTCCGGAGGTAACGGCGAGCACGCGGTGGTGTCCCAAACACCATCCAGGGTGGATGTACGGGGCTTGCAAGCGTCGTCCGTATCGCAGTTTTGGGCGGCCAAGTCGCACTCACAGGAGGCGAGCAACCCAGGGGGGAGCCCACAGTTCGTCGGCATCGGGTCCACGATGAAACTCCCGCCCTCCTCAGATGTGCTGCTCTCGGGATCCTCGGCGTCTGTTTCCCAATACGTGGTCTCTCGGCCCGACGTCGTCACCGCCTCAGGTTCGTTGCCGGTCGAGCCCGAGACTGCTGTCTCGGACTCTTCGATTCGCGGCCCGCATCCAACGACGAGCAAGACCAGCCAAGCCCATCCGACCTGCTTCGCTGCCGTGGTCATTCGCTCGCAACGCACTGCCCCACCGCGTGGAGCGAAGCGCCCACCTCTGTGAGGTCGTCGAAGTAGGGCACACACGTCTCTTCGGGTTCACACCCATCGGCGGCGTTCAAGTCGCAGAACGCCGCGCAGCAGGGCTCGTCTTCGACGCACCCCTTCTCCTCCGACGGCCCCAACGCGAAGGACCCCGGCGGGCAGAAGGAATGGAACACACCAGGCTCGGTCCAGTGTTCGGTGTTCTCGTCGATGCAGACGAAGGTTTGGTCGGTGCCGGGGTAGCAGCCCTGGTCCGCGTCGCACGAAGGCTCGAGCGGGTTGCACGTCGGCAGGCACAGCGGCAAGACACCGTAGTTGGCAATGACGCAGGCGGTGTCAGACTCGGCGCACGACCGGTCCCCGGCCCAGGGATCGCAGAACGCCGCGCACACCCCAACCCCATCTTCGCCAACCGACCAACACATCGTGCCCTCGTCGCACGAGTCGACTCCCGAAACGTCCGCTCCTTCGACGGTGCACGGCTCACCCAGTGCATCTGGGCGCTCTGACAGCGGCTCACAACGCACGGCGTTCCATTCGTCGCCTCCATCGTTTGCCCACGGCTTGCACCCGTCCCCATCACCGCAGTCTTGCGTCCAGAGATCGCACTCACTGCAATGGGCCGAGAGCCTGGGCGGAAGCTGGCCGCAGACCCCCGGAACGTCGCCGTCGATGAAAGTGATCGTATCGGCTCCGTCGTCGCTCGACTCCTCACCCCCGATCGAGCCGGTCGTGTCCGAGCTCGTCGGCGAACCGGTCGATGTCGAACGATCGTCGCCCCGGGTCGAAGCCACGCCGCCGTACTCTCCCCTCGTCGTTCCGGCCGACGATGTACTTCCTGCACCCGGCGGCGTGTCCACCACCGTCACGCAGCCGGCGAGCGTCGCGAGCAGCAGAGGCGTGAAAGCACGACGCACCGAGCGGCCGAGGGCCCATCCTGGGCTCGGTGGAGCGACCGCCGCCAAGCGCGCACGGCCGCCCGATGCGGACGTCCACGCGCGATCTAGGACTTTCAAAGCCAACATCTGCATCCTCGCGCGCACCTCAGAAAATAACAAAGCAAACTACATGTGCAAGAATAAAACGAACAAAACTGTCGAACGGGGCTTCGAGGGCTCGACCGGGACCACCAACTGGAGTGCCGGGCTCTCGCTCCATGCGGACGTCACAGACCGAGTGACGACGACGATGGATGCACGCTGGCCCGACGACCGCCCGCTCGTCGATTGGACCTCGATGCAGTCGAGCCACAGTTGGTTCTTCGCGCCCAAGGCGTGCCCCTGTTCGAAGACGACGGCACCCCGCGCTCGGGCACGACGGACTTCGCCGAGGCTCGTCCGTACAGCGCAAACCTCGGGGCGGATACAGCCTCATCGTCGTCGAATCGAACCGATCGACTGAGCGAACCGGACCGCAGCCCATGAAGTAGTCTCGTTGCGTGGAGCAGCCTCAAAAGATCGAGATCGACCGAACGAGGAGTTCGGCGACACGCGACGGAACCCTCTACACGCTCACCTTCAAGCTCAACGAGCCACCCGGCCCCGAATGGACGCGTGTTTGGCAGGAGAAGCAGGCCGCCCATCGGCGTACGTGGCCCTCCCTGAGCAGTGACGCCGTATCGACCCAGGTTCAAATCTCGGCGCAGAACGAAGTTGCAGACAAGACCAAGGCCGCGCTCGAGCAGTGTCAGGCCTGGGTCGGCATGGTCAACGAGGCCGTTGCAGAAGCGTACCAAGCGGCACTGGAACAAGATGAGAAGCATCAGCAGACCGTCGAATCGATGGTCCTGTCCGAACTCGCAAACTGGGCTTCTGACGACGACAGCAACGACGACGACGACGACGACGACGACTGAGCGGGCACCTCAGTACGACTTCAGGTTCAACAGGTTGTGGGCTGACTCCAGCGCAAGCAGACTCCGTGCCACGTACACCGTGCCGTCAGCATCGACCGACATTGCCGTTGGGGTCGAATCGCCCGCATGAGGCTTGAGGTTGCGCGACAGCTCCGTCACGAGCAGCGGCCCATCCTCTTCGATGCGATACAGGGCGTCGACATCGTCACCGGTCACCAGGGCAAAGACATCTCCGCACGATGTGGTCGTCATCAGCGCAGGGTTCACCGTCGAGCTCCAGAGCTCGGTGCCGTCGTCGAGGTCGAGGGATCGCAGAGGCACGTCCGAACTCCCCGAGTGCACGACCAGGCCGCCTTGGATCGCGAGCGACGTGGGGAACCGCCACGCGTCCTCTTCGCTCGTGGAAAGGCTCGTCGACCACGCCTCCGCGGCGTCCTCGAACGCGGCGACCCGCATCGCGGCCCCGTCGAGCATCGCCACGAACGTCCGAGTGCCGGCCCGCGCGGCCCAGAGATCCAGCGTCCAGTTCACCTCGAACTCGGCCGTGACGTCGAGCGCCCCATCGCGCAACTGCAGCATGCCCACGGCCTCATCATCCGTTCGCTGAATCGTCACGACGGTCGCTTCCCCGTCGACGACCAGCGGCATGCGGTAGCCGACGACGCCGGTCGCAAAGGGAGCCGTGCTACTCCGAACCTCTTCGCCGCCAGCGTAGGACACCAGCCGCAGGGCTTCGTCGTCATCGAGCAGCGCCACGAAGTCCCCCGCGCCCGTGGATGGGCCAACCCCGCGAACCTGCGCACTGGGCGAAGTCACGGCCGTAGCCTTCCCCTGCGCGTCGTACTGCATGATCCGCTCCCCACCCGCGACGACGATGCCTCCATCCTCGAGACTGACGACCGAAGACGCGTAGCGGAGGTGGTCCGGGTCGGCGAGCATCTCCCACCGCGCAATACTGGGGGCCGTAGGAGCGGCACACTGCGCCTCGCTCCCGGTCTCTTCCGCCTCCGGGGCGTCGGCGGCCCCTCCCGTACCGTCGGACGAACTGGAGCCGCTCGCGGCGTCGGTCTCCGTTCCACCGCCCTGATCGCCGTCGGTCGTGTCGCCGCACGCCACGAGCACCGCCACCGAGATCGAAATCACCGTTCGCTCGAACATCATGAACCTCAAAAGCCGAAGGCCTGGCTGCCGCCGGAGATGGGAAACAATGCCAGCGACGCACCGTCGGCCGCCGTGCCGACGGCAAACAGGGAGTCGAAGAAGATGCCGGACGAGAAGGGCGTGTCCAACGAGATGGGTGTCGCAGTTCCATCACTTTCCAAGTGCGAGAGCGCCATCGACTCGGTCTGCTCGCGCCCAGTATCGAGCGCCGTCATGCTGAGCAGCGTGGCTCCGCCGCACGGGTGCGCCGCAATGGCTGCTGGGGCATCCCGCCGGGTGCCTTCGCGCGTCGACGCCTCTGCAAGTTCGAACGATGCCAGCGTGGACCCGGTCCCGCGTGCGAGGCCGACGACGCGCCCAAACGGCGGTGCACCCTGGATTTCGCCGCGCGTCGCGATCCAAACCTCCTCGGGCCCAATCGAGATGTCGACGGAGCCGTTCACATCCGTGGGTACGCTCCAAAGCACGGATCCATCGATCCCGGTCGCGGAGAGGACACCCGGCTCTTCGAAGGCATAGAGCGTTCCGTCCGCATCGATGGCGTGCGCTCCTTGTGTGTAAGCGAACGGCACGCTGTCCTGCAGCTCCAACGACGATGACATTCGCTCCAACCGAAGCTCATTGGGGAGCGCGGGAAACAGCACCGGGTCGTGCTCGACCAACGTCACCAACCCCACGTACCCAGGTGCCGCGGCGATCGATCGAGGCGTTTCGTTGGCTGCGTCGACCAAGTCGATCTCGACGTGCACCGCGAGTTCCCCCCCGACGTAGCGACGAATGAACGCGTCCACGTCGCCCTGCAGGTCGACGTCCAACACCCCACCGACGTACACGTTGCCGTGTCCGTCTCCGCCGAGCGCCGTAGGGTGAAGCCCTGCCTCCAACTCGCACGGCTCGCCCAGCTGACCGTCGGCATCCAGCCGCAGGACTTCGCCATCGACCATCACACCGGCCGAGCCCCCGGGC
>CAYSPB010000238.1:0-7699 GCA_964432695.1 uncultured Nannocystaceae bacterium
GCAGGCGCTCCCGCCCGCCGCGCAGTCCGTCAGCGTCGCGGCTACTGAAGACCGCGAAGATCCGTCGCCGTCTTCACCGCGCGCACGGCCTGCATGAAGGCCGCCTTGCGCATCGACACGCCGAACTCGTCCATCACGCCGCGAAGCGTGCCGTGGGCCCGCGTCATGATCGCATCGAGTTCCGCGTTGACCTTGTCTTCGGTCCACTTGAAGTTCTGCAGGTTCTGCACCCACTCGAAGTAGCTGACCGTCACCCCGCCTGCGTTCGCGAAGATGTCGGGGATGCACACCACGCCGTTGCGCTCGAGGATCTCGTCCGCACCCGCGGTGCACGGTCCGTTCGCGCCCTCCAGGATGTACTTGGCCTTCACGTCACCCGCGTTGTCCTTGCTCAGCACGTGCCCCAGCGCGGCCGGCATCAACACGTCACAGTCGGAGGTGAGCAGGTCGGCATTGCTGATCGGCTCACTGCCGGGGAAGTCCACGACCGAGCCGGTCTTGGCAACATGTTCACGCAGCGCAGCGATGTCGAGGCCGTCCCCGTTGAAAATGCCGCCCTTGATGTCGCTGGTCGCGGTGATCTTGGCCCCCTGCTCGGCCAGCAGATGCGCCCCCCAGCTTCCGACGTTGCCAAAGCCCTGCACCGCGATGCGTTTGCCATCGATCGACTCGCCTCCCGCAGAGAGCACCTCGCGCAGCGCGAACATGCAGCCTCGTCCCGTGGCCGAGCCGCGACCGAGTGAGCCGTGCAGCCCCACGGGCTTACCCGTAACCACGCCGGGCTTGAAGCCGTGCAGTCGGGTGTACTCGTCGAAGAACCACCCCATCACGGTGGCATTGGTATTCACATCGGGTGCCGGGATGTCCTGGTCGGGCCCGACGAACTCGTGAATCTGTCGGACGAACGCCCGCGTGAGGCGCTCGAGTTCGGCGGTGGTGAGCTCGCGCGGCTGGACCGAGATGCCCCCCTTCGCGCCGCCGTACGGAATGCCGACCACCGCCGTCTTCCAGGTCATCAAGCTCGCGAGCGAGCGGACTTCGTCTTGGTCGACCTTGGGGTGATAGCGAAGGCCCCCCTTGTAAGGGCCACGCGCGTTGTCGTGCTGGATGCGATACCCGATGTAGCTGCCGATGGACCCGTCATCCTTGGTGATGACCACCTCGACCCGGAGCTCTCGGCTCGGCGTCTGGAGGAGTCGCTTGTAGTCCTCATTGAGGCCGAGCTTGTCGAAGGCTTCATTCAGGAAGTGGTTGGTCGTCTCGTACGGGGTCATCAGGTCTCCATCTCCAGCCTCGCTGCCACAAAGGGCGACAGCGGCGTCCAGGATACGAGTAGGCTGTGCCCGAGACCACGATGAACGTGCGAATCGAGCTGCGACGCGACGCTGGCAAGGTGGGGCCCACGACGGGACCCTGGATCCGGCGCAAACAGATCGCCCGAGTCCAAGGACTCGAGACCGCTGAGGGCCTCGCCGAGGTCGTGACGCGCAAGGGGGAGTCGCTGGGCTGGGGTCTCGTCTCTCCGGACTCGGCGCTCGCGGTGCGAATGCTGTCCTTCGATCCGACGCCGCCGCCGGAGGATTGGCTGCAGCAGCGGGTCGACGCGGCGCTCGACGCTCGCGCGGTAGCCGGCTTCGCCGAGCAAGACACCACCGGCTATCGCTTGGTCAACAGCGAAGGCGACGGGCTCCCGGGGCTGGTCGTCGACCGCTACGGCACCGATGTGGTCGTGCAGATCACGACCGCTCCGATGGCCGCGCGCCGCGATGCAATCGAGCGCAGCCTCGCCGCGCGGGGCCACCGGCGTCGCCACGTCGTCCTGCCCGAAGGCGCCGCCAAACACGAGGGCTTCGTGCCGGGCATTCACCGCACGCACGACGCCGAGGTCCTCTCGTTCACCGAACACGGGCTCGCCTTCGAAACGCCCGCGCCTCCGAGCCAAAAGACGGGCGCCTACTTCGACCAGCGGGACAACCGGCGCTGGGTCGCTCGCCTCGCGGCCGCCCACGGTGGCCCATTGCTCGATGTGGGCTGCCACATCGGGGGCTTTGCACTGCATGCCGCCGCCGCGGGGGTCGACGCGGTCGCGGTAGACCAGTCGGCCGTCGCCCTCGACTTTGCGGCTCGCAACGCCGCTGCCCAAGGACGTTCGGCCACGTGGATTTCGGCCGACATGTTCGGCCCTCTAGACGAGGACGCACTTGCGGGGCCGTTCGGGACCATCGTCCTCGACCCGCCCAAGATTGCGACCAACAAAGGCAACGTCGAGCGGGCGACGACGGCAATGTCACGGCTGGTCGGTCGCGTGGCGTCGCGGCTCGCGCCTGGTGGCCATCTGGTGCTGTGCAGCTGTAGCCACCATTTGGGCCGCGAGCACCTCGACCGCGTGATGGCAACCGCCCGCGCGCGATGGACTCGGGTCGCCATGCTGGGGCCCGGCGTCGATCACCCCGTCATGCCCGGTCATCGTGAAGGCGAGTACCTTCGCGTCGGCGTGTATCAGCGGCGCTGAGCGGCCGGGCTGGCCGGTTCCCTTTGACGGGCTCGCCCTCGAGCCGCCTTCGCCGCGGGGCCCTCAGGCCGTCTTCGCGGCGGGCCGCTCCTGGCGGATGCAGATCCGGTACACGGAGTTCTCCGTCTCGACGTAGAGGATGTGCGTCTCGGACGTGGTGAGCACCCGGCGAACGGCGGTGGTCACCATGCGGCGACCGTTCGGGTCACGGAAGATGACCATGCCCCGACCAACGACCGGCTCCGAGAGCAGGTAGCCTTCGTAGATTCGGCCCACCGTCGTGGTGAGTCCGCCCCCTGCGCGGGACGTACGAATCTTCGTCGCGACGACCGACAACACCCTATCTGTGAGCTTATCCCGGTGACGAGCGGGACGCCATACGTCAATCGGGAGGGTGCAGCGCCTACGGATCCCCGCGTTTCCCTACAGGGGCATCCAAGCACAGCACCTACGGCCGGCCCGGAGCGCGAACTGCGTCGAGCTGGGCGACCGACCCCTCGGGCACCCATCCCGTCACGCCCCCGGGCAGCTGCACCTGGCGCCAACCGGGCGAACGCTCCAGGAGCCGCACCTCTGCCCCACCTTGCAGCGTGAACGCAACGGAGCGGTGCTGCCCGGGACCATCGCGGGCATCGAGGCTCCCGTCGAGGATGATGGCGCCGGGCTGCGCGGACGCAGCGCGAATGGACCACCCGTGCAGCGCTCCGGCAATCGCGTAGATCAGACCAAGCGCGATCAGCACGACACGCGACGCTCCGGCCCGCCGCGGCTGCGCGCGGAACCAGCGGCGGTGCGCAAAGAGAAGGACCGCAAAGCCGGCACCACAAATCAGTGAAAACCAGGCGACCCACGGCGCTGCGATTGCATCGACCAGGAGATCCCACGTGGTCTGCGGACGATCGATCATCGCCCCGTTCGTGGTCGCCTCGAGTTCCGCGCGGCGGCGAACCGCCGCGAGGTTGCTGCGGGCCGCCTCGAGGACTTCGGCCGTTGGACCCCCGCGCCAGTCGGCAGCGCGACGTAGGTGATAGGTCGCACGGCCGAGGTCACCGAGCTCGGCGTAGGCGGTGCCGAGGTTGTAGGAGATGACCGCGTTGCGCTGAGGGATCAACGCGCTCGCGGTCTCGAACTCGTCGGCGGCCGCGTTCCAGTCGTTGCGAGATGCGGCATCGGTGCCGCGTGCAAACGCGTCATCGACTGCATCCGCGGACGCGACCGAGGGAAGGAGGGCAAGCGAGGCCGTCAGCAAGAGCGTTCGGATTTTCATGCGCGCTCCTTGGCCAAGCGCCGTACCGTGGCGAGCGCTTCATCGAGCATGGCGTTTCGGTCGTCAGCGTTGCCCGACGCGGCACCGAATCGGGCGGCGTCGCAGCGATCGAGCAGCGACTCCAGGCGGCGACGGTCGTCGACGCTCACCCCCTCGCGTTCGAGCAGCCGCACCAGCTCCGGTCGCGGCAGTCCGGTCCCACCCGGCCCGGCGCGGTCGAGCGCAACGTCCTGCAGGAGCGCGGCGATGGCCACGTGAAAGCCCTCGCCCGTCTCCACGGCGGCCTGCGCAGTCTCGATGTGGGCGCGCCGTCGCGCGCGCGCCTTCGACAACGCTCGCGCGGTGTCGTCGGGGCCGAAGCGCCGCCACGCCCAACCGCCAGCGAGTCCCGCCAGCACGAGCAGCGGGATCGAGAGCATGCCGGTGGTCCATCGACGCTGCGTCAGCCAGCGCTCCCGCGGCACGCGCCGCGGCACCGTCTCCACGGCGACGACGGGCGCGAGAGGCTCCTCGATCGCAGTGCCTTCGGCGGCGGACGAGGCTTCCGCGTCCTTCTTGACGATGGCGGTTGGATCCCCACCAACGACGACCGTGATGACTTTGGACGAGGCGGTCGCGTACGCCTCCGCCTCCGGGTCGAAGAAGCTGATCGTGTGCGCGGGGATCTCGAGCGTGCCCGGCCGCTCGGGAATGACGAGGAACGCATACGTGCGCTCACCGCCGACCACCGTGCCGCCGCTGCGCCGCGTGCTGGTCTTCGGGTCATAGCGACGCACGCCCGGAAGCTCCGCGAACGCACCGGGGTCGAAGACGTCGATGTTGCCAGCACCTTTGACCGTGTAGGTGAGCGTGAACGGCTCGCCTGGCTGGACCTCGTCGCGGTCGACCGCTGCCGCGACCTGGTAGCGGCCAACGTTGTTGGAGGAGAACCCGGCGGGCTGCCCATCGGCGGGCAACGGCAGGACCTCGACCTCGATCGTGTCGGAGAGACGACGCTTGCGGCGATCGATGAGCAGCTCGGCGGCGCCGATCGTGGCCGTTCCAGCGACTTGGGGGAACAATGCCTTGCGAACGCCAGGACGAACGCGGAAGGGACGCTCGCCCACCGTTGTGGTGTAGGCCTCGGGTAGCGGCTGATCCTGGGCGGTGAAGCTTTCGAAACTGGGCGTCGTGCGCAGCGACGCGTCGAGAAAGCGCCGAGCCTCGTACACGTCGAGACGAAACGACACCTGCTCGCCCACGTAGGCTCGCTTCTTGTCGACGCTCACCCACATGAAGACGTCTTCGGCGGCGTTGGACGGCGCCTCGACCGTGGGGTCTTCGAGGGGGCCGCGGTCGACGGCCTCGGCGGTGACCTCGACCTTGATGCTGTTGGAGGTGACGCGCTTCTTTCCGTCCGGCACGGAGAACGCGATCGTGAACGAGCCGGCCTTCTTGGCGGTGAGTGGACACGAGACGCGGCGACTGGTCACCATCGAACGGCGCCCACCGATGATGTTCATCGAGCGCGAGGTCCCCGAACCACATTGGCCAACGTCGAACGCCTCGGCGACCGACTCGGGCAGCTCAGGCGTGGGCAAGTCCCCACGGTCACTTCGCGCAACGGTGAACTCCACCGTGATCACGTCCCCGACGACCGCGGTGGTCTCATCCACGGCAACGCTGGCTTCGATGCCAGCCGCCAGGACCGGACCGACCCAGAGCGTCGCGCACGCGAACGCGAACGCGCTGAACAGTCGCTGCATCACCAGTCCTTCTCCGGCTGCACGTAGCCGCCTGCCGGCTTGTCGAGGGTGAACGGGTCCTGTTCGTCGAGCTTCTGCAGGGCGCGCTCCATGTCCATGCGATCGACGGGCTTCGGCTCAGCAGGCTGAGGCTCGCCTTCCTCGGGCTGCTCCTCCTCCTGCTCCCCGTCGTCCTGCGGCTGCTCTTCCTGCTCCTGCTCGGACTCTTCGCCCTCGTCCTGCTGCTCCTGCTCGGACTCTTCGCCCTCGTCCTGCTGCTCCTGCTCGGACTCTTCGCCCTCGTCCTGCTGCTGTTCGTCCTCGTTCTGCTCGCCTTCGTCCTGCTCGGACTCTTCGCCTTCGTCCTGGTCCTGCTCCTCCTCGGACTCCTCACCGTCCTCGGACTCTTCTCCGTCCTCGGACTCTTCTCCGTCCTCGTTCTCCTCGTCCTGCTCTTGTTCCTCCTGCTCTTCGTCCTGTTCTTTCTTTTTGATCAGGGCGAGCTCGAGATTCCATTTGGCGTTCTCGTGCAGGGGGTTTGCCTTGAGGGCGTCGATGTATCGCTCGATGGCGAGTTCGTAGGATTCAGCGTCGAAATCGAGATTTCCCAGCTCGTAGAACGCACTGGCCCGAAGCGTGGCGTCCTCCGCCTCAGAGGCCCGCTCGAACGCACCGCGTGCTTCGTCGGCCTTGTCGAGCCGGAGCAGCGCCAGGCCGCGGTCGAAGGAAATCTCGGGGCGCTCGCCCAGTCGTTCCTTGGCGGCCTCGAACCGTGCGAGCGCTTCTTCGTAGTTCTCGGCCTCATAGGCCGTAACGCCCGCGTCGATGTCGGGGTCGGTGCTGGCGAGCGTCTGCGCCAGCCACCCGGCGACCAACGTCGCCAACACTGCTTTGGTCGTGCTCACGCGGACCTCCGGCGGTCGGGCAGCGCCAGCGAAAGCACCAGCAACAGAAGCCCGGGGATCAGGAAGAAGGTAAACGCCTCGTCGCGGTGGATCTCGATCTCGTCTTCGCGCTGCGAACGTGAAAGGTCCTCGAGCATCTCCCGCACCTTGTCGAGGCCGAATGCCTTGGGGTCGACGCGAACGTAGCGGCCGCTGGTCGCGGTCGCGATTTCCTGCAGCAGCGGCTCGTCCAGCCGCGTCATGACGTAGTTGCCCTCTGCGTCGGTGGCGAAGCCGCTGGGCTCTCCGTTGGCATCGAAGGTCTGGACGGGCTCCCCCGATCGTGAGCCGATGCCCACCGTGTAGATGCGGACGCCCAGCTTGGCCGCCTCGGCCGCAACTTCGAGCGGTCGGGTCTCGGTGTCTTCGCCGTCCGTGAGAAGAATGATCGCCTGGTCGTTCTCGGCAGGAGGAATCGCCGCGTCGGGGTCCGCCGGCGCCGTGGGATCATCCACGTCGGGGGCTCGGCGGGCGTCAACCAAGAACGTCAGCGCCAAGGAGAGCGCGCGGCCGATTGCGGTGCCACCAGGGTTCTCCGAGCGGGGGTCGGCGCGCTCGAGGTAGAGCTTGAGCATTCGGGAGTCGCGCGTGAGAGGGAAGCCACGGGGACGCCCGGCAAACACCACCACGCCGACGCGATCACCACGGCGGTCGGCATCTTCGAGGAACCGCGTCAGTTCGGCCTCGAGCCGCTCGCTCCGGGTGGGGTACACGTCCTGCGCGAGCATCGACTTGCTGTAGTCGACCACCAGCACGACATCGAGGCCCGAAGCGGGCACGACCTCGGCTGTACCGCCGTACTGCACGCGCAGGAGGCCACCCACGACGCAAGCCAGCGCAACCGTGACGAAGATCTGCGAGAGCAGCCGCGCGGGCCGGTTGACCGTGTCGAGCAGGCGGTGCAGAAGCACAGCGTTGCCAAGCTTGGCGATCGCTCCATTGCGACGGTGCCGGGCATAGACGAACGCTCCGATCGCCGCGAACACCACGAACGCCAGGGGCCAGAGGTGCTCGTTGGCCGCGACGACTTCGTCGAGGGTGCCGCTGGTCTCGGCGAACGCGAGCAAGGTTGGCGCATGCATCATGGAAACCTCCGAAGCCGGGTGGTCCGCAGGACGATGTCCAGCAGGAGCAGCAACAGCGCCGGCCAAAGGAACCATTCAAAGCGTTCTGGCCGCACGACGTTGCCCTCGATGGTGGAGCGTTCGAGCTTGTCGAGCAGGTCTTGGAAGGAGCCGCGGAGCTCGACCTG
>CAYSPB010000238.1:7710-11979 GCA_964432695.1 uncultured Nannocystaceae bacterium
AGAAGCCCCCAGTCACGCTAGCGATGCGCTCGAGCTGGCCAGCATCGACCGAGCCGTCGGCGCCCTGCAGGTCGCGTCCCATCAGCACGGTAAACACCTTCACGCCGCGCTCCGAAGCCTCGGACGCCACCGTGTCGGGGTTGTTCTCGCCCCAGTTGTTGAGACCGTCGGTCAACAGCACGACGATCTGGCTCTCGGCCTCGGAGTCCTCGAGGCGGTTGAGCGCGACACCGAGTCCGTCGCCGATCGCCGTGTGCGTGCCGTCAATCATCCCGATGCGTAGGCGCGAAACGAGCGTCCTCAGCACGCCGTGGTCCATCGTCAGCGGCGCGAGGGTCGACACGGCCGAGCCAAAGGCCACGAGCGAAATCCGGTCGCGGGGGCGGCGTGCGATGAAGTCGTCGACCACCGCCTGCGCCGCGGACAAGCGGGTGGGCGGAATGTCGGACTGCGACATCGACTCCGAGAGGTCGAGCACCAGCACGATGTCGATGCCCTCATGCTTGATGCGGTCACTGCCGCGGGTGGACTGAGGCCGTGCAAGGCACACGAGCAGCAGCACGCCCGCGGCCACCCGCAGCCCGTCGGGCAGATACGCCAAGCGCGCCATGAACCCGCCGCGAAGCCGCCCCAGCGACCGCGCACGCGAGAACTTCATCGTGGCCGGGCGCGGCATGAAGGCCTGGCGAACGACGACGGCCAGCATCGGCACGGCGGCGAGCGCAAACCACAGCGGCTGGGCAAACACGAGGTAGCGGAGGTCGCCACCGACGAGCGCGCCCAAGCCCGCGGCGACGGCAACGAGCGCGAGCAGAGCAAACAAGCCAACGCGAAACGCGGTCTTCATGCGTCCTCCTCCGACGCGGTCGAAGCCGCGGGCTCGGACGTCGGCGCGGCCTCGGGCGTGGGCAGGACGGTGGGCAGCGTTTGCTCGACCATCGAGCGGACCTCGCCGAGCGCCCCCGAAGCTTCGTCGGCCTCGGGAGCCATGCGCGCGAACTTGACGAGGTCACAGCGCTGCAGGAAGGCGACGACCTCATCCGCCGACAGCGGCGCGATGGCGTCTTTTTGGCGAAGCAAATCGCGCCGAATCTCCTCGGTGGTCCGGTCGAGGGAGGGCACGCCGAAGCGGCCTTCGAGGTAGCCCTTCGCGATCTCGGTGAGCTGCAGATAGAAGGGAACGAGGTCGTCGTTGCGCATCAGGTCCCCCTGCTCGAGTTCCTCGAGAGCGGACATCGCGAGCTCGTGCGGAGGGATGGACGGCGGCGCCGGCACGACCGCAGGCTTTCGCATGATGCGGCGCACCAGCCCCCACAACAGCAGCCCCAAGACGGCACCCCCGAGTGTCCCGTAGATCGCGGTTTCGGCAGTGTCGTTCGGATAGTCGATCGACACCGGCGGGTCCTCGCCGCGGCGAACGGGGTCGGCCTCATTGGCGAGTAACGCGTCCACCGTGAAGGGGTGCGGCGGAACGCGAACCGTCTGAACCGCGCCCTGGGCGTCGACGGTGGTCAGGTCGAACGCAGGAACGGTCGCCTCGCCCACCGCGAAGTGCTGCAGCGAAAGGGTGAACGTCTTGCGCAGCGACGCTCCGGTGGCCTCGACCGGCGCGTCTGCGGTCTCGACCAGGTGCAGCGGCGCGAGATCGAGTTGGGTGGGAAGGTTGACCGTGACTCCCTGCGGAAACGCGACGATGATCTCGTACGCGAGCAGGTCGCCCACGTTGGAAGGTTCGGGCGACAGTCGGGTCTCGACCGTGACGTCGGGCGCGGCCTCGGCTGCGGGGGGTTCGGGGGACGCCGCCCACGCGGCGGACGGCGTACCGAACAGCGCGGACACCAAGAACATACGCTTCATCGACGCATCCTCCGACTGCGGCGGCGAAAGAAGCCGACCAGGGGCGACTGCCAATCCTCTCCGCACTGAATGCTGACCGTAGGGAGGGATAGCTTGCGCATCAGGGCATCGAAAGCGTTGCGCTCGGACTGGACCTGTGCAGCAAAGCGCTTCGCGTTGCCACGGCTGAGGTCGACGAACAGGTCGTCGCCAAGGCCCAAGAGCTCGAGGTCTTCGACAGCGAGCAGTCCTACGTCGGGCAGTGCCAGCTCGATCGGGTCTTCGACCCGGATCGGAATGAGGTCGTGCCGACGCTTCGCGACCTTCAGCGCGTGCTCCAGCCGCGTCCGCGCGTGGTCGTCGTTTTCACTCTCGTCCACGAAGTCGCTGATGAGCACCGCGACCGAGTGACCTTTGTGCAGGCGCGCCAGATATTCGAGCGCGACCACGGCCGAGGTCTGCCGGCTCTTCGGCTCGTGGGTGAGCACCCGCTGAATCACCGAGAGCACGTGCTTTCGACCGCTGCGGGGGGGCACGAACACCTCGACCTGGTCGGTGAACCCGATCAGACCCACCCGGTCATTGTTCGCGATGGCCGAAAACGCGAACGTCGCGGCGAGCCGTGCGACGAGGTTGCGCTTGTCGTACTCCTGACTTCCGAGCGAAAGGCTGGCCGACATGTCGATCAGCAGCATCACCGTGAGCTCGCGCTCCTCGGAAAACAGCTTGATGTGCGGCTCCCCGGTCCGCGCGGTCACGTTCCAGTCGATCTTGCGAACGTCGTCGCCGGGTTCGTAGGCACGCACTTCGGAGAAGGCGATGCCCTGCCCCTTGAACATGCTCTGGTACGAGCCCGCGAGGTGCTCGGTGACCAGCCGCGACGTCTGAATCTCGATGCGCCGAATGTCGCGCAGGAGCGCCATGGTTCGCTCCCGCGCGGCTGCGGCCTCGCTGGTGCTGGGCATCGCCAAACCTCTCCTCTCTACGTCCTCTCAGGGAACTTGCACGTGCTCGAGGATTTGCCGGGTGATCTGCTCTACCGTCATTCCTTCGGCCTCGGCTTCATAGCTGAGAATGATGCGGTGGCGCAGAACGTCGGGCGCGATCGCCTTGACGTCCTCGGGACTGACGTAGCCGCGGCGACGCATCAACGCATGCGCGCGGGCAGCCTGGAACAGCGCGATCGAGGCGCGGGGTGAGGCGCCGAAGTCGATGAACGGCTCCAGCGAGGCCAATCCTGCACGACCGGGAGTCCGCGTCGCGCTGACGACGTCGATGATGTAGCGCCGCACCGGCTCCTGCACGATGAGGCGGTCCAGCGTGCCGCGAATCGACTCGAGCTTTTCGATGTCGAGCACCGGCGACGCCGTGGGCCGCTTGGACTCCGGGCCCGCGCCCATGCGCTCCATGATGGTCAACTCCTCCTCGGGCGTGGGGTAGTCGACCTTGATCTTGAACATGAACCGGTCGAGCTGAGCTTCGGGCAGCGTGTACGTACCCTCTTGCTCGATCGGGTTTTGCGTCGCCAGCACCAAGAACGGCTTCGGCAGCGGGTACGTCTCGTCGCCGATTGTCACGTGTCGTTCGGCCATCGCCTCGAGCAGCGCGCTCTGGACCTTGGCCGGAGCCCGGTTGATCTCGTCGGCGAGCAGCAGGTTCGTGAAGACCGGGCCGTGCTTGTTCGAGAAGGACGCCGTCTGATGGTTGTAGATCACGGTACCCAACACGTCCGAGGGCAGCAGGTCCGGGGTGAACTGCACCCGCGAGAACTTCAGGGAAAGACAGTTCGCGAGCGTGTTGACCGTGAGCGTCTTCGCGAGCCCGGGCGCACCTTCGAGCAGCACGTGACCGCCGGTCAGCAGCCCCATGAACATGCGCTCGATCATTTCGGTCTGGCCGACGACGACCTTGTGCACTTCCGAGAAGAGGCCCTCGAGAAAGGTCGTCTCCTTCTCGACCATCTCGTTGACCAGCCGAATGTCGTATTCACCAACGCTCATGAGTAGCTTCGTCGTCTGCTGAAGTCCGGGCGGCGCACGGGGCGGAGGGCGTTTGCGGCCCCCCAAAATCCGGCGCGGGCCGGGTTGGGCCGCGCTACCGCCGGTGGCCGTGGATTATTCCCAACCCCAAAACCCCGTGCAAGGCCCCGGAAGCCCGGTCGATTCGGCGGTTTGACGGGGCTTGGGGGGTGATCTACAAACCGACGGCCATGAAGCAGGACAACACCGACCGCATGTTCGATAAGCGCGTCGTCCGTCGCAACATCGCGACGGGACGGATCTCGTCGGATGACTTCGATCGGTTCGTCGGCGCGCTCCCCGACGTGTCCGAGAACATCAAGCCGTCCGAAGAGGGTGGCGACAACGACGGGTTCGAAGAGCAGCCGCCCGAAGAGGCAGCCGCGGAGCAGCTGCCCGGTGACGCCGCTGCTGG
>CAYSPB010000239.1:0-104 GCA_964432695.1 uncultured Nannocystaceae bacterium
TGCTGCTGCTGCTGCTGCTGCTGCTGCTGCTGCTGCTGCTGCTGCTGCTTCTGCTGCTGCTGCTGCTGCTGCTGCTGCTGCTGCTGCTGCTGCTGCTGCTGCTG
>CAYSPB010000239.1:264-11920 GCA_964432695.1 uncultured Nannocystaceae bacterium
TGCTGCTGCTGCTGCTGCTGCTGCTGCTGCTGCTGCTGCTGCTGCTGCTGCTGCCGCTCGACGAGTTGACGGGGTCGCTCGGTGCTCCGGTGTTGCCTGCGGTCGTCATGCCGGCGCTCTCGCCTCCGGAGATCGACGCGAAGCCGGACTCGACCTTTCGATCGCACCCGACCACGCTCACCATCGCCAGTCCCCACGCGACGCGCCGCATGCCCGAAGCCGACTATGAGGCTCCACCGGTGCGCAACCGTGCGGCGTGCAGCGACGCACCTCGTGACCTCGGCGTTGCGCGGCCGCGCCATGCCGGTGTGTAGCCGACTGGTATCGTCGCGAAGATGCGACTGTCGCCGTGCCGATCCTGTGACCGACTGGTGCAAGCTGGACGCTCGTGCCCCTTCTGCGGCACCGTCGCGCGAACCACCGGCGCCCCCATGCTGCGTGCGCTGCTGAGCCTGCCGCTGATGATGGCCGGCTGCACCGAGCCGACGGGGTCCACGCCCGGCGCGGGCGCCGAGGCCCCGGTGCCGAAGAACGGGGCAACCCAGCCCGCGCCGAAGCGGCCGGCCGAAGCGGATCCGGCCCCTCCCGGACGAGCCGATGGGGGAAATCTACGGAACGCCGGACATGATCGATCGGCGCTTGGGGGAGCCGGAGGCGGTCGGGCCCGTAGAGCCGGCGCCGAGCAAAGACGCCGTGCCTAAATGACGCCCGCTTCGCGAAGCGCCTCGAGCGTGGGCGCGTCGTAGCCCAATCGCTCGCCGTAGACCTGCGCGTTGTGCTGCCCAAGTTCGGGCCCGAGCCAGCGGCTGCCCGGCGGCGTGCGTGACAGTTTCGGCACGACCGCGGGGACCCGCAGCATGTCACCGCCAGGCAGGGGAAATGCCGGCATCATCTGGCGCGCCTGCACGTGGGGGTCCGCGGCGATATCGGCGATCGTGTTGATCGGTCCGCTGGGGACCTCGGCCTCCCGGAGTGCGTCGAGAGCCTCGTCACAGGTGTGGCGAGCGGTCCAGGCTTCAATGGCCGCGTCGATTGCTTCGACCTGCGCGGTGCGTCCGTCGTTGTGCTGCAGGGCGGGGTCGTCCGCGAGGTCGTTGCGTTCGATCAGCCGCATCAACGAAACGAACAGCCGCGTGCTGTTGGCCCCGATCACGACCCGTCCATCGCGGCAGGGGTAGGTGTTGCTCGGCACGATGCCCGGCAGCGCCCCACCGGTCGGCTGGCGGATGATGCCGGCGCGGTCGTATTCGGGCAGGGGACTCTCCAGCATGTTGAACATCGACTCGTACAGCGCGACGTCGATCACCTGGCCTTTACCGGAGCCGCCCACGTCCCGCTCGTACACGGCGGCCAGCGTTGCGTAGGCCGCATGCATGCCCGCGTTGGTATCGCCGAGGCTCACGCCGCCTCGCACCGGCGGACGTCCGGGCTCGGCCGTCAGGTGTCGCAAGCCAGCGAAGGCCTCCGCGATGTTCGCGAAACCCGGTCGCGATGCGTAGGGGCCGTCCTGCCCGTAGCCCGAGATTCGCACCATGATCACGCGCGGGTCGATCGCGTGCAGATCCTCGGGGCCCAGTCCCCAGGCCTCCATGCGTCCGGGGCGGAAGTTCTCGATGACCACGTCGACGCCGCTGTGTACCAGGTCACGGACGATTTCGCGCCCGCGCGCCTCTCGAAGGTTGGCGGTGACGCTGTATTTGTCGCGGGCCAGTGAGCGCCACCAAAGCGACGTGCCGTCCTCGACCACGCGCCACCGCCGGATCGCATCTCCCACACCGGGCGGCTCCACCTTGATCACGGTCGCGCCGAACCCGGCGAGCATGAATCCACAGAACGGGCCCGCGAGGAGCTGGCCCAGTTCGAGCACGGTGAGGCCTTCAAGTGGACGTCTCGCCATCGCAGCGCAGAGAGTACAGACCGGCGCAGCGCGCGGGGCGAAGGAGGCCCGAAATCGCCGTGTGTCCCGCGGGTCCGAGCGCGTCGCCGCAGGCGCGCTACACTGCGGACGAAAGGGCGGGGGACACTGGAGCTACTGACGGCGATGTTGACGGTGACCGCGGGCGCGAGCTCGTGGGCGGCAGTCCAAGGCGGGCGCCGGATCGTCCGTCGTCGCGCACTGGATGCTCGTCTGGCCCGGCTCGACGTCGAGCTGCCCATGCGGACCGAGCACCTCACGCCCCGGCTTCAAACGCTGGTGCTCGGTGCTCGGTCCACGCGACGCGTGCTCGAGACCCCCCTCGATCGCGTGCTGTCCGCACCGCGAACCCCATGGCGGGTGGGCGAGTCCTTTCGCGACTACGACCTCGCGCTCACCGATGCTCGTCGCACGTTGTGGGACTGGATGTGCGGCCTCCGGCATCTCGACGCCGCCGACATCGCCCTGCTCCGTCAGCTCCAGCTCGATCCGCGGCCGCTGCGGTCGCTGCTTTATCAGCCGGGGTTGTTCGACCGCGGTAGCGCCGTATTTGAGGTGTTGCCGACCGCGCCCGACCTCGATGGCGTGGTCGAGGGGCTGTTCACCGCGATCGAGCACCTGCGCCGCTTCGAGGTTGCGCTGCTCTCGTACCGCCCCGACCCGTACCGCTGAGCGCAAGCCCAGCGTCGCGATCGCGCACCTGGTACCGTGCGCCGCCGATGCAGACCGTTCAGTCCATCGTCGTCCATCAACGCGGTGGCTACGAGCAGCTGCGCTTGGAGTCGCGTCCGGCGTCTGCGCTCGCATCGGGGAGCGTGCGCGTCGACGTGGAGGCGATCGGGGTCAACTACGCCGACTGCATCGTGCGCATGGGCCTATACAAGTCGGCAAAAGAGTTCGTGGGATGGCCGATCACGCCCGGCTTCGAGGTTGCTGGGACGGTGACTGAAGTTGCCGACGACGTCAGCGATCTCAGCGTCGGCGACCCCGTCATGGCCGTGACCCGCTTCGGCGGCTACACGACGCAGCTCTGCGTCCCGCGCTCGCAAGTCTTCGCGCGGCCCAAGGGCTTCGGTGCGGCCGCCTCGGCGGCGTTTTCGGGCGTCCACCTCACCGCCGACTACGCCATCTCTGAGCTCGCGGGCGTCCGTGAAGGAGACGCCATCTTGGTGCACTCGGCTGCTGGGGGCGTCGGCACGGTCCTCGTCCAGCTGGGGCGTCACCTCGGTTGCCGGGTCGTCGGCGTGGTCGGACGCGGGCACAAGGTCGACGTGGTGCGTGCGCTCGGGGCCGACGCGGTCATCGACAAGAGCAGCACCGACCTGTGGACCGAAGCCGAACAGTTCGCCCCGAAGGGCTACAAGGCGATCTTCGATGCCAACGGCGTTGCCACCCTTCGGCACAGCTACGAGCACCTCATGCCGACCGGGCGCGTGGTCGTCTACGGCTTCGCGACGATGCTCCCCAAGGCCGGCGAGCGCATGAACTACCTCAAGCTCGCGTGGGACTGGCTGCGAACGCCGCGGTTCAATCCGATGGCGCTCACGGGAGAGAACCGCAGCGTGATGGGGTTCAACCTCAGCTACATGTTCGACCAGGCCGACCTGCTCGAGCGCTCCATGGCCCGCCTTCACGCGCGTGTCGACGCGGGCGCGCTGCAGCCTCCGCCCATCGCCACCTACCCGCTGTCCGAGGTTGGACGCGCGCATCGGGACCTCGAGTCCGGGCAGACCGTCGGCAAGCTGGTGCTCGTCCCCGATGCGTTGTACGCAGGGGCCTCGTGAACGACGACCGCATCGAACCGCAGCGCTTCGAGATCGACGCCGAGGGCCACGGCAAGACTCTGGCCGCCGTCGTTCGGGCGCACATGCCCGGTCGCAGCTGGAACCAGGTGCGCGGCATCATCGGCCGCGGCCATGCGCAGACCGACGGCGTCGTCACCACCGACCACGCTGCGCGGGTGCGCAAGGGGCAGGTCGTCGAACTCTCTTCGCGGCCGCAGAAGGCCGTCGCCCGCGTCATCGAGCTGCTGCACGTTGATCGAGACGTGGTGGTCGTCGAGAAGCCGGCGGGGCTCATTTCGGTGCCGTTCGAGGGCGAACGCGACACCCTGCTGCACCTGGCCACCGCCGCGCTGCGCCGCAAGACCCGCAAGCCCACGCCGATGCTTCGCGTCGTGCAGCGTCTCGACATCGACACGACCGGCGTGATGGTGTTCGCGCGGACCAAGTCCGCCGAACGCCACCTCCAGCAGCAGTTTCGGGTGCACTCGGTCGACCGCCGGTACCGAGCCCTCGTGCTCGGCCGAGCCGAAAATGCCACGCACGACACGCCGATCGTTCGCAACCGCGGCGACGGCTTGCGCGGGCGACCGCGTCGGGGTTCGCCGCAGCAGCACGCAAAGTCGGCGACGACCCACGTCGAGGTCATCGACGTGCTCGACGTCCCCCCTTCGCTGGTCACCGATGGCGAGGCGTTGCAGGTCAGCTACGTCGAGTGCACGCTCGAAACGGGCCGGCAGCACCAGATCCGCATCCACCTTTCCGAGGCTGGACACCCCCTCGTCGGCGAGAAGGTTTACATCCGCGACTACGAGGGTCCGAAAGTCCGCGGTTTCTGCAACGGACAAGGCAGACCGCTGCTGCACGCCCAGCGGCTGGGTTTTGCCCATCCAGCCGATGAGGGTCCGCAGGCCTACGCACGCCCGCTGCCCGAGGACTTCGAGGCGCTGCTGAATCAGCTGCAGCGCGCTCCGGCTCACCAGCCGGCCGATTGAGGGTCGAGCGGTCCGCGCGCAGCCTTGGCGCGCGCGGACCCCGGCGTCTCCCGAATCGATGGCCGCGACCCGCGCGAGCAGGTCGGCGGGGACCGATCGGCGTTTGCGAAGAACTTGACTTTGAATCTGAACGAATGATAGCGGTGATTTTGCGTTCAGTATGAGCGCGTATCGGCGTTCAATGCTACGACGATCCCCAAGCTTCTCCCGCGCCCGGGCACTCCTTCAACGAGCAGGCAACGGTACAACTGCTCCGTCCGGCGCGGGAGAAGCGTTGCCTTTGGGCACCGCGGACTCTTCACCCGCGGCCGCTTCACCCGGCTCTCCCGCGGCTTCTTCACCGCTGGAGAGTGCGGGGGCAGAAGGGGCGTTTGCCGTTGAATCGCCGACGTTTTCCTCCGCCGACGCGCCGCTGAATCGCGCCGCGGACCTCACCGACGTGCTGGCGCAGATCGAGCGCGTCCCCACGGTCGACGTGGTCGCGGTGCATCGTGAGGCTGCAAGATCCGGTTCATTCGGGTCTTGGCCGGATCAGCTTGATCCTCGATTGGTTGCAGCGCTGCGTTCGGCCGACCGCGCGCAGCCGTATGCGCACCAAGCCGACGCCGTTCGGGCCGTGCTCCAGGGGCGTGACGTCGTGCTCAGCACTTCGACCGCCTCGGGCAAGTCGCTGGCCTACCAGGTGCCGATCATCGAAGCAGTGCTCCGCGACCCCCGCTCGCGCGCGCTGCTGATGTTCCCGACCAAGGCGCTCGGTCGCGATCAGGTCGAGTCGTTGCGCGGCCTGGTCGAGCACGTCGAGGGCGCGCCGGTGGGCGTTGCCGTGTACGACGGCGACACGCCGCCCGACGAGCGAAGGGCCGCGCGTCGCCGGGCACACGCCGTCGCCACGAATCCCGACATGCTGCATCGCGGCATCCTGCCCCATCACGAAGGCTGGGCCAGCTTCTTGGCGGGGCTGAAGTACGTCGTCCTCGACGAGCTGCACACGTATCGGGGCTTGTTCGGGTCACACGTGGCCTGCGTTTTGCGTCGGCTGCTGCGGATGTGTCGACACTACGGGGCGTCACCCAGGTTCATCGCGAGTTCGGCCACCATCGCAAACCCCGATGAGCTATTCCTGGCGTTGACCGGTCGGCGCCAGGACGACATCGAGGCGATCGAAGCCAACGGCGCACCCATGGGGCCGCGGACGTTGGTGGTGCTCAACCCCAAGGTGGTCGATGAGACCACCGGTGTGCGGCGGGACTACGTGAAGGTCACGCGTCACGTCGCAACGGTGTTGCGCGAGAACGCCGTGCCGTCGTTGGTGTTCTGCCGTACCCGCAAGGCAGTCGAGCTGCTCACGCGTTACATGCAGGACGACGAGCGCGCCGATCGTGCCGCGGGGAAGGGGGGCGAGCCCTCTTCGATTCGCGGGTACCGCGGTGGCTACCTGCCAGACCGACGGCGCCAAGTGGAGGCTGCCCTGCGGAGCGGAGAGGCCAAGCTCGTCGCGGCCACCAACGCCCTCGAGCTGGGCATCGATATCGGTGGCATCGATGCCGTGGTGCTCTCGGGATATCCGGGTACCCGCGCCGCGACGGTGCAGCGGCTCGGTCGAGCGGGGCGGCGAGGCCGGGGCGCGTTGGGGGTCCTGTGCCTCAGCTCGACCCCGTTGGACCAGTTTGTCGCGGCCGATGCCTCCTTCTTGTGGGGGACCCCGCCCGAACATGCCCGGATCGATCCCGAGAACCCTGATGTCTTGCTGCCGCATCTTCGCTGCGCTGCACATGAGCAGGCCTTTGTCGGGGCGCGTCTGGGTGAGGCATGGGCCGGCCTTCCGGGTGACGAGCTGCGCGAGGGCCTGGACTACCTGGTCGAGCATCGGGCGGTGATGCGGGCCGGTCGGGACGAGGCCGCGGTTTATACGGTCGAGGGCGGTGGGGAGCCGGCGCAGGCGGTCGACTTGCGCGGCACCATCGAAGAGAACTTCACCGTCATCGACGAGCGCACCGGCAACATCCTTGCCGAGGTCGACTTCGAGGACGCCCCGCTCTACCTGCACCCGGGCGCCATCTACACGATCGAGGGACGCACCCACGAGGTCATCGACCTTCAGTGGGACCCTCGCAAGGCATTCGTTCGGGCCGTCGAAGCCGACTACTACACCGAAGCCATCTGCAACAAGCAGGTGCGTGTGATCGACCCCGAGGTTGATGCCGCTGCGGTCCCCGGACGGGCCGTCGTGTCTGCCGGCGCTCCGCCGCACGGCATGGGCATGGCGCATCTGGTGCGCATGGTGCCCGGCTTCAAGAAGATCCGATTCGGCACCCACGAGAACATCGGGTTCGGGCCGATCAATCTGCCCGACCTCGAGCACCACACCGTGGCCGCGTACTGGGCCGTGCCCGATGCGGTGGCGCGGGTCGACTCGGCCGGCGCTCATGACCCTGCCCGTCGTGCGGCGATGGCCTTGGCGGTGGCCCACGCGATCCGGCACGTCTCGGCGATGGTGTTGATGTGCGACGTCGGAGACCTCGGCCACGTCGTCACTGCGGGACACCCTGGGAGCTGGGGGCCGGTGCTGGTGCCCGGCAGGCGGCCGTCACCCGATGCGGTCCTGCATGCGGCCGCGCAGCGATATGTCGTGCTGTACGACGCCAATCCTGGAGGCGCTGGCCTGGCCGCCACCGCACACGAGCTCGGCGCGGATCTCCTCGAGCGGGCGCGCACCGTCGTGTCTTCGTGCGGGTGCGAGCAAGGCTGCCCCACGTGCATGGGAGCGGCGTCGGACGAGGCCTGGGAGGTCTCTCGAGCCGATGTGGTCGATGCGCTCGCCCAGATGCTCCGGCAGGTGCGCGCCAGCGCGGGCCGCCCCGCAGGGACGCGGCCTGAGGGAGGATGCGGTCGATGAGACTGCGCGATCGACTCGGTCGAACGTCCTCCCGGTCCGGACAAGCTTGGGACGGTTCGTCCCGCGACGCCCGGGCGCGGTCCGGTTCTCCGCCCGGGGGCGGGGGAGCGGGATGGGAGCACACCCGTAGGACCGTGCCCGTGGCGACGCCTTTGGCGGGAGTGACGGCTCCCGGCGAGCTTCCCAGAGGGTTCGAAGCGCTGCGGGTGCCGACTGCATCCGAGGTCGCGGCCGCCGTCGACCTGCTTCAGCCGACCGCCCAGACTGGAGTCCAACCCGGTCAGGCCGCATCGCAGACGCGCCCCGTGCTGGTGCTCGACCTCGAGACCAGCGGCCTGGGCTCCACCATCGTGCCGTTCATCGCCGTAGCGGCGTGGCACGACGGAGACCGGGTCGTGCTCGACCAGTGGACGCTGCATGACCCCATGGCCGAGCGGGACTTTCTTGCCGCCTTCTTCATGTGTCTGGATACCGAGCTGCAGCCCGGCACGCGGTTGCTCTCGTACAACGGCTCATCCTTCGATCTACCGCGCCTGCGCGCCCGGGCGCGCAGGCTGCATTTGGCGTGGGATTCCGACCCGCGAGCCACGGCGCCGTCACTTGCTGCAGCACACCTCGATCTCGTCTTGCCTGCGCGGCGCGTGCTCAAGCAATCGCTGCCGAACTGCCGCCTCTGCACCATGGAGTCGTCGCTGCTGGGCCTCACACGCCGCGGTGACATGAGTGGCATGGAGATCGCCGAGCTCTGGTCGCGGATGGTCGCCACGCCGGGGCTCGCGGACGCTCTGGGGGGAGGGCCCGATGCCGAGGCCAAAGCCGACGCGCTCGATCCTTTTTTGCGCGAGGACATCGCGGCGGCACAGCGCCACAACCGGGCCGACGTTTGGGCGCTGTTCTGCGTGGCGACCACGCTCGCCAAGCGCATCTCTGCCCCGCAGTCGGTGGTCGAAGCGATCGGTGTCGCGAGGCATCGACGGCATTCCGGCTTGCCCGAGCAAGCCTTGGCTGCGCTGGAGCCGTTTCTTGTCCGAGCGCCCGCGCGGGGTCGGGCGCGCGGGTCCGACTGGATCGACGCGGCGATGCTTGCGGCGGACGTTCACCGAGCTGCGGGTCGACACGACGATGCGTCGGGGCTGTGGGAACGGATCTGCGACCTCGCGCCGGGTCACGTGGCTGCCCACGAAGCGCTCGCCAAGCACCTCGAGCACCGAGTCCGCCGTCCCGACCTCGCGCTGGCGGTTGCGCGTGCGTCGCTGGCCCCCTGCGACAAGCGATTGGCCCGGCTCGAGAAGAAGACCCAGGCGCGGCGCGCCAAGCAGGCCTGAACCCAAGCCCGGGCCTAAGCCGCGCCGCGTGGGCGGGTTCAGCGCCCTGTTCGGTGTCACCACGCTTCGCCCGGTCGGGTCGATTCGACCCGGTGCACGCTGGCTCGGTGTGCGCCGGCCCGCGTGCACGGCCCCCGCGTGCACGGCCGGGGACCACGCAGCGCGGAAGGCTTCGCGTCCTCTGTAAGGCCGTCGCGAGCCCCGCGTTGGATGCTCGAACGGTGGGGGACGAGCCATCCCAGCACTCCCGCCAAGACGAGGTGGACGTGTTACCGTCGAGCGCGATCGTGAGCCACGCATCCCAACGTTCGGTCCCTGCTGCAGAGACCCTCTCGCAGGCCCCCGCGGGCCGGCGTCGCACGCTTGCGGCTGGCTTGGCCCTGTCGCTGTCGATGGCGATCGGTGGGTCGGGCTGCATGGCCCTCACCCCGCAGCTTCCCCCCACGGACTTCGCGGAGCTCGAGAAGGTCGAGAGCCGAGAGGAGCGAGAGAAGCTCTACGCGGACGAGCAGATCTACAAGTTCAACAAGCCGCAGGGCATGCGCTACACGAAGGGGGCCGACAGCACCGAGCCTCCGCGCAGCTGGCAGTCGCTCGACGTCGTGCTCCGCTCCGACGTCAACGCGGCGGCGGCCTTGCCCAGCCGGCAGCTTCGACGCAGCCGAATCTTCGCCGCGCTCACCGTGGCCGCGGGCATTCTGACGGTCGCCGGTGCGGCAGCATCGGCACGTGAAGGCCTCAACCTCGGCGACATCGATCCCGCGGGCGGCGTCCTGCTCGGAGGCGGACTCGCGACGGTCGGCTTCGCGATCACCTCCGGTGTCTTCTACGGCAAGAGCCGCGCCGGCTACGAGAAGGCGGTCGACATCTACAACGACAGCCTCGGCATGCGCTTGGGCATCCTCGACGGCCGAGGCAACTACGTGCCGCCCCGGGGTGCCCTGGTGGATGCCGACGGCAACGTCGTTCTCGATCCGGGTGATCTCGCCACTCCGGCGCGGGAGGCCCCCGTTGATGACGCGTCGGGCGAACCGGCGCAGCCGGCCGCCGAAACTGTGGCCGCGCCCGCGGAGCCGGCACCCGAGACCGCGGAGCCGTCCACAGAAGCCACGTCCGAGGCTGTGCCCGAGTCAGCACCGGCAGAACCCACCGAGCCAGGAGCTGACGAGGGAGCCGAGGAGGGGGCTGAGGCCGGAGCTTCGGCAGGAGCCGAGTCCGCGCCCGCGGATGAGCCGGGCGTTGCCGTGCCGCCGCCGACCGTTGCGGTTCGTCTCTCGCCGCGCGGCTGACCGATGCGGGCCTGAGCGGGCGGGACCCGGGCGCCGCGGAGGTTCCTCGATGGCCACTGCACCCGCTGCAAAGCCTGCTGGCGGCCCGTCCTGGTCACCCGGCGCGGTCGCGTGCTAGGTCTGGGGCGCATGAAGGGAGCCCTGCCGCTGGTCGCGTGCCTGTGCGCCGTCGCCTGCGGAGATCCGACCGGTCCTGAGACCGCGATCTCCGGCAAGCAGATCTACGACCAGTACTGCGCGCGGTGCCACGGTCCCGACGGCGGAGGCGTCCCCGAGCAGCCGCTCGCCACGGGCCGGCTCAACAACATCGCCGTCATGCAGGGCAAGAACGACCAGCAGATCATGGGCGTCATTCGTGCCGGCAAGGCACCGGCGATGCCCGGGTTTGCGGGCGAGTTCACCGAAGCCAAGCTGATGGTGCTCACCGCCTACGTCCGCTCGCTGTCCGTCACAGGTGCGGCTCCAGCCGCGCCGCCGTCCGACGCAAAGGGGCAGTGAACCATTGGTCGACGGACCCGAGCTGATCTGGCCGGGCAAGTACGACGCCGATGGCAACCGCATTGCCACCCCGCGTCCGGGCGCGGTGCTCGAAGCCGTCGAGCGCATCGGTCGGCACGTGGAGGTCGACCGCCTGCTGCACGGGGACAACCTCGAGGCACTCGACGCCCTGCACGCATCGCATCGCGGTGGTATCGATCTCATCTACATCGACCCACCGTTCGCCACCGGCGGGCGCTTCTCCGTCTCGACCCGCGTCGGCCTCGGAGAGAAGCGAAAGGCCGCGCCGGAGATCAGCGCGCCAGCCTACACGGACCGGTTCCTGGGCGGCCCGACCGGCTTCTTGCAGATGCTCGCCCCGCGGCTGCAGCTGATGCACGACCTGCTCGCGTCTCACGGAAGCCTCTATCTTCACGTCGATCCCACCGTCGGCCATATGGCGAAGCTGCTGCTCGACGAGGTGTTCGGACCCGGCTGCTTTCAGCGCGAGATCGTCTGGCGCATCGGTTGGATCTCGGGCTTCAAGTCCAAGGCGAAGAACTGGATTCGCAACCACGACCTCATCTTCTTCTACGTGAAGGACCCGCAGAACTTCACGTTCAACAAGAAGTACGTTCCGTACCCCGAGGGGTACGTCCGCCGAGACGGCAAGCCGCCCACGGGCCGTGGCGTTCCGATCGACGACGTGTGGAACGCCAACGAGTCCGAGTTTGCGCTGCGTGGGCCCGATTCCCTCGACTCGATCCAGATCAAGAGCTTCTCGGGCGAGAAGTGTGGCTACGCCACCCAGAAGAACGAAAGTCTCGCCCGCCGGATCATCGAAGCCTCGTCGAATCCCGGCGATGTCGTCGCTGACTTCTTTTGCGGCTCGGGGACGGTCGGGGTCGCAGCGCGCCGGCTCGGACGGCGCTTTGTCGGCAGCGACTGCTCGGCGGCAGCCGTGCACATTGCGAAGAA
>CAYSPB010000240.1:0-11883 GCA_964432695.1 uncultured Nannocystaceae bacterium
CTGCTCGGGCGCCATGTATGCCGGCGTTCCGACGATGCGGCCGGCCATCGTCAGCTTCATGTCGCTGGCGGACTGAACGACCTGCATGATGTCGTCGGCCCCGATGTCGCTGCGCGAGTCCTCGGAGTCGGTCGAGTCGCTGGCGCTATCACTCTTCGCCAACCCGAAGTCGAGGACGCGGACGCGGCCGTCTTCGCCAACCAGCACGTTCGCCGGCTTGAAGTCCCGGTGCGTGATGCCAGCCCGGTGCGCCGAGGCGAGACCCCGCCCCGCGTCGTCGAACGCCTGCAGGATCTGCTTCCAGCCGGGCTTCTCGTCTTTGAGCCACTGCGTGATCGTGCGGCCCTGCACGAACTCCATGGCCATGAAGATGCGGCCGTCGGGCGTGGTGTCGACGTCGTGGACGGTGACGATGTTCGGGTGGCTCAGCTTTGCAAGTGACTGCGCTTCACGGACCAGTCGGGCCCGGCCGGTCGACCCGCGCTTGGTGTTCTGTCCAACGCGCCGCAGCAGCTTCAGCGCGACCTTGCGGTCGAGCTTGGGGTCGTACGCGGTACACACGACACCCATGCCGCCAATGCCGAGCACGTCGAGCACGACATATCGACCGACCTTGCTCGGCGCACCGCTCGGCCCGCTCTCGGGAAGCAGGAAAGGACTGGGCGCATCCGGGTCTGCGGTCCGGGCATCTTCGTCGCGGAGGTCTTCCTCGGGATAGATGCGGGTCGTGCTGGAGGGACCTCCAGGCAGCACGCACGCTTCCCCACTGCCCGAACCAGCCAACCTTCCGATCTTGCCTGTCCGGCCCCCGCCATTCAACTCCTGCGATGGACCTCTAACTAGAAGGAGACCCTACGCATCACGAACCGCGGGAGCAGGCGGATCACCCACATGACCCAACCCCAGATCCCAGGCGCGTACACCATGGGCTTGCGACGATCGATGGCAGTCAGCACCCGCGCTGCAACCGGTTCGGGGTCGCCGGCGAATGGAGGAGGCTTCAGGCCCTCGGTCATTCCAGTCCGGACGAACCCCGGTTTCACGCACACCGTGACCAACCCCGCGTCGCGGTAGCGGTGGTCCAACCCCTCCAAATACGCCGACAATCCGGCTTTGGAGGCCCCGTAGAGCACCACGGGCTTTCGGCCGCGGTCGCCGGCCACCGACGAGAACACGCAAAGCGTCCCCCCGCCTCGACGCAACAATCGCTCTCTCGCCATTTCGCAAAACAGCACGGTGTGGGCAAAGTTCACCGTGAGCACCGCGCGCAGTCGCTCATGGTCTGCCTCGAGTTCGTCCTGTGTCCCGAACAGTCCGGCCGTGATGACCACGGTGTCGAACCCCTCCAGGGCTGCGTCCGCGGCGGCCAAGGCGTCCTGAAATGAGTCGGGTTCGGCGAGGTCGCACGGAGCGTGGCCCACGGCCCCCTGGTTGGGATGGCGCTGCGTGCAGTCCGCCGCCGAGCGCTCGAGGTCGACCGCGCTCCGTCCGAGCAGGAATACCGCGTCGCCACGCGCGCTCATCTGCCGGGCAAGCGCACGGCCCATGCCCTTGGTCGCTCCGAGGATGACGGCCTTCATGAGCGGGGAGCATACACGCGCCGGAGCACGACGACCCCGCACGTTCGCATTGCACCGGGGGCTTGTTTCTCCGCGGATTCGAAGGTCCGCGACGGTCGCCAGCTCGGCAATTACGGTCTGCTACGCTTCGCGCGAGATGCCACAGAACGCCGCTGTTCGACCCGAACCCAGCGTGCAGCGCAAGGCTGCAATCGCCTACGCCGGCGCCCGTGATCACAAGGGCATGGTCGACGTCCGACCGATCGAGAACTTCGATCTGAACCGAACGATCTTTCAAACCCTCGAGAGCCCCGCGGCCCGGTACATCGTCAAACACCGCGTCGGCAAGGACGTCGTGTGGCATCGGGAGGCCGAAGCGAGCGTCCAGGCGGCCTACGACGAGGCCACCGCTGGCCTCGAGTTGCCCGCAGTCCCCGAGGACTTGACGCGCTTCCTCGTCGACGAATGCGACTTCGATGTCGAGCACGCCGACGGCTCGTTTCTCGACCACCTGTACTTCTGCTTCGAGTACACCGCGAAGCACTACCCTGGCGGTAGCCCCTTGGTGATGCTGCTGCACAGCATTCTGGGCACGGGCACCAACACCTTCGCCATGGACGCGAAGAAAATCCCGCAGCTGCAGGCATTGCTGAGCCCGTCGGATTTCCTGCAGGTCGCTGCATTTCCCACCGTACTGCGACTGCTCTACGCAGGGGCGCTCCGGGACGAGCTGCGCGCCAACATCGGTCGCCCGATGAAGAGCATCACGATGCATCGCGTCATTGACAACGAACCGCTCGAACTCGACGGCGAGGCGTTCTGGGAGGCGATGAACTACCAGCTCATCCACCTCGTCGATTTCATTCCCGTCGCCAACTGGTCCGCGCACCGCAGCGAGAACTCCTACGTCCTCTTTCGCGACGTGTTCGACCTCATGGACCGGAGCGACCGCATCGAGGCCGACGTCGTCCTTCGCGAGCCAGCACGCGGCCCGAAGCTTCAGGGTGAGGCCGCCACCTTGGGCACCTGGATCACCACGCTGATTCCTGTCGGCGTGACGGAAACCATGACCGCTCGCTCGGTCCAGCGGTTTTCCGAGCAGTGCGGACATTCGCTGGACTATCGCGTGACCTGGGCCTGAAACGGGCCCGGAAGCCGCCCGCGGGACGCCGTTCCCCGCGCGACCTGTCCACGAGTCGCCGTCTCGCTCGCTCGTTCGAGCCGGGCGGGATAGCGTCGCGTCATGTCCAGGATGGTCATCATCGTGATGGTATGGGCGGCCGCGGTGCTGGTGCCCCGACCTGCGGGCGCGGATGAGCCCGCGTCGGAGTACAGCGCCGCCTTCGAGGCTCGACTCGAAGCAGACCTCGCAAGCCGAGACCCGGCTGCGGTGCAGGGGTTCGAAGACGGGAACGCCGCGCGCGAGCAGGAGCGTTGGCCTGAGGCGGTCGCCGCGTATGAGCGGGCCGTCGAGGCCGACGGAGACTTCGTCCACGCGCACCGCCGCCTCTGCACCGCGCTCGCGCGCATCGAGCAGTACGAGCGGGCGCGCGAGCACTGTCGCATCGCGCAAGACCTCGAGGACGCGCCCGAGAACGACGTAGCCCTAATGGTCGCGTTGGCCTCGGATCCCGAGCTGGGCCCGACCTACCGCGAAGAGCTCGCCAGCCTCGTCGGGCGCGTCGTTTCCGGGCCTGCCGCAAGCGACCCCGAGTCGCTGATGGCGGCGTGCCAGAGTGCGGCTGTTGCCGAGCGCATGGACCTGCTCGAACGCTGCGTCTCCAAGCTGCGTCCGTTGCAGCCGGGCGCGCCCGAAACGCACATGTTCGCGTGGATGCTGGCGATGGCAGACGGCGATTTCGACGCGGCGGATGCGGCCATCGATGCGGCCGAGGCGGCCGGCCTCGACCCGGTCAGCGCGACGGAGATGCGCGAGATCACCGAAGAGGCGCGCCCCCTGTGGCTTCGGCTCGTCACGTGGCTCGGCATCGCAGTCGGCGTCTGGTTCGGCACGTTCTTCGTCTTGGTCGTGGTTGGCATGGCGCTCAGCCGGGCCACGCTGCGCTCAGCTGCATCACTGCCCACCTCCCGCACAGGCCAGGCTTCGGGCGGCGCGGCGCTCTTGCGGCGCAGCTACGCGCTGGTGCTGGCGCTCACCTGCGGTTTCTACTACCTCTCGCTGCCGCTGGTGGTCGTACTGGTCGTCACGCTCGCGGGCGGCATCATCTTCGGCATGCTGGCGATCGGGCACATCTCGCTCAAGCTCACCGCCATTCTCGCGGTCGGAACCCTGGCCATCGTCGGCGCGCTGCTCAAGAGCCTGTTCGTGCGGGTGGACGACTCCGACCCCGGAGAGCGTCTCGATCTCACCCAAGCGCCCCAGCTTCGGGCGGTGCTGGACGAGGTGGCGGCCAAGATCGGTACTCGTCCGGTCGACAACGTGTACCTCGTGCCGGGGGCGGACATCGCCGTGCTCGAACGCGGCAGTGTGCTGGAGAAGTTCCGCGGCACGTCCGAGCGGTGCTTCATTCTCGGTGTTGCCGTGCTCGACGGTATGTCGGCCCGAGAGCTCAAGGCGATCCTCGCGCACGAGTACGGCCACTTCTCCAACCGCGATACGGCCGGTGGTGGGCTCGCCCTTGCCGTGCGGCGCTCGATTCTGTTGTTCGCCGAGGGCCTTGCGCGCGAGGGGATGGCCACCAACGTGAACCCCTCGTGGCTGTTCGTCACCTCGTTTCACAAGCTCTTCCTGCGCATCTCGCAGGGGGCCTCGCGACTGCAGGAGGTCCTCGCCGATCGCTGGGCGGTCTATGCCTACGGGGCCGATGCCTTCGAAGGCGGACTCCGACACGCGATCGAGCGAGAGCTTCGCTTCGACCTGGACACGGACGCATACCTCGAAGCGATCATTGAATCGAAGCAGCCGCTGCGCAATCTTTATGAAGAGTCCCTCGGCCACGTCAGCGACGACCCGGAGCAAGGCATCGACGGCCGTGTCCAAGCGATCCTCGAGGCTGAGCCCTCGCCGTTTGACTCCCATCCGCGCCCCGTCGACCGCTTTCGGTGGGCACGTGCGCTCGAGCAGAGCACGCCACCGGAGCCGGACGCGGACGAGGGCGACGCCTGGTCCGTGGTCGGCTCGCGCGAGGTGCTCCAGCTCCAGATGACCGAGTTCGTCCGGACCAACGTCGCACATGCGTTCAACGTGAACATCCCCGCCGAGGGCAGCGGGGCGTAGGGCCCCGCGTCCGCAGCCGGTTAGGACCCGATGCCGGGGTCCCCGAGCATGCGCACGGACTGGGCGCTTTGGAAGCGAAGCTCGGGGTCCCAGCGCCGCCGCACCTCTTGAAAGGCCTGCAGGCGCGGTTCCATCGCGGCGAAGTGCTCCGCGCGGGTGAAGTTGTCCTTGGTGAGATAGATGCGGCCACCGTCTGCGATCACGTGCTCGTTGAGCGCATCAATGAGCTGCTGCGTGTCGTCGCGGACCGCGATGTCCAGAGCAATGGAGATGCCGTCCATTGGGAACGACAGCATGCCCCTGCCCTCCTTGCCGCAATCCTTGATGACGCACAGGAATGACGCTCCCCCCTTGTTCGAGAGCAGCTCCAAGAAGCGGCGCGCCGCGTCGGGCCCGGCCGACTTGGGCAGCACGCACTGATACTGCGTGAAGCCTTTGGGACCGTAGATGCGGTTCCAGTGGTGGATGGCATCGAGCGGCCAGAAGAAAGCCTCGGGGTGGACGATGCCCTTCTTCTCCTTTTGGATGTGAGCCCAGTAGTACAGCTCGTTGAAGGCCCGCACCGATAGAGGGTTCAAGGCGAACTGAGGGAACACAAACGGCACGGCCGGTCGCGTCTTGGGCGACGGAAACGCCTTGGGAGCTTCCTCGGCGGTCGCCCAGCGGCCGCGCATGAGGATGCCGCGCCCGAGCTTGCTGCCGCCGGAGAGGCAGTCGATCCAGCCCATCGTCATCGGCCAGTTCTCCGCGGCATCGGCGAGCCCCTTCATGAACTCGTCGATGTTGGGCACGCGAACGCTCTCCTTGTAGATCCACGGTGAGGGGACCTTCACCATCGAGAACTCCACCTCGAGGATATGGCCGGTCAGGCCCATGCCCCCGACCGTGGCCCAGAACAAGTCGGGGTGCTGCTCGGGGCTGCACTCCAGAATGCGCCCGTCCGCCACGCGCATCTTCAGCGCCCGGACGTGCTCCCCGAAGGTGCCGTCACAGTGATGATTCTTGCCGTGGACATCAGAGGCGACCATGCCGCCCAGCGTCACGAAGGTGGTCCCCGGCGTGACCGGCACGAAATAGCCGCGCGGAAAGTACAGACGCAGCAGCTCCCGCAGCGAAAGGCCAGCCTCGGCCCGCATCACGAGGGTCTCGGGGTCGAACGACAGGATCCGGTCGGCAAGCGTGGTGCACGCGACCGCGTCGACGCCCGGCGGCGGCAGAGACGAGTCGCCGTAGGACCGGCCCAGACCCCGACAAAGGACAGCATCCTGCGTCAGCCGCTCGAGGTTTTCGTCCCGGACCTCGCGCCCTGGGGCCATGACGCGGCCCCAGCCGGCGATTTCACTCGGCTCGGCCTCTGCGGGCTTCACGAGAGCAACGGTGGACTGCGGAGGGTCGGGCGGCACCGAAGGGGCGTCCATCGCAACGAGCCTAGCACCACCCCTGTCCCGCGGCCCTGCACGCGAAGCCAACGGCGCACGGCTGACCTCGAACGGTCTGCAGACCTGGACCGAACGGCCGAACGGTCCGCGGACCCGTTCCAGCTAGAGCGGAACGTCGCGTTCCATGGCCGCCGGTGCTCGGGCCTCGATGACGGGCGCCGCAGCCGGCGGAGTTGCGCGGCGCGGGTCGTCGCCGGCGAGATGCACGGTCGTCGTGGGGAACGCGAAGTCGAGGTCGAGCCCCTTCATCGACTCCATCACCCGCAGCATGAAGTCCTGACGGATCTGCATGTGCTCGGCCCAGTTCGTCGTGCGGGTGAAGAGGTAACAGAAGATGTCGAGGCTCGACGGCCCGAAGTCGTAGAAGTTCACCAGGTAGAAGTCCTGATGCAGGCGGTCGTCGTTCTTGATGATCGTGCGGATCGCCTTCACTGCCTGACGCATCTTGTCGGGCGTGGTGTCGTAGGTCAGGCCGATCGTCATCTTGATCCGCCGCTTCTTCATGCGCGACCAGTTGTTGATCGGGCTGGTGGTGAACGTGGCGTTGGGAATGGTGATCAGCGCGTTGGCAAACGTCCGAATCCGCGTGACGCGGATGCCCACGGTTTCCACCGTGCCCTCGACCTGCCCCACTTCGACCCAGTCCCCGATCTGGAACGGTCGATCGACGAAGATGACGATCGAGCCGAAGAAGTTCGCGACGGTGTCCTTCGAAGCGAACGCAAGTGCGGCGCCGCCGAGCCCGAAGCCCGCCAGCAGCGACGACACCGAGTACCCCAGGTTCTGGACGATCATCACCACGCCGGCGATGACCAGGAAGGCCGTGGCCGCCTTGCGGGTGATCGGCACGAGCTGGTCGTCGAACGTGCCTTCGGTCTTGCCCGCTCGCTCGCTCCAGACGTCGGTGGTCCCATGCACGACCCGAACGCCCAGCCATGTGGCCACGGCGATGGTCGCGCCCAAGAACAGGCGGTCGACGAGCAAGTCGAGGTCCATCGCGGTGACCGCATCCAGCGGCATCGCCCGCAGGGCGACCCACATCCCCGCCACCCGAAGCATCCACGCGCCCGGCCGGGCAAACGCGGTCACGATGGCGCGACGCATCGAGCCCGTCGGCGTCTTGCCGCCCAGTCGATCGAGCGCCGCTTCGATGATCCGGCCGCCGGCAAAGCCGAGCGTGACCGCCACGAAGGCGACGAGCAGCTGCTGCACGCTGACCCCGGCGATCGAGTAGGCCAACAACGAGTCGAGTCCCGCCATCGCGGGCAGCGTGCCACAGACGGCGACGCCCGGCTCCCCTACAACCTTCGGAGAGGTTCGAGGCCCGAAGACGGGCGTTCACGCGCAGCCCGAGGCCACCGAGCGGCTCAGACCACAGAGAGGTGACGCTTGGACGCGGGCGCGTCGAGTTCGTCTTCGAAGAAGAACCGTTCCGCACCAAAAGCCGGCTCGAGCTGCGAGAGCCAGGTCGCCTCGGGGTCGTACTTGGCAAAGAACGGGCGACGGACCCAATCGGCGTTGCGGCCCTGGAGGAACTGCAGGCAGAAGACCTTCTCGCCGCCAACCTCGGCGACACCATCGACCATCACCTTGCCGGGGAAGGCCGACATCGAAGGGCCGCGCACCGTTCGGGCCAGGCCCGACACCTGCGTGTACGCCTCGTGGAAGATCTCCCACGCGCGAACGAGCGGCACCTCGAAGTACGCCTTGGGTCCCGTGTCCCGCTCGACGAACATGTAGTACGGGATCGCGCCGAGGTTCACCCCCGTGCGCCACAGCTCCGCCCAGGCGTTGGCGTCGTCGTTGACGTGACGAATGAGCGGGGACTGCATGCGCACATTGGCCCCGGTGCTTCGGATCCGGCGAACCGCCTGCTGCGCGACCTCGGTCGAGAGTTCCCGCGGGTGGTTGTAGTGGCCCATGATCGCCAGGTGCTTGCCGGCTGCGACGACCTGTTCGAACAGGCGCATGAGGTCGTCCGCATCGTTGTCGGACACGTAGCGATGCGGCCAGTACGCTACCGACTTGGTGCCGATGCGAATCGAGGTGACGTGCTCGAACTCGGGCTGAAGCAGTGGCTCGATGTATGCACGCAGAGCCTTGGTCTTCATGACCATTGGATCACCACCGGTGATCAACACGTCGGACACCTCCTTGTGGGCCCGCAGGTAGTCCTGAAGGTCCGTGGTCTCCTGTGCCTGGAACTTCAAATCGTCCAAGCCGACGAACTGCGCCCAGCGGAAGCAGAAGGTGCAATAGGCGTGGCAGGTCTGGCCCTGGCTGGGGAACAGGAGCACCGTCTCGGCGTACTTGTGCTGAAGGCCCGGCAGCGGCCGGCCGTCGAGCTGCGGCACGTTGTGGGTCATCTGCCCGGCGGGGTGCGGATTCAAGCGACGACGGATGGCGTTGGCGACCGAGTTCAGCTCGGACTTGGGCGCACCGTCGCGGAGTAGACCTGCGAGCTTGTCGTAGTCGGCCTCGGCGAGCATGCCCTTCTGCACGAACGTGAGCTGGTACATCGGGTCGTCCGGCACCCGATCCCAGTCGATGAGTTCGTCCATGACGTAGGGGTTCGTGCGGAACGGCAAGACGCTCGACACGACCTCGATCGCCTCGCGCATCTGCGGCGACATCGAGGACCACTGTGGTGTCTTGTGCACGTTGCTGCGGGTCACGGCGCGATAGCGCGGAGCGTCGGTGGTGGAGGGGACAGCGTGCGTCATGGATGAGGGCCTTCCTTCCCCGCGGCACGGGGAACAAAACCGCCGGGGCGTGGCGGGTGAAGCCGCCGCATGCGCCCGGACGGCGTCAGCAGCAGCGATGGGTGGTGGAGAGAGCGGATCCGCGAGGGGCTGCCTGCGGTACCGGGCCCGAAAGCTCGCGCATTCAAGCGGAGCGGTGAGCGGCGGCGCCATTCGCGGCACGGCGAAGCCAATCCGGCCCCGCCCAAACCTTCACGATCGAGCGAAGTGTCCGGAAAATTACGAGAAAAATCAAGCACACTCCTCGGGCCATGCAAGAGACCGAGGCACCGCACCCAACCGAGCCCGTCTGTGTCTTATTCGCAACGATCGACGCCGAGCACGCAGATGCGTTTGCGCGCGCCGCCTGCGAGCGGCGCCTCGTTGCGTGCGTGAATCTGCTGCCCGGGGCGCGTTCGCTCTATTGGTGGAAGGGCGAGCTGTGCGAAGACGCCGAGGTCGTGCTCTGGATGGAGACACGTGCACGTGACGTCGAGGCCTGCATCGCGTCCCTCGCCGCGCTCCACCCCTACGACACGCCCAAGCTCATCGCGCTGCCCCCCACGGCCACTTGGCCCCCCTACCAACGCTGGTGTGTGGAGCAGGTGGAGGCGCGCGAGGTGACGTAGGTCGCGGGCCTACTTCTTCTTTTCGGGCTTTGGCTCGAACTCGATCGCGCGGACCTCGAACCCCGACAGCGCCTCGTCCACGACGATCTCGAACTGCCCGACCTTTGCGGCCGCCCAGACGTCGTCGCGAACCGGTGCCAGGTCGTCGAGCAGCGCCTGCGGAGCCGCGAGCTGCATGCTCGTGATGCCCCGCGCCACGCCGACGTTGGCCGCCGTCTTGCTGCGGTTGATCGCGCCCAGGCACGCGGTCGCGGCGTCAAAGCTGCCCGCCCGCTGTGGGACTGCAACGCCCTCGAACAACGCCGCGCTCGGCCAGTCCACCGCGTGAATGCTCGGTGCGTCGCGCTCTTCGGCGAACGCCCAGCCCCACACGGTCTCGGTGATGTAGGGGAGCACCGGCGCGAACAGGCGAAGCAGGACCTCGAGGCCCAACCGAAGCGCCGCCACGGCGGAGGCGCGGCCCTCGGGGTCGTCCTCGCTTCGGGCGCGAACCTTGGCTAGCTCGAGATAGCTGTCCGTGAAGCTCGACCAGAAGAACGTCTCGGTGGCCTTCAGCGCGGGCGAGAACTCGAACGCCTCGAACGACTTCGTCGCCTCGTCGACGACCCGCTGAAGCGCCACGAGGAAGCCTTTGTCGAGCTCGCGCGTGATCGGGCCCTTGGGCGCCTCCTGCATGAGCGCGAACTTGGATGCGTTGTAGAGCTTGGTGACCAGGCGCTTGCCGGTCTTGAACATGTTCTCGTCGAACGCCGTGTCGACGCCCAGACGCGCGTTGGCGGACCAGTAGCGCACGCCGTCGGCGGTGAACTTGTCCATCAGCTCGTGCGGGGTGAGGCCCTTGGCCCCGCCCTTGGACTTCGAAATCTTGTCCTTGCCCTGCACGACCCAGCCGCTGATCACCACGTTGTGCCAAGGCACCTGGCCCTCGTGCAGCATGGCCTTGGCGATCGTGTAGAAGGCCCAGGTCCGGATGATCTCGTGCGCCTGTGGGCGCATGTCCGCGGGGAACAGGCGACCGTGCCGCTCGTCGTCGATGCCCCAGTGCGAGCTGATCTCGGGGGTCATCGAGCTGGTGAACCAGGTGTCGAACACGTCCGACTCCGCGACGAATCCACCCGGCTGGCCGCGCTGCGCCTCTTCGAAGCCTGCGGGCACGCCCGTGGTGGGGTCGACGGGAAGCTGCTCGGGGGCAGCCAGGAGCGGGTCGGCGTAGTCGGGCTGGCCCTGCTCGTCGAGCCGGTACCACATCGGGAACGGCACGCCGAAGTAGCGCTGACGGCTGATGCACCAGTCGAACTGCAGGTTCTCGGTCCACAGCGAGAAGCGGTCGCGCATGAACGCGGGGTGCCACTGCACCTGCTCCCCGCGGGCGAGCAGGTCGGGCTTCTTGTCCATCAAGCGGCAGAACCACTGGCGCGTGGGGATGAACTCGAGCGGGCGGTCGCCCTTCTCGAAGAACTTCACCGCGTGGTTGATCGGCTTCTGGGCGCGCAGCGGGGCCTGCCCGCCCTCGGGGGCTTCGCCGAGCATCTCGAGGATGCGCTTTCGAGCCTGCTCGGGGCGCTTGCCGGCCACTTCGGCGTAGTTGCGGTTGGCCGCCTCGGCGTCGAGGCTCTCCCAGCCTTCGGTGCCGTACTCGATCTGCAGCAGCCGGCCCCGGCGGCCGATGACCTGGCGCAGCGGCAGCTTCTCGTCTCGCCACCACTGAACGTCGGTCTGATCACCAAACGTGCAGATCATCAGGATGCCGGTGCCCTTCTCCATGTCGACGACGTCGCTGGGGAAGATGCGCACGGGCACGCCAAACAGCGGGGTCACGGCCCGCTTGCCGAACAGATGCTTGTACCGCTCGTCGTCGGGGTGCGCCGTCACGGCCACGCACGCGGGCAGCAGCTCGGGGCGCGTGGTGGCGATGATGAACTCCTCGTCGGAGCCCTCGACCTTGAACGCGATGTCGTTGAACGTGCTGGCGAGGTCGCGGTCTTCGAGCTCGGCCTGCGCCACGGCGGTCTGAAAGTCCACGTCCCACAGCGTGGGCGCGTCGGAGCTGTACAGGTGGCCCTTGGCCATCAGATCCAAGAAGCTCAGCTGCGCCACCTTGCGGCAGTGCCCGCCCACGGTGGAGTACTCCTGCCGCCAGTCCACCGAGAGGCCCAGCCGCTGCCACAGCGCGAGGTAGGCCTTCTCGTCCTCTTTGGTGAGCGTCTCGCAGGCCTCGATGAAGTTGGGCCGCGACAGCATGCGTGGCGGCTTCTTCTTCACCTTGGAGCTGGCCTT
>CAYSPB010000241.1:0-11853 GCA_964432695.1 uncultured Nannocystaceae bacterium
CATCACCACGTGCCTCGTGTCGGCGCTGCTGCGGGCCCGGGTTCGCCGTGATGTCGCCATGACCGGCGAGATCAACCTGCGCGGCAAGGTCTTGCCGATCGGGGGCCTCAAGGAGAAGGTGCTCGCGGCGTACCGGGCCGACATCAAGACGGTCATCTGCCCGAAAGAGAACGAGAAGGACCTGCACGACATCCCGAAGAACGTCGTGCGCGCAATCGACTTCAAGTTTGCCGAGAACATCGACCAGGTGCTTCGCTGGGCGCTCGCCGAGCTTCCCGAAGACCATCCGAACGCGCAGCTTCGGACCTTCCTCAGCAACGAGGAAGTCACCCCCGAGGACGACTGGCGCACCGTTCGGGAGTGGATGCGCGAGCGAGACCGCAAGCGCCGCGAAGAGCAGCAGAGCGGTCGCGAGGTGCATTAGGTTTTAGGAAGGGGCCCTCGCGGCCCCTTCCCCCGTTGTGGCAAAGCCACAACGGGGCCCCCAACCCCAGCGGTCGCCCGGTTGGGCGCCTCTCGCTTCGCTCGTGGTTTGTGCGTGTGGGGGAAAGGGGGTGGGGACGGCCCATGCAAGCTGCGAGGACTTTGTGCGGCCTTGCTGTGGTGCGTCGGTGCGGGTGATGGGGTCGGTTCGCGGCCCCTTCCCCCGCTGTGGCAAGCCACAACGGGGCCCCCAACCCCAGCGGTCGCCCGGTTGGGCTCTTCTCGCTTCGCTCGTGGTTTGTGCGTGTGGGGGAAGGGGGCAAGGCCCACGTACGTCGCGGGGACTCCGTGCGGCCTCGCGGTCGTGCATCGGTGCGTGAGGTCGATGCGTGGCCCGTTCTCCGCTGCGTCGAAGCGGCAACGGGCCCCCGAGCATCGCCGAGGCGCGCCCCCCTGCTCCGCCGGAGGCCTGCTCGGCGGGCGCCGCCGGACGACCCGAGAACGACCGCGTGGCTGCTTGTCACTACCTCGAGCGTCGCTACGCGTGGGGTTGAACCTTCGGCCTGGCATTCGTAGGCGGTGGCGGGTGTTGGTGTGGTGACGGAGGCGTCGTTGGAATTACGTTTCTAGGTGCGGGCTTGGATGTGGTGGCGACCTGAGGAGACAGGCTGGTAGGTCGGAGCGATGAAGCGACGAAGTCTGCTGGTCGGTGCGGGGGCGTTGGCGTGTTCGGCCGGGGGGTCCGGAGACGGCGGGTCTTCGGGGGGGGATGCGTCGTCTGGGCATGGCGAGGTCGACAGGACGACGGGTGGCTCGGATTCGTCGACGGGTAGTGCCGACACACAGGTGGGCGCGGAGAGTTCCAGTACGGGGGGCGGTGGGCCCGATGTGCCGATGCTCGACCCCGGGATTCCCAGCAGCGTGATGCGGTCGTCACGGGTGGAGCTCGACGTCGAACTTCAGGTGGTCGACGGCGCGTTTCCTGCGGACCTTCACGGCCACTACTTCATGGTCTGCCCGTTGCCCTGGCAGGACGGCACCGTGCTCGTCAACGGCGATGGGATGGTGTTCCGGCTGGACTTCACCGAGAGCTCTTCGCGCGTTGTCAGCCGACTCGTGCGGCCGCCATGCTTCTACGCCGAGAAAGCCGTGGTCGGCACGGACGCCGCATTTACGAATCCGCAGGGGTCGCCGGCGCGGATGTCCCCTGCGCTGGGGATCCGCAATCAGGCCAACACCGGACTGGTGCCGATGGGCCCGGGGCGACTGCTCGTCACGTACGATGCGGGCCGACCGATCGAGATCGACGCGCAGACGTTGGAGACCGTCACGCCCGTCGGGTACCAGAGCGAGTGGAAGCCCGCGCTGGAAACCCCGCCCGGGCTACCGGTGCAGATCATCGGCGAGGTGTTTCCGATGGTGCTCTCGAGCGCCCACCCGACCTGGGATCCGCATACCAACGAGCTGTTCCTGGTGAACTATGGCCAGGGGGCGATCGAGGTGCTGGGCACGTCGCTGCTGGGGGAGACGTTCACGTCGCTGCTGCGCTGGACAGGGCAGGGCGCGCTCGAGTCGTATGCGCTCGTCGATGGAGCTGGGGCTCCGGTCGCGATCGAGATGAGCGCGCACCAGATGCACGTCACGGAGCGCTACGTCGTATTGCAGGACTCCTCCTTCCGCACCGAAACCGAGAAGATGTTCGACGCGGCCGCGTTCACGCCCCAGGCGAGCCAAACCACGCTGTGGGTGGTGGATCGAACGCACCTGGCCACGGCATCGTCTGGAGGTGAGGTGGTCGCGCGTCGCGTCACGCTGCCTCGCGAGTCTCCACATTTCATGGTCGACTACGCGAACCCGAAGGGCCTGCTGACGGTGCACCTGATCCACAACAACGGCTACGACGCGTCGGAGTGGCTCATCGCTTCGGATCGGCAGCTCAGTCCAGACGCGCCGGTGCGGACCGATCTACACGGCATGTTGGCGGGACCGACCGATGTGAACGCGATCGGGCGCTACGTGATCGACGTGGCCCAGCAACGCGTCCTGCCGGCGTCCGTCCAGCTCATGCAGGACGACGACCACACCTGGGGGCTGACTCTCTATACGCATCGTGGAACGCACAGCCCCGATCGCCACGAGGTCTACTTCGCGATCTCGACCGGTTTCACGTCCGAGCTGTGTTTGGACCGCGTCGCCCCCTCGTACGCCCAACATCCGCACCGCAACGTATCGATCGCCGACCTTCCGTTCGAGGAGGGGCGCCCCGCGTCGCTGCTCCGCTTCGAGCCCGACGCGGGCGGCATCGTCGACGGCTACGCGTTCGGGCCGGGACGCTTCATCTCGTCCCCGCAGTTCGTGCCGCGACCGGGTGCAGCAGACGATGGGGATGGCTACGTCGTGCTGACGGTCGTGTCCGATGACACGCAGACGCCCGGCTCCAGCGGTGACGAGTTCTGGGTCTTCGACGCGGCCGACCTCGCAGGCGGACCGCTGTGCCGCCTCGGCCATCCCGAGCTGAACTTGCCGTTCACGCTGCACACGACGTGGCTCGAGACGCTGGAGCCGCGGCAGGCTGCGTACGCCGTGGATGCGCGCACCGACCTCGAACCGCGGATGGACGGCCTCTCGCCCGAACTCCGCGCGCTGTTCGAGACCGACGTTTTCCCGTACATCGAGTGACTCGGGAGCACCAACCCCGATCGCGTTTGGTCGTGGCCGACAGAGGCCACAGGACCCTCGAGATCTCGGCGCGGCGCCGTGACGGACGCGGGTACTGCCGGGCATTCCAGGTGGTATGACGCTTGGATTGATGGACAACGCGCGATGCCTCGTTGTGAGTGGAATCGCCTGCCTGACCCTCGGATGCCCCAGCGACGCAGACCCCGTGTCGGGCGGCGCGGGGGAGGGCGAGACCGAAGTCCCGGGAACCGACGGACGCGGGCCGGAGACGGACGGAGAGGGGCGCGATACCGAGGGCGAGGAACCCCAGCCGGAGACCGGCGGCGAGGGTCCGGAGACCGATGGCGAAGAACCGCAGCCGGCGGATTGTTCCTGCTACGACCCTGCGGTCGATGTCGAGCTCGATGTCGAGGAGGTGTGTCTGCCGGTTGAAGAGGCGCTGCGGGGCTGCGCCGTGCCGGCACCTCCGTGCGAGATGATCACCGAGGGCGACACCGCCAGCGGTGGCGAGGGCTCCGTCACCCCCGAGGATGCCGTGACCTGTCTGGCGGAGCGGCTTGCCGCAGGAGAGGCGCCCGGCTTCGCGTTGGCCTCGGAGTCGTCCACCGGGGGCGACGAGACGCAATACGTGCCGTTGGGCGAGGGACGCTACGCGGCCTTCAACTGCGGACTGGTCGACACCCCTCCGGCGTATCAATCGGTTCGAACGGTTCAGCTGCAGGACGCGCGCTACTTTGCCGCATGCATCGACGACAACCCCGACGACGCCGTGGCCCTGTACGCGTGTCTGCGCGAAGGACTGCTCGAGGCCGACGACCCGATGCCTGCGTGCGAGGTGTAGCCTCGACGGCATGCAGGATGCCGCCGCGCACCTCGCCGCCAACCTCAAGCAGCTGCGTGACGTCCGAGGCGTGACGCAGCTGCAGCTCGCGAAGGTGGCCGACGTTCCGCGCGCGACGATTGCCAATCTCGAGACAGGCGCAGCCAACCCGACGTTGTCTGTGCTGACGCGCGTCGCGGCATCTTTGGGCGTCGGCCTCGACGAACTCACCGCGCCGCCGCGAAGCCTGGCGCGCAAATACGTGGCCGCCGAGCTTCCAACGCAGCGGCGCGGCAAGATGCTGGTGCGCAAGCTGCTGCCCGACCCGCTGCCGGGCCTCGACATCGAGCGGATGGAGCTGCAGCCGGGCGCATGGATGGCGGGGGTGCCCCACACCGCGGGGACGCGCGAGTACCTGACCTGCGAGCACGGACGCATTCAGCTCGCCGTTGCAGGAGAGGTCTGGCTGCTCGACCCTGGCGACGTGGTCGTCTTCCGCGGGGATCAAAAGCACGGCTATCGCAACAAGGCACGCGGCGTATCGGTCGCGTACAGCGTGATCACGATGGTCGGATGACCGCGGCGGCCTGCGCCAGCCGACTTCGAAGCCACGACACCGAACCCGGCGCGCCGGGCTTGGCGAGGGTCGCGACGACGACCCCGAATGCATCGATCCCGCAGCCGACCGTCTCCGGGATTTCTTCGCGAAGGTCTTGTCGTCGGGGGCCGGTTCGTACTGCGGGACCTCCGCACATGCGCGGTCTCGCCCGTACATCGGCGGCCAGACCATGGTGGGGTGCGGCCGTCCCCCGCGGCGGGCTTGGGTCGCACGAGGCTGCTAGTCTCTCGCGCGTCCGAATGAGCCCTGCCTACATCCTCCGACCCTTGGTGAAGTCCCTGGCGTGCGCGGTGCTCATGGGCATGGTCGCGTGTGACGACGGGCCGACGCCCGACGATGCCTCGGCCGAACCCGAGCCGCCCGCGCCCGCATCCAAGCCGGCCGAACCTGCGCCCAAACCCGCGCCTGAACCGGTCGCGATGCCGCGTCCGACGACCCTGGCGTCCCTCGAAGCGGTGGTCGAGGCCGCGACCGAAATCTACATCGAGCACCGCCGCACCTTCTACTGCGATTGCTCGTACACACCGCAGCGCCGGGTCGCGTGGGGCACCTGCGGGTACAAGACGCGTGCCGACGAGAGCCTCGCCAAGCGCATCGCATGGGACCGCGTGGTGCCCAACCGTGCCTTCGGCCAGCATCGCGCGTGCTGGCGCGAGCCCCTGTGCACCGATGAGGGCGGCGTGAAGTTCTCGGGGGTTCGCTGCTGCCGCGAGACCGACGAGGAGTTCGCCGCGATGGAGCTCGACCTGCACAACTTCGTGCCGGCGGTCGGTGAGCTGCAAGAGGACCGGTCCGACTTCGACTTCGGTGAAATCGACCGGGAGACACGCATGTATGGCGCCTGCGACTTCGAAGTCGACCGGGCACTACAGCGGGCCGAGCCGCGGGAGGACGTGCGCGGCGACATCGCGCGCACGTACTTGTACATGCACGAAACATACGGCGACGGGCTGCCGCTCTCGGCCGCCGAGATCGAGCGATTCCAGACCTGGAACACCGCTGACCCCGCCGACGCCTGGGAGGTGCAACGGAACAAGCGCGTCGCGGGGATTCAAGGCATGGCCAACAGCTTCGTCCCGATGATGGCCCCCGCTGGCGCGGAGGAACCCGAGGCCAAGCTGGCGAAGAAGACTCCGATCCAACGCGATGCCGAGGCCGCCGAGCCTGCGAAGGCGGAGCCACCGGCCGAAGCCAAGCCGGCAAAGGGGGACGCGCCCGAGCCCGTCGTCGAGGACCCCAAGTCTGACGCGGCCAACCCCGAGCCCGACGCACCCGCTGCCGAGGAAAAAACCGCCGGCTGACGCCGATTGGGGAGGCGAGCCTGCGCCGCGGCTTTGGGTGCGGGGCGCCACGCCCGTCGCATCGCTCTGCACGTCGGCGGACCAAGCGGCTGCCCAGGCCCGCCGTCCCTAGAACGACATGCGGAACGCTGCGCCGGCGCCGTTGGGGTTCGCATAGGGGGCGAACGAGTAGTTGCCCTCCTTGATCTGCTTCTTCTTCTTGTAGCCCACGCCCAGCAGTACCCCACCGCCGATCAACATCGCGCCGCCGACGGCGATGCCGGCACCGCCGCCGCCTCGCCCGGCGCTGCTGTCGACCGCAGCCACGGTGCCGACGCCACCGAGAAAGATCAGTCCACCGATCGCGGCGACCGGCCAGCCGATCGCGATGAGACCCCCCGACTCGTTGCTCGCGCGGGCCTTCTCCTGCTGCTTTCGAACCTCGGGAGGAGGGTTGTAGCCGGTGTCGAAGGTGATTGTCGACGCGGCGGGAACGCCCGCCTCGGCGGGCGCGGGCTCGGCCGTCGTGGTCTCTGTGCCGTTCTCGATCGCGGCAATGCGGTCCTTGAGCTCTTGAATCCGTGCCTGCGCCTTGCCGACCTCGGCCTCGGTCTCGGGCGTTTTCTTGAACATCGCCTTGTAGCTGGCGACCCACGATTCGAGCAGCAGCACCGCTTGCCGCAGGTGCGCGACGTCCTTGTCGACGTCGTAGGCCTTCTCTTGGGCTAGGGCGATGTTGTAAACCATCGCGTTGCGCACCCCGGCCTGGCTGTCGGGAACCTTGGCGTAGGCCTGCTGCCACAGGTCGATCGCGCCGTCATAGTCGAACGTGTCGTACTTTGCGCGGCCGCGCTCAAACAGTGCGCGCGCCTCTTCGAGCGCGGCCTCGTCCGAGGCCGGCGCCGCGTGTGCGGTGGTCGGCGCAAGGCTGGTGGCGCTCACGGTGGAGCACACCAGCGCGACGCTGAGTGCGGGACTCATCAGGCGCGCGGCAAGCAGTCGTGCAGGCACGACCGCAGCATACCCCCGAAGACCGGGTGGGGACACGTACGCCGCACGCGGCCTGAGTCACGTTGCGTTTCGCAACACTTCGAAACTCAGGCGCCGTACTGGGACAGCGTTTTCTCCAGGCGCGGCAGCAGCACGCGGATGAACAGCGCCGAAGCGCCGGCCAATCCCGCGAGCACCATGAAGAACGATACGGGCGAAAGGCTGCCCTGGATGCCGCCGAAGAACCCCGAGAGGTTGTTGCCGAACGCGGTGGCCATGAACCATCCGCCCATCGCCAGGCCGACGAGTCGTGCGGGGGTCAGCTTGGTGACCAGGGACAGTCCCATCGGCGAAAGCAGCAGCTCGCCGAGCGTGACCACCCCGTAGAAGCCGACGAGCCACATGCCCGAGACTTTCAAGGACCCGCCATCGCTCATCATGCCTGCCACCGCCATCAGCAGCATACTCGCCGTCGTCAGCAGCAGGCCCCAGAAGACCTTCTGCGCCGTCGAGATGCTCATGCCTCGCTTGGAGAGCCAACCGAAGAACATGACGACCAGCGGGGTGAACGCGACGACGAAGAGCGCGTTGAATGACTGGTACAGCTCCGGCGACACGATCGTGACGAAGGTGCCGGGCGCGAGCAGCTCGGGTGGCTTGTTGAACCGCTCCTCGTATCCCGCGTAGATGCGGTCGTGTAGGCCTTGGTCGACCACGTACGTCGCCAGCGGCTTACCATCGACGGTACGCACGAACGCGACGCGCTTGGTGGGCTTGGCACCGTCGGGGACCTTCGCCGTGGTGACCTTGCCGCCGTGTCCGTCGTCGCTCTCGACGATCTCCACGTCGGGATAGACGGTCGCCGAGCGGGCCGAGAGCGGACCCGTATCGTCGAGTGGGAGCTCCTCGAGCTTCACGTCGGGGGACGCGGCCGCGATCGTGGCGACCGCCTCTTCGTCGAGCTTTTGTTGGCCGTACATCGCTGCCGCCGTCGCATCGTCGATCGGCAGAAGGCTGCGCGGGTCGGGGCGGGGGGTCTCGGCGCCTGCATTGGGGTAGTAGCTGGGTAGGCCCTCCTGGGTGAACTTCACTTCGGTGAAGAACACGGTCGAGAGCACCGAGCCGGCCACCTCGGCCGCCGCGACGCCGCCGGTGCGATCGGTGTTGTCCCGTGCCCACTGGGTCATCGCGGACCCGTTGAGGTGCAGGATCATGAAGAACGTGCCGCCAGCGACGTAGATCGGCAGCAGGGCCTGCAGGCCCGGGCGCTCCTTTTCGGGTGCGGTCGTGCCCATCCGGACGAAGAAGATGACGACCGGGATCATGCCGACGAGAAAGCCCAAGACGGCGGGGCGCACCGGACCGTCGGGCATCACGTTTTGGCCGATCAGGAAACCGACCAGACCCGCGCCGAGCGCAGGCAGCAGGATCTTGCCGAACACCGCGCCGAAGCCGGCCGCGTTGGGGTCTTTCTCGGGCGGACGGTCCGCCTTCTCGAGCACCTTCCAGCTCAGCAGCAGCACCACCATCGCAATGAGCAGGCCGATCGCCGCGACGCGGAAGGTCCACAGCCAGCCCGCGGAGTTGCGGACCGCGGAGCTGAGGAACGACGCAACGAAGGCACCGATGTTGATGCCCATGTAGAAGATGTTGAAGCCAGCGTCCCGCTTGGGGTCGCCCGCCTCATAAAGGTTGCCGACCATGACCGAGATGTTCGGCTTGAAGAACCCGTTGCCGATGATCAGCCCGACCAGGCCCGTGATGAAGTAGGTCGAGCCGGGGATGCTCATCAAGAACAGCCCGCCGGACATGAACACTGCCCCGATCAGGACCGCTTTTCGGTAGCCCAGATAGCGGTCGGCCAGCATTCCCCCGGGGAACGGCGTGAAGTACACGAAGGCGAGATACAGACCGTAGATCTCGTTGCCTTCGGCTGATGTGAGGCCCAGCCCGCCCCGCTCCGAGTCCGTCGTGTACAGGAGCAGGATGTTCAGCATCGTGTAGAACGCCAAGCGTTCCCACATTTCGGTAAAGAACAGCCGGTAGAGCCCGGCCGGGTGTTTTTGCGCCACGCTCGCGGATAGCACTGACGCGGAATCCGCGTCAAACCGCGCGGTGCGACGTCGCGCGTTGCACCCCGCCGATCGCCGCGGAGCCCGCGCGCGTTTGTCTTTCCCCCTCGGGTGCGCTACGTGGCTCTCGGTGAGCCGCGAGCAGACCGCTGTGTTGCAGCGCCGCTTCGTGCTGATGACCGGCAAAGGCGGCGTCGGCAAAACGACCGTCGTCGCCGCGCTGGCGGTCCATGCAGCGTCTTTGGGCATGCGCCCGCTCGTCGTCGAGCTGGGCCATCGAGAGTCGATGCGCAGCGTCTTTGGCGTGGACGATATCGGTTTCAAGCCCAAGGACGTGGGCCTTGGCGTGCACGCGATGAGCGTGGACGTGGACGTGGCCGTGCTCGACTACATGCTCGAGCACATCCCTTCGAAGCGGGTGGCGAAGTCGATCGTCAACAACAAGGTGCTCGAACGCCTCTTCGCCGCGATGCCGGCCGTCGGGGAGATCGCCACGATCAACAAGCTTCGCCAGCTCGAAGCGGAGGAGCTGCCTTCGGGCGGTCGCCGATGGGGTCCAATCATCGTGGACCTCGATGCCACCGGTCACGCCCTGATGTTCCTCGAGCTGCGCAACGTCATCGACAACATCATGGGCGCCGGTCCGATGAAGCGGCTGGTCGAAGAGACCGCCGACATGCTCGCCAACCCCGAGACCACGCGGCTGTGCCTCGTCGCCACGCCGGCGGAGCTCCCCGTCACCGAGACGATCGAACTCTACGGCAAGCTGCAAGGGCGCGGGACGGTCAGCTTCGGCAGCGTGTTCGCCAACCGCGTGCCTCAAGTTCCGCTGGGCCCCGATGCCGTGCCCGCGCTGGACCAGCTCGAGCACGCTGCGAAGGCGGTCGGGCGGGCGGACGTCAGCGCGGACGTCGCCCACGCCCGGATCGCGATGCAACAGCACGCCGACGCCCAGGCGCAGCTTGCCCGGCTTCGCGAGCACGTCGACCTGCCAATCGTCGAGCTACCGCTTCTCCCCGCGGCCCGCATGGATGGGGCTTCGCTGGGGCGACTCGGTGCGCTGGCCGCAGGAGGTGACGCGTGAGCGCTTCGCTCGATAGGCTCGTCCGCGAGCAAAAGCTTATCGTGTGTGTCGGCCCCGGCGGCGTTGGCAAGACCACGGTCTCCGCCGCGGTCGGGCTTGCGGGTGCCCGGGCCGGCCGAAAAACTGTGGTGCTGACCATCGACCCGGCACGACGCCTTGCGGATGCCCTCGGCCTTCCCGGCCTCGACGATGAGATTCGTGCCGTTCCGGTCGAGACCCTGCCCGCCCGCGAGGACGGAAGCCCCACGGCACCGCTGCATGCTGCCATGGTCGACACCGCGGCCAGCTACGCCTCGCTCATCCGCCGCATCGCGCCGGACGAAGCGACCCACCGGCGCATCCTCGACAACCGCGTCTTTCAGGCGGTGTCCAAGTCGCTTGCGCGCTCCCACGCCTACGTGGCGATGGAGCGGTTGTACGACGCGATGCAAAACCACGACTACGACCTCGTCGTGCTCGACACGCCGCCGGCCCGCAACGCGCTCGACATCCTCGACGCACCGATGTCGCTGGCGAACTTCCTCGACAGTCGCTTCGTCGAGTGGTTTCTGCCTGGCGAGGGCCCGCGGGGCATTCGCGACCGGATCATCGCCAGCGGTGGTGCCGTCGCCAAGCGCATGCTCGGACTCATCACCGGCAAGAAGCTGCTCGACGAGATCGTCTCGTTCCTCGAGGCCTTTGCGACCCTGCGTGAGGGCTTTGCCGCCCGCGCGACCACGGTCGATGCCAGCTTGCGCGAGCCGGGCACCAGCTTTGTGCTCGTCAGCTCGGCCAACCCCGCGAGTGCGGACGACGCCGCTTGGCTGCGTCACGATCTGCAGCGCCGCAAGGTCCCGGTCAGTGGCGTCATCTACAACCAGAGCTTCGTCTCGCTGGATCCGGCGGCTCCGATGCAGTGCGTGACCACGCTGCGAGACGACGACCTCGACGCTCGCGTCGCGCAGCTCGAGCCGCATCTGCAGAGCCTCGACGACCCCCGCGCGCTCCTGCGAGACGTTCGAGCGATGCGAGCCGAGGCCGCGGCCGAGAATGCTCGGTTCACGGGAATCGTGGACGGCCTTGCGGCGGAACTCGAGCCGGGGTGCGCCCAGATTCGGGCGCCGCGATTCCAAGAAGAGATCCGCGATCTTCCGGGGCTCTTGCGGCTGGTCGACGTGCTCACCGGCGTTGCACGCTGACGCGGCCGACCGCCCCACGCCGAGGCGTGTGGTCGTCGACACCGCACCCTCGCGTCTCATCGCCAAACTTGTGTATTTGGTGTAGCGAAGGTCGCGCCATGTACACGATTTACCGCGCCTGAGATGAAAGTCGTGTGGTCATTGCACGCACTTGCATCATTTTGGCTCCTACAACTACTGTGCAGCCGCGCGTTCCTTTCGTTCCTGCCCCCCTTTGGGATGACGGAAGCGCGCTTCGGAGGAGTTGTCAGCATGATCATGTCTGGAAGAAGTAGGGTCCCTCGGCCGCGACGCATTGCCGCATGCGTCGCATTGGTCGCATGGACAATCCCCACACTTGCTGCTGCGGGTGAGCGCCCGGAGACCTGGGACCTCTCGCTCGAAGAGCTTCAAGCGCGTGGCCTGGGTCAGTCGCAGGGGATGCCGATCCCAGTCCCGGCCGACCTACCGCACGAGCGCAACCCGACGGAGCCCAAGGCCCACGCATCCCCCGGCGTGGTCTTCGTGAACTTCGACGGTGCGCAGCTGACCACGGGAGCCGACAACGCGCAGACGAACACGACGCAGATCCCCAACCTCGCCGGCAACTTTGCTCCCTATGGCGAAGGTGCCAAGCGTCAGGCCGTGATGGAAGCGCTGTGGACCGACTGGGCGGCCTACGACGTGCTCATCGTCGACCAGCGCCCCGCCTCGGGCGAGTACACGATG
>CAYSPB010000242.1:0-11816 GCA_964432695.1 uncultured Nannocystaceae bacterium
CAAACGGCGCACGCCCAAGCATCGCCCTACGTTCGGGGCCTGACGGGGCAGCAGACCGTGATGTTTTTCGACGGCGTGCGCATGAACAACAGCACGTTTCGTCAGGGGCCCAACCAGTACTTCTTCACCGTCGACTCGCGAACCATCGAGCGACTCGAGGTGGTTCGCGGTTCGGCCTCGACGCGGTACGGATCCGATGCGCTGGGGGGCGCGCTACTCACGACGCCGCGTGGCCCTACGCTGCGAGAGGATGGAAAGCGCACCGTCGTGCACGGTCGAGCCATCACGCAAACCGGCACGGCCGACGGTTCGTACGGCGGGCGGGCCGAGGTGGACCTGGGGTTTGCGGGCAAGGTGGGCGTGCTCGGGGGGGTGGGCTATCGCGACGTTGGCCAGCTGCGCAGTGGCGGCCCCGTCATCTCGCCGGAGACGGGGGAGCCGCAGCGCGTTCCGCCGCTGTTCGAAGCCGATGGCAAGACGCAGCGTGGAACGGGCTTTCGCGAGCTGACCGCCGATACGCGGGTCGTCTGGGAGCCTGCGACGCATCACCGCGTCACCGCGGGCTACTACGACTATCGGCAGTACGACGCGCCGCGAACCGATCGTTGTCCGCCCCCCACGGCGCCGCAGGATGAGTGCCTCACGTATCTCGAGCAGTTTCGGACGCTGGTCTATACCGCGTACGAGGCCGATGCCGGACCGGTGCCTGCGCAGGAGGTCCGCGTGACGCTGAGCTACCAGCGACAGCACGAAGAGCGACTCTTCGATCGCGGTGATCCGTCGGTGACGGTGCTGACGGGCAACGACAACGTCAACACGGTGGGCATGGGATTGAAGATCCGGACCGCAGACTTCGATCCCACCGCGTGGCTTCGTCTGCATGGATCGTACGGTGCCGATGCCTACCTCGACTGGCTCGGCAGTCGCGCTTCGATTCGGTTCGAGGATACGGGAATCGGTGCGGACCAGAGCCGCGGGCAGTATGTCGACGACTCGCGATACGCCACGGCCGGTGCGTTCGCGGAGCTGCGCATCGACCTGGCCGACGTCGTGCGAGTGCGCTCGGGGGGCCGGCTGGCGATGGCCGACGCGGACACACCCGGCGACGAGCGAAGCGAGACCGCGGCCGTCGATGAGACCTGGTTTGCGGTGGTGGGCATGGCCGGCATCGCCGTGGATCCGGTTCCTTGGCTGACGTTCGCCTTCAATGCGGACCAGGGCTTTCGCGCGCCGAACCTCGACGACCTGACGTCGCGGCAGCAGACGGGGCCCGGTTTTCAGTTCGAGAACGCCGACCTCGAACCCGAGCGCGCGCTCACGCTCGAGGCCGGGATGGGGCTCGACTTCGGGGTGTTCCAACTCGACGCGTGGGCGTTTCGTACCCGCATCGATGACCTCATCGGGCGTGTTGCGGTCGACGTGGAAAACTGCCCCGACGAAACCCCGCAGTGCGGCGCGTCGCAGACCCGCTTTCAGCTCGACAACTTCGAGGGCAAGGCGGTGTTGCGAGGGCTCGAAGGCAGTGCGCGGGCCTACCTGCCGCTTGGATTATGGCTGCGCACCACGGTCTCGTTCGCACGTGGCGATCGGCCCAACCCGTTCGCCGTCGAGGACCCGACCCAGCCTCGGCGACTGCCGATCTCCCGCGTGCCGCCGCTGAACGGTACGGCAGAGCTCGGGTGGCGCTCTCGCAGAGGTGTGTACGCCGCGGGCTCGCTTCGGTGGGCGCGGCTGCAGGACCGCCTCGCGCCGCAAGACGCCGCGGATCCTCGGATCCCGCTGGGCGGTACGCCTGGCTATCGCGTGTTCGATCTGCGCGCCGGCTACCGCATGGACCCGTACGTCCTCTTTGCGGTCGTGTTCGAGAACCTCGCCGACGCGCCGTGGCGGGCCCACGGGTCGAGCGTCAACGGACCGGGGCGGAGTCTTCTGGTGGAGACGCAGTTCGGGTTTTGACGGGCTACACTCCAAACTCGATGGGCCCGTCCGACTCCAGCTCCCGCGGCACGATGCTGCCGTGGATCGGTGTTGCGGTGGTTGTGACGGCGCTGCTGGGCACGGCGTGGAGCGTGGTTGCGAACGTCGGGCAGGGCCCGCGTCCGCCGTTTCTCGATGGCACCGCCGTCGAGGAGCCGTCGCCTGCGCGCACCGACGCGCGCCTTCACATCGCAGGATCGGGCTCCTGCGTCCCGCTCGCGCGGATGCTCTCGGGCGCGATCATTCAGCGGGGCGACCTTTCGCCCGAGGTGCACGCCAGCATCGGCTCCGGTGGTGGCATTCGAGCGCTGCGTGATGGGGCGATCGACATCGCACTCGTCTCGCGCTCGCTGTCCGCCGATGAGCAAGCGCAGGGTCTGCAGTACACCCCCTTCGCCGAAGTCCCCGTGGTGGTCGCGGCGCATCTGGACGTCCCCGATCGCGTGGTCACGTCCGAACAGCTCGAGCGCTTGTTTGCGGGGGAGCAAGCGACGTGGAGCGATGGGTCGCCGGTGGTGGTGCTGCTTCGTGAGCGCGGGGATTCGTCGCACCGCGTGCTCGAAGAGGCGCTTCCGGGATTCGCGGCACGAAGCGAGACCATGCGGACGCGGGAGGCGTTCCGCGTGCTCTTTCACGACGGCTCCATGCAGGTCGCCCTGGCCAACACGCCCGGCGCGATCGGCCTGCACGGCAATGGAGTCGAACCGTCGTTGGCAGGCTTTCGTGCGCTGGCGATCGACGCGGTCGAACCTACTGCGGCCAACGTCGAGTCGGATCGCTACCCGTTCGTTAAGGAACTCGGCTTTGTCACGATGGGGGCGCCTTCGGGTGACGCAAAGACGTTCATCGACTTCGTCACTTCGGCCGAAGGCAGGGCGCTGCTTCGCGTTCGAGGAGCGGTGTCAGTTCGCGCGGAGGGCGACGGCTGATGCCGCTTCGCGACTCCGACGGGGCCGTGCGGCTTGCGCTGCGTCGCTATCTCGGCACCCGCCTCGCCCCGCTGACGGTGCTGGTGGTGGTGGTGACGTGCTTGTCCGCGCCGCTGGCGTTCTTCGTGCTCGGTCGGGCGGCGCTCGAGGTCCGTGCCGACGTCACGGCGCACGAGGTCGCGGGCCTGATTCGGCAGGAGGTCCAGGAGCGGCCGCGCCTGTGGAAGTACGACTCGAACAAGATCCTCGACCACGTCGCCACGTTCGAGATGCCGGGCGTGGACCGAATCGTGGTCGTCGATGCTGCCGGTCAGCGCATCGAGGGGTCGGCTGACGACGTCGCGGGGCTGCGCGCTCTCGATGCGCTGTGGCGCAGCGCCGACATCGAAGCCAACCGCGGGGTTGCGGGCGCCGTATGGGTGGCGATCTCCACCAAGGAACTTGAGCGCGATGCGCTTGCGCTGCTCATCGGCTTTGCCGCGCTCGGTCTCGCGATGGGCGGGCTCTTGTACTGGGTGCCGATGCGCGCGATGGGCAAGGCCGAGAGCAACATTCGCGACCTCGTGCGCCGCCTTCGCGAGTCTCAAGGAGCACTCGGGCAGCTCAACGAGACGCTCGAGCAGCAGGTCGAGGAGCGCTCGGCCGAGCTACGGGAGGCGCTCGGCGAGCTGCAGCGCAAGGAGCAGCATCTGCGCGAGCTGTCGTCGCGCGCGATCGCCCTGCAGGAGGCGGAGCGTCGCGGCATCGCGCGGGAACTGCACGACTCGGCCGGCCAGGCACTTACGGCCATTCGCATTCAGGTGCAGCTGATCGGAGACCTGCTCGAGGCCAAGGCGGGAGCGGAGGCGAAGACCACCACCATGGCTCGCCGCACGCTCGGCATGGTCGATGGGACGGTCGAGGAGATTCGGCGCGCCGTAAATCAGCTGGGGCCAGCGGTGCTCGACGATGTCGGCCTCGAAGCTGCGATTCAGCGGGCCGCCGATGACCTCTCGGAGGCGACTGCGGTGCAGGTGGAGTGCACCTACGAGGTGGGGGTGCACCTGGATGCCTCGGTCGAGACGACTACGTACCGCTTGGTGCAAGAGTCTCTCACCAACGTCGCACGGCACGCAGACGCGAGTGAGGTCACCATCGACGTGCGAGCGAACGAGGATGCGCTGCAGATCACGCTGCAAGACGACGGGAAAGGCTTCGACCTGAGCGCGGTCGGGCCGCGGCGTCGAGGGCTCGTGGGCATGCGGGAGCGTGTCGAGTTGCTCGGGGGCACGATCGAGATCGAGTCGGTATCCGGGGAAGGCACGCGGATTCGGGCCGAGCTGCCGTCTGCGCTGCTGACCGACGACGATGCGCCCGAAGTGCTAGATTGAACGCAATGCCGGATCCGATCCGCGTCGTGCTCGTCGAAGACCACCAGATCGTTCGCGAGGGCCTCAAGGCCCTGCTCGAAGGGCGTGAGGACGTGACCGTGGTGGCCGAAGCTGACAACGGCAAGCAAGGGGTCGCACTGGTCGAACAGCATCGGCCCGACGTCGCGGTGATGGACCTGAACATGCCCGAGCTCGACGGGGTCGAAGCGACCAAGGCCATCCGCCGGCAGGTGCCCGAGACCAAGGTCCTGATTCTCAGCATGTACTCCACCGGCGAGCACGTTCGTCCGGCGATCCGCGCGGGCGCGGGCGGGTACCTGCTCAAGGGGTCGGGCCTGTCCGACCTTGTTGCCGCGATCAAGGCGGTCGCCGCGGGGAATGCGTTCTTCAGCCCGCAGGTGGCGAAGATCGTGCTCGACGACTCGCGCAACCAGGGCTCGGGGCCTCGCGCGGGCTCCGACTTGACCCCGCGTGAGCGGCAGGTGCTCAAGCTCGTCGCCGAAGGTAAGTCCAGTCCCGAGATCGCCAAAGAGCTGGGCCTGAGCGTGAAGACGATCGAAGGCCACCGTGGTCGGCTGATGTCCAAGCTCGAGACCAAGAACGTCGCTGGCATGGTGCGGCACGCGATTCGGCTCGGTCTGGTGTCCGCCGAGATGTAGAGGGGATCCCCTCGGTCGCAGCGGGGCCATGCCCGCTTTCACACCTGAGAGCCGAACCGCAAGATCGAGTCATGCGGAACATGACTTGGGCGTCCGGGGGGGCGCTCACGCTGATTCTTCTCGTGGGCGGTTGCGACGACGACGGAATCGATGCGGACACCGATGGGGCCACCGACGGTGACACCGACGAGCCTGCGGGCCAGGTGTTCGCGTGCGGAGAGCTCGTCGACGAGGGGGACCTCGCCGCCTGCTCGCCCAACAGGAGCGACTACACGCCCGGGGCGGACGACGCGTACGCGGCATGTGTGACCGACGATGGCGGCTACGAACTCGTCGACAGCACGCCGAGCTCGATCGCCCGCGTGGAAGCCTACGAAGAGGTGTTGAGCATCCTCGGAAGCGCGCCGACGGCCGACGACTTCACGGCTGCGCGGACGAAGTACTCCGAAGACGAAGGGCTCGAGTCGCGCCTGCAGCGTCGCGAAGACCTGCACTTCCCCGAGATCCCCGAGGCCGATTGGGATCCTGGGGTCGACAGCGACAAACAGTGCACTGTGGCGTCGAACGTGGAGAAGTACCCCGAGCGCTGCGCCGGTCCTTCGTCGATCGCCCCGCTCATCAACGAGGCCTTTGCTGCCGGCCAAATGGGGGAGGGCGAGGCGGCCGTACACGTCGCGCAGATCGAAGCCGCAGGCCTGTGGTTCCTGTATTTGTCCGTGTACAAGGAAGCCAACACCTGCTTCACGAGCAAAGCCAAAGACTGCGACTCGTCCTGGGCTTACTACACCGGTGGGTTCGAGCGCAGCGGAGGCATCGGCATGGCGGCGGACGTCTTGGCGGTGAGCACTGATGCACACGAGGCGATCTGGGACGGCTTCAGCGCGTTCCGGTGCATCCGCGACCTCAACCCCGCCGACGACACCCCCGCGATCGGTGACCTAGACATGGACGCGCAGGCGCTGCTGTGTTCTGCGCAGAGCCAGCTGACGACCGCGCTCGACTACGGTCTTGCGCAGGTCGTTCGGGCGAAGCTCGTCGAGTTGGGCAACCTGACCGACGTCGAGGCCGAGGCTCGCTGGGCGTACCTTCAGATCATCGGGCCCGTGCTCGACCGTGGTGGCAACGAGCGCAACGCAGGGGAGTATGGGTCCCTGCAGTCCTTCTGGGGCGGCGCAGCGCCGGACGCAGCGGCCATCGACGCCGCCGTGGCTTCACTCGACGCCGTGTTCGACTGTCCGTAGACCGCGTCGTCGAGTCCCTGCCCGAGAGGCCCGCTGCATCGCGCAGTGGGCCTTTCTTCGTTTTCGCAGGGCGTCCGGCCTTCGCACGGCACGAAAAAAATGGCCGCCCCTCGTTGGGGACGGCCATTCTCGTCGACGCGCAGCGGGTTATGAGCGGCGGCGGCGTAGCATTGCGAGCCCGAAGAGCCCGAACAGCCAGGCGAACTCGGTGCCGTCACCAGACGTGGTACATCCACAGCCGCTGTCGCTTGGGAGCGGGGCGTCGGCCGGGATGCCGCCACCGGAGGACTCATCCGCTGCGCCCGTCGTGGGACCGGGAACGTCGCCGGTCGTGCTGTCGGAGTCCGAGTCGCCGCCGCTGCTGCTGTCGGCCGCGGGCTCGCCCGAAGACGACTCGTCGGCACCCGTGGAGGTGCCGGGCTCGGGCGGAAGCGGGACGTCAAAGCTCACTTGCTCGACGGGGAACTCGACCGGAATGCCCTCGTTGACGGGGAAGTCCAGCGGGATCTCGATGGGCCCGACGGGGATCTCCGACACGCCGGTCTGGACCGATGCGTTGAGGATGAAGATGAAGGAGACCTCGGCATCGAACTGGCCTTCGAGCGTTGCGAACATCTCGGAGGTCTCGCCGGGGACCGCGTCGGGCAGGACGAGGTCGAGGGCGCTGTCCTCGGCGTCGTAGATGCCGACTTCGTTCGCGATGACCGAGTCGTCACCGTCGGTGAGCACGATGCGGTTGCTTTGGTACTCGATGCCCGGGATGTTGAGCTGCCAGTCGAGGTCCAGGGTCACCGACTCGACGCCCAGGGCTCCGATGTTGACCGTGGTCTCGAACAGGTCGTTCGGCCCAATGGCCTCTTCGACGCCGAACGGGCGCTCTTTGTCGCCCGGCAGAAGATAGGGGGAGAACGTCCCGTCGGCCGTTTCCTCGATGTTGTAGATGCCGACCTCGAACATGCCGAACGGCGAGTCGACGACGACCCCGACCTCGACCCCGAGGGCGTTCTCCATGGTGCCGCCGTCGGCGTCACCGGTGAACGTCAGCGTTTGGCCGTCGAAGTCGTAGGCACCCTCACCGGTCATTTCGATGTCGACCTCGTGATACGCGGACGCCGTCAGGTTGACCGACAGCCCGAGCACGAGGTTGATCGCGCCGGATTCCCACGGAAACTCGTTGGGCCGGAACGTCGTCTGCGGATTGAAATTGTCCGTACCGACTTCGGCCTTCGCTTCGGCTCCCACCAGGAGCGTCATGCACCCCACCAACAAAGCAATCTTCTTCATGTTTCGCACTTCCCTCGACGGGGTCAGTTTCTCACGCGCTTCCCCGCTGGAAGTCGTGCTTACATAGACCCACTCTTGCGCATCCTTTACCACATCCGCATCGTTGGGCATCTCGTGCCACTCGTTGGGCATGTGAGCTGCCGTTGAACGCTGTACTCGGCCTCCGAAGACCGAATCCACGCCGGCAAGAGATTTGGACGCAGCGCGAAAACGTGCTGGGCTTCCAACTTGCGCGGTGCCCGCTAGAACCACGAGAAACGCCGAGGCGGTAGAGCCTCGGCGACCGTGGGTCCCGTCGCGGTGCGATCAGGAGCGCTGGCGGCGTTCGATTTCCCGCTCACGCATTTCGAGGATGCGGCGGTGCAGCGCATCCATGGCGTCGCGCACGGCGAGGTACGCATCTTCGTGAGTGCCACTGGGATCGCGGTCATTGGAGACGACGACCTCTCCGTGAGGCGTGTGAACGACGGCATGCACGCTGAAGACGTGCCCGCGGTTGTGGGGCTGGCTCGCTTCGACGCTCACGTGGGCGTCGAGGATGCGTTCGCCGGTTTTCGTCAGCTTCTCGATGCGCTCGGTGATTTTCTCTTCGAGCGCTTCGGAGCGACTCATGCCGCGGTAGGTGACCTGGAGAGGAACTGTTGCCGTCGTTTCCGGTTGCTGCATGCTTTCCTTTTTTTTCGTCTCGGTCGGCGAGTGCTCGGGGGACGCCGCATCAGACTGCGGGTCGGGCCAGCGATCGTCGCCTGCTTCAATTGTGGACCTTTGAGAGAAACGATCAACCCGCAACTCTTGCTGGGCGTACGGCCAGGCGGGCGCGAAAGCTGCTAGGTTCGGGCCGATGGCCGCGGACGTGATGGACGACAACCGCCTTTTCTGCGAAATCGTTGCTGTTCTTCTGATTTCGGACGCCCAGGTCACCGACTCCGAGCGGCGCTTTCTCGACCGCTTGATGAAGCGTTTCGACTTCACCGAGTCGGACCGGCAGGCGGTCTTCAACTCGGTGAACATCGGGGAAACGGTCGAGGGCCGTCTGCGACAGCTGTCGCCGGAGCGCCGGCCGGAGCTTCTCGCCGAACTCGAGGCCGCGGCCGCGGCCGACGGCGAGATAGGGCGCACCGAGCAGGAAATCCTCGACGAAGTCCGCAACGTGCTGGCCCGAGAGCTTTGAGTCGGCTCAGGGCGGCGCGGACTCTCCCACGTTTTCGCGGGTGATCGCGCCCATGCGCCGGTCGAGGTACCAGAGCGTGGTTCGCTGCCAGAGCTTGTGATCGGCGAGGAAGCTCAGCAGCTTGCCGAGATTGAGCACGACGCGGTCGTCCTTGAGCAGCAGGCCGAGCGTTCCATCGCCCTCGTCCACCGCCTCGACGATGCCGGCGACGCTTTGCGTGATGTCGGCGGTGTGCCCGAAGATGTCCTCGAGGTCGCGGCTGATGTTGCCCGCGTCGTCGCGGATGAGCTTGGCGCCGATGCTGCGGTTTTCCGGGTCGTCTAGGTCGGCGAGGAGGACGTTGAAGCCTTCGATCGTGGCTTCGGTGTCTTGCAGGAAGGGGGCGATGTTTCTGTCGAGCGTACCGGCCACGTGCGTGGCTTGTCCGGTGGCGCGTTCGAGGCCGAACGACGTGCGCTTGAGGGCAGCGAGCGTCAGGCCGATCTCGCGGCGGTACTGCGGTGAGTTGAGCAGCGCGCCGACCAGACCCTCTCCGTAGGCGACGTCGCGGCTGATCTTCGCCAGGTTGTTCACCGTGCCCTTGAGGTTCTTCATGGTCTCCTCGTCCTGCAGCTCTTTGATCACGTTCGTGATCGCATCGATGCTGAGGTCGGCCTTGTCCATGAAGCTGTCGACCCGCTTGCGCAGACGGTCGATGTCCTCGCCCAGCGACGGGCGTGCTTGGACCCGCATGTTGGTGAGGCAGGCGTCGTAGGCGTAGTCGGGGACGTCGGGGCGCGTCAGTGGGCACAGCTGGTCGCCGCGACCCGAGCTGATGTTGACCATCTGATCGCCGAGGACCGAGTTGGCTGCAATGATCGCCCGGCTATCGGAGCGGATGAGGCCTACCGTGTCGGCGGGAACCTCCAGCTGCACGCGGGTGCGCGTATGCTCGACGCGGAACCGGGCGCAGACGCCCCGTGGCCCGTTCCACATCAGGTGTGTCTCGCGACGGGCGAGCGCGCCGGTGAAACAGATTTCGTCTTGTGCGCACTGGGACGTGTCGTCGCAGCGGGTGTGGTGGCCTTTGCCGGCGTAGCTCTCGAGCTCGGCACACATGCCGCTGGGAGAACAGAACAGGTCTTGGTCGCAGCTGTCGGTTCGGCCCTGACCGTTGCGCCCGATGTCTTCGCTGAGCGGGTCGCAGGCATAGCGGGCCTCCACGAAGTCGACGCCGGCGACCTTGCCAACCTCGACGCCGGAGATCTGGACGGGACTTCCTTGGCGCAGGCCGGTGATGGTGCGGAAATCGGCGTAGACCGTGACTCGCTTGGCAGTAAGCTCGCGCGCTCGAGGTCCGATGAACAGCGCGATGAAGATGACCGTGAGCACGCCGACCATCGCCAGCCCTCGGCCGACGTAGCTCTCCGCGCGCGGACCCGCCATGCGTGAATGGTAGCTCGTGCGTGCCGTGTGCTCCCGAAAAAGGCGCCCAGCGCACCGTTCGGGGGCCTCCTGAGCCGTTTTGCGGGGTCTTCGTTGCCGCTTCAGGCGCTGCGGTCAGCCTCCGCCGCATGACGTACGCACACGCGGTCATCGTCCGTTCGCGCACTGCGACCCGCGGCTTCGCGCTCGTTGGCCTGTTTGCACTCGTCGGCTGCAGTGATGCTGAAGACGCGACGGCGGAGACCGACGCGGCAGAGCCCCTGGCGACCACGACGGGGGAGGGCGGCGACGCGACCGGCAACGGCGGTGACACGGGCGTGACGACAGCCGTCGACGACAGTACGGGTGCGCCTCCGCAGACCGCGGCTGGGCACTGTGACTACACGAGTCCGTTCACGCAGGCGGCGGAGTGTCGCGAATACACCGGCGCTGGGTGGACGGGGGACGACGTTCAGAGCGAATGCGAGGCGCTGTCGGGCTCGACCACACTCGATGCGCTCTGTGACGACGCTGGCATGCTCGGTCGCTGCGTGCTGGACGGCGGCACCGACCGCGAGGTTCGCATCGTGTCGTACGGAGACGACCCCGACGCGTGCAGCCCCAGCCAAACCGGATGCGAGACGTTCGGCGGCGGAACGTGGGAGCCCGAGGGCGTATGTGCGGATGCGGAACCTGTCGACACCACGGGTGGCGGCGGCGTGTCGTCCCCCTTCGTGCAGCCCACGCTCGAGTGCCGCGATCCCGTCGAGGGCGAGCCTGTCGGTAGTGGCCCGGATGGACAGGTGTGCACGTGGCAGCTCATTTCGGCCTCGACCGAGGCGGGGCGGCACTATGAGGACTACGCCGACTGCAATATCGTCTATACGCAGCGGCCCTACTACGCCGTCGGGGGGAACGACCTCAATGAGGGGGACGCGCGCATGGACGATGCTGCGTACACGGCCGAGCTCGACTGGGTGCGCGAGCAGATCGAGGCCTCTGCTTGTGTCTGCTGCCACTCCGACGTCGCGCCTGCCGGGGCGTCGAACTGGACCATCGATGCGCCAGGCAACTGGATCGGGACCTTTGATGACTCGGGTCTTGCGTTCTCGGCGGGGTGGATCGACTCGTCTTCCTTCGGCATGTTCCCGCCCGAGGAGAACAACGGCTTCGATCGGACATACGGCATCCCGTCGACCGACCCCGAGCGCATGCGTGACTTCTTCATCGCGGAGCTGCAGCATCGGGGCCTGAGCGAAGACGATTTCGCCGACGAGGCCCCGTTCGGCGGACCCCTTTACTCCCAGCTCATCTACGAACCCACCGAATGCGAGAATGGTGAGGGCATCGCATCGGATGGCACCGTCAACTGGGAGGGCGGCGCCGCCAGGTATGTGTTCGTGCTCGAAGCGGGTTCAGACAACCCCACCGTCCCGCCGAACCTCGACCTGCCCGACGGTACCCTCTGGCGCATCGACGTACCCTCGGATGAAGAAGACGCGCTTCAAAGCGGCGCCGTCCTCTACGGAGACGTCCCCGCGATCGCAAACCAGCGCGTCCCCGCGGACGGTGCTCCGGTGGAGTTGGTCGAGGGGGAGCAGTACTATCTGTACGTGCTCGCGGATGTTGTGATCCCTGTGACTCGGTGCGTCTTCACGTATTGACCCCTCGTTGCTCCTCGTTGCTCAGGCCCCTCGTTCGTTGCTCCACCCCCGTTGCCTCTGTTCCGTTGCCCCGACCCGGGGTCCTTCCCGTTGCCCCGACCCGGGGTCCTTGGCGCG
>CAYSPB010000243.1:0-11801 GCA_964432695.1 uncultured Nannocystaceae bacterium
GTTTCGCCGGCGGTGGGGTCGACGTCGGCCGCTGCGAGGGCGGGACCATCGTCGCGGCGCTCCCCGACGTCGGGCAGCTCGGGCACCAGCATCACCCCGGCCGCGACGAGCCCGGTCAAGGCGAGCGCACCTGCACCGAGCAGGAGCTGGCGCAGCCGCCGCTCGCGTCGCCGGACCTTGTCGAGCAGGGCGCGCGCGGCCTTGTGGCTGCCGTCGATCTCGAGGACGCGGCTCAGCAGGGCGATCGCGCGGGCCGTCTGTCCATCGCCCGCGGCGACGTGGGCTCGCTTCATCAGCGCCTCCGTGACCCGGACGTCGAGCTCTTCGACGTAGGCCTTCGGCGACTCGAAGTACGCCCGCAGCTCCTCTTGCGCGGCAGGTACGCCCATCTCCTCCAGGTATCGCTCGAGCTCCTTGGCAAAGGTCTCGGCGCTTTGAAAGCGCTCGTCGGGGGAGGTCGCGAGCGCGACCGCGATGATGGTCTCGAGGTCGCGGTCGACGAGCGGACAGATCGTTGCTGGCGGCGGGTAGTCGCCGTCGGCGATGCGGTTGAGGACCTCGTGCGGGTTCCGGCCCGAGAACGGCAGCTGCCCGGTGGCGAGCTGGTACAGGAGAATGCCGAGGGAAAAAAGGTCGGTGCGCTGGTCGAGCGGCCGGCCCGAAATCAGCTCGGGTGCCATGTAGGCCGGCGAGCCGATGAGCTGCCCGGTCAGGGTCAGCTTCTGATCGTCGATGATCTGCGCGATGCCGAAGTCCATCAGTTTCAGCGTCCCGTCGTGGGTGCGAACCATGACGTTCTCCGGCTTGATGTCGCGGTGCACGATTCCAGCACGGTGTGCTTCGCACAACGCCAGGCATAGGCGGTGCACGATCATCGCGGCGATCGTCGGGCGCGGGTCGAGCGACTCATCGACCCAGGCGCGCATCGTCGGGCCGTGAATGAACTCGGTGACGATGTAGCTCTCGTCGGTCTCGCTCCCCGAGTAGTCGAAGATCTCGAGGATGTTGTCATGCCGCAACTTTGCGACCGCCAGGGCTTCTCGCTGCAGCCGGGCGCGGGACTCCTCGCGGTCGGCCAAGTGCGCATGCAGGACCTTCACCGCAACTTCGCGCTCGAGCACGGTATCGCTGCCGCGATACACGACCGCCATGCCGCCGTGGCCGACTTCTTCGATGATCTCGTACTTGTCGAGTTTGCTGCCGGCGAGCGAAGGCACCGAAGAAGGTCTCCCGGGTCGGGCGAGAGCAGGTCCCGCCGAGCATCCATCAGCCCAGCGGTAGGAACGGTTGAACGCGCCTCTCGATCCGTCACGGGTCGGGAGGCTGAGGACCCTTGCGGGTCTTCCGCATCGAACAAGTCAAGCTCGCGGTCGCGAGCCCGAGAAGTGTACTCCGCAGTGCTGCCCACGTCGCCACCCCTGCGACGTCGGCGCGCGATTCTGGACGGGTGTGCAACCGCCGCAGGGGCGTGGGTGTGGTAAGAGCGATGCGGCGGACCGGGCCGTCGGGTCGGGCCGCCCGACCGCAAAATGAGCACGCGCTTCGAGCCACGACCCGCCGAGGGACTCAACCATCCCAACCTGGTCGCGTTGTTCGCCGCGCGCCTGGAGCGGTCGCCCAACGGGCCGGCGCTGCGCCACAAGGTCTCGGCCGCTTGGAAGACGGTCACCTGGAGCCAATGGTGGGCGCAGTCGCGCGAGATCGCGGCCGGCCTGATCGAGCGATGCGAGCTGCCTGCGGGCGGAGCGGTCGCGATCTGCTCGCCCACGCGGCTGGAGTGGATCGTGGCCGATCTCGCAATCGCAATGGCGGGCGGCATATCCGTCCCCATCTACCCGAGCCTCACCGCGTCCAACGTCGAGTACATCCTCCGGGATTCCGCCTGCGCCGTCGTGATGGCGGACAAGGCCCGACGCATCCCGGCCGGGGCTCACGGTCGCCGGGTGGTCTTCGACGCGTCGACCGAGGACGGCCACACGTGGGAAGAACTCCGGCTTGCGGGCCGTAAAGCGCTCGAAGACCCGGAGATCGCGGCCGAACTCGACGCCCGCGCCGCCGCGCTGGGTCTCGAGGACTCCGCGACGCACGTCTACACCTCCGGGACGACGGGGATCCCCAAGGGCGTGGTGTTGACCCACCGCAACCTCGTCTACGAGGCTTGGGCGATCAAGAACGTGGTCCCTGTGGACGAGACCGATGAGCAGCTGCTCGTGCTGCCGCTCGCGCACATTTTCGCCCGGCACATGGTCTGGGGCGCGGTGGAGCAGGGGGCGGTGACGGCGATCGGGGAGGGCGAGGCACAGCTGGTCGCGAACATGATCGAGGTGGCGCCCACCTTCATGGGCGCGGTCCCACGGATGTACGAGAAGGCCTACGCGCGCGTCATGCGTGAGATCGTCGGCCGCAGCGCGGTGATCCAGCGTGGCTTCGACATGTGCATGGAGGTCGGTCGGCGCGTATCGGCGTATCGGCAGCGGGGGCAAGAGCCGCCTGCCTCCGTCCAGCTGCGGGCGGCGGTCGCCGAAAAGCTCTTCTTCGGCCGCGTCCAGCAGTTGTTCGGCGGACGCATGCGGTTCTTCGTTTGCGGCGGTGCGCCGTTGAACCAGGAGATCGCCGAGTTCTTCCATGCCTGCGGCCTGCTGATCCTCGAGGGCTACGGCCTCAGTGAGACGACGGGCGCCACCAACGTCAATCGGCCGGACCGCTTCCGCTTCGGGACGGTGGGTCCCTCGATGCCAGGATGTGAGGTTCGGATCGCGCAGGACGGCGAAGTGCTCGTCCGGGGTCACAACGTGATGAAGCGCTACCACGGGCTGCCCGACGAGACGGCGGCCGCGTTTGACGACGAGGGGTGGCTGCGCACAGGGGACGTCGGCGAGCTCAAGGACGGGTTCCTTCGGATCACGGAGCGGAAAAAAGATCTCTTCAAGACCGGCGGCGGAAAGTACATCGCGCCCCGGATGCTCGAGGGGCGGCTGCGGGTCTGTGAAGGCATCGGCCACGCGCTCATCTACGGGGAGGGCAAGCCCTACGTGGTCGCGCTGGTCGCCCTGGACCCGGCGCCGCTGCTGGAGCGCTCGGAGCGGGAGGGCCTGGGCTGCCGTACCTACGAGGACCTCGCCGCGCACCCTCGGGTCCGGCAGATGATTCAGGAGCACGTCGACACCGTGAACGCGTCGGTGGCTCGCTACGAGTCGATCAAGCGCGTGATCATCGCGCCTACGCCGTTCTCGTTGGAGGCGGGGGAGATCACGCCGACGCGAAAGCTTCGGCGAAGCACCGTGGTCGACAAGTATTGCGAGCAGCTCGAGGCGCTGTACGACGCCGACGCGCTGCCCCGAGCCGCGTCCGGGCGGTGAGGGCGGGTCGACGCGATCCGCGAGGGTCCTGCTTCCAGCCCAATCCCCGGTCGGTGCGCATGGCAGGTAGCCGGACCAGTGACCCCAAGGCCAAGAACGAAAGCTAGGGACCAAAGCAAAGCCCCCGATTCGCAGAGAATCGGGGGCTTCTTCGTGTAGGGCCGGGCGGCTTCGAACCGCCGACTTCTACCGTGTCAAGGTAGCGCTCTACCCCTGAGCTACGGCCCTTCGTGTTGTGGTCCCCGTCGTGGGGGAGCGCGTCTTAGCGCGACCGCGAGCGGGCGTCAAGCCCTTCTCACAAAGAACCGAACTTCGGGTCCTTGACGGGACCACCGAAGGCCGCACACTCTTGCCGCGGTCCTGGCCCCGTGTTCGCCCCTCGTGGCGATTTCGGCATCGTCGCCGGCTCGGTCAGGACCCGTCCCTTGAAGGAGCAAGAGTCATCGGTAGAAGAAGAAGTTCGAAGCGACCCCCTCGCCCGTCTGAAAAGCACCGGGTAGGCCGTCGCATTCGTGCCCGCGAGGTCCGCGTCATCGATCACGAGGGCGGACAGCGAGGCATCATGGACACGCGTGACGCGTTGGATCTCGCCGCTGCAGTCGGCCTGGAACTCGTGGAGGCCAACCCTCCCGTGTGCAAGGTGATGGACTTCGGCAAGTTCAAGTACGAGACCGCCAAGCGGGAGCGTGAAGCCAAGAAGCATCAAACCACCTCCGAGCTCAAGGAGATCAAGTTCCGGCCCAAGACCCACGGGCACGACTTCGACTTCAAGGTTCGGCACTGTCGTCGTTTCCTCGGCGATGGCGACAAGGTGAAGCTCGTCGTCCAGTTCCGCGGTCGCGAAGTCACCCACCCGGAGACGGGCCGTCACGTGCTCGACCGCGTGGTTGAGACCTGCGAGGACATCGCGTCGGTCATCCAGATGCCCTCCATGGAAGGCAACCGGATGAACATGGTGCTCGGTCCCCGGAAGGACCAGCAGCAAAAGCGCGCGAAACCGCCCGCGCCCGCGCCCGACAAGGGCAAGGGGAAGGGCGACAAACCCGCAGCCGCTGCGCCCGCCAAAGATGGCGCGACCAAGCCGGCTGCCAAACCCGCGGCCGACGGCGTCGCCGACGCGCCAAAGGCGGCGCCTACAGAGGCCTCGGCCCCCGCTCCGGCGGCCGATTCGCCCTAACGGAGATCGCGACGCACGCGCATGCTCACGCCCTTTTGGGCAGGAGTTTGCCGTGCTCGCGCCTTCCAACCCTTGCCGCGCGCCCACATCTGGGGTAAGACGCGCGTCCTCTCGGGGTTTTGCCATGCCCAAGATGAAGTCTCATAGCGGCTCGAAGAAGCGATTTCGGTTCACTGCCACGGGCAAGGCCAAGCGCAAGCACAGCCACAAGAACCACATCCTCACCAAGAAGAACGCGGACCGCGTTCGAAAACTCCGGGGGACGACCATCGTCTCCGAGCCGGACCAGCGGCGCATCGACGCGCTGCTTCCGTACGGAAGGGACTAAGTCATGCCTCGCGCAAAACGTGGCGTAAAAGCTCGTCGTCGTCGTAACCGCGTCCGCAAAGCCGCCAGCGGCTTTCGCGGAGGTCGCCGTCGCATCTGGCGTCGGACCGTGGAAGCTGTCCACCACGCGTGGATGCACGCCTACCGCGGCCGCAAACAAAAAAAGCGGGACATGCGTCGCCTGTGGATCGTGCGCATCGGTGCCGCCACGCGCATGCACGGTCTCAGCTACAGCCGCTTCATGAACGGTCTCAGCCTCGCGGGCGTCGAGCTCGACCGCAAGATCCTTGCGGAGCTTGCCGTCGCCGACGCAGAAGCTTTCGGCAAGATCGTCGCCCTCGCCAAAGAGGCGATCGGCTCGGCCCAGGCCAAAAATAGCCAGGCCGCCTGACCCCGACCCAGCCCGGCTTCGGCCGGCGCTGACAACCGCCGCGCGAACGAGGTTCTCCTCGTTCGCGCGTTTGCTTTGGTTCATCCGTTTCTGCGAGACCACGGTCGATCGCGGGTGTGTCCAGGTGCTCCCCAGCCTATGCTGCGCGACGTGAGTGACGACGTTCAGCAGGCGCTGCGCGCCGAGCTCGAGCGCTTCGAGGCCGCGGTCGCCGAAGTGAACGATGCCGACGCGCTGTATGAGCTGCAGGTCCAGTACATCGGCAAGAAGGGGTCGGTCAGCAAGCTGCGCAGCCAGATGGGCAAGCTCGCACCCGAGGCCCGCAAGGCGTTCGGCATGGCCTTCAACGAGGTCAAGAAGGCGATCGAAGCGTCGATCGAAGGCCGCAAGCAGGCGATCGCTTCGGCAGCGCGCGAGGCCGATCTCTCCCGCGTCGAAGATCTGACCATGGCGGGCAGAATGTCCTCGGTGGGCAGCATCCATCCGATCACCCGGACCCGCCGCGAACTCGCCCGCGTGTTTCGAAAGCTGGGCTTCGACATCGTCGACGGCCCGCACGTCGAGCACGAGCTGTACGACTCCGACAAGCGCACCATCCCCGCGCACCACCCCGCGCGGGACCTGCAGGACACGTTCTGCGGGGGCGGCCGCGAGGGCAACGCAGACGCGAAACTCGTGCTGCGCACGCACACGTCGCCGGTGCAGATCCGCTCGATGCTGCAGCGAAAGCCGCCGGTTCGGGTCGTCGCGATGGGCACCGTCTTCCGCAAGGACGACGACGCCACGCACTCGCCAATGTTCCACCAGATCGAGGGCCTGTGCGTCGACAAGGGCGTCACGATGGCCGATCTCAAGGCGACCCTGTACCGCTTCGTGAGCGCGTTCTTCGGGGCGTCGCTCAAGGTGCGGCTGCGTCCGTCCTTCTTCCCGTTCGTCGAGCCGGGAGCCGAGTTCGATATGGAGTGTCCGTTCTGTCCCAAGAACGAGGCTGGCGAGAAGCTGCCGCACTGCAGCGTCTGCAAAGGCAGCCAGTGGATCGAGCTGGGCGGCTCGGGGATGGTCCACCCCAAGGTGCTCGAGGCCTGCGACATCGACCCGCAGGAGTACACGGGCTGGGCGTTCGGCTTCGGCATCGACCGCATGGCCACGCTGCTGCACGGCGTGCCCGACCTGCGGCTTCTTTTCGACGGTGACGTCCGCTTCTTGGAGCAGTTCCCATGCTGATCTCGCGACAATGGATTGAGAGCATGCTGGCCCCCGCCACCGGCGAGGCGCTCAGCGACGAAGCCTTCGCCGACGCGGTCACCTCGCTCGGCCTCGAAGTCGAGGGCGTCACGCGCCACGGCGCAGGGCTGGAGAACGTGGTTGTGGCTCGGGTCGAGGCGATCGAGCCGCACCCGGGCGCGGACAAGCTCCGGCTTGTCACGGTGTTCGACGGCGCTCGCACGATCAAGGTCGTCTGCGGCGCGCCCAACGTGCCCGATCCCGGGGGCAAGGTCGCCTTTGCCCGGCTGGGCGCGGTCCTGCCCGGCGACTTCAAGATCGGCGCGCGGGAGATCCGGGGCGTTCACTCCGAAGGCATGATCTGCGCCGAGGAGGAGCTCGACATCGGGCCCGACGGCGACGGCATCATGATCCTGCCCGAGTCCTGGGAGCCCGGGACCCCGCTGCCCAAGGCCGTGCCCTGCATCGTCGACACGGTGTTCGAACTCGGCATCACGCCCAATCGTCCCGACGCCCTCGGGCACGTGGGGGTGGCCGCCGACCTGGCGGTGAAGCTGCAGCGCGCCTTCACCCACGAGGCACCCGCCCAGGCCGAGGTCCCGTTCGTGGACGGCCTGGTCACGGTTGCTGCCCCGGAGCGATGCGGTCGCTACATCGGCCGCACCTTCGAAGGCGCCACGGTCGGTCCCGCGCCGCTTTGGATGCGGGTGCGGCTGCACCGGCTGGGCCTGCGTCCGATCAACAACGTCGTCGACATCACCAACTACGTGCTGATGATGTGGGGACAGCCGCTGCACGTCTTCGACCGGGCCAAGCTCGACGAAGGCCGCGTGGTCGTGCGCCTGGCGTCCGCCAAGGAGCCGCTGACGACCCTCGACGACGCCGAGATCGAGCTCGACGCCGCCGACCTGGTCATCGCGGACGCGAAGGCTCCTCAGGCGCTCGCGGGCGTGATGGGCGGCAAGCACTCCGGCGTGGAGCCGGGGGCCCAGACCCTGCTGCTCGAGGCGGCGTGGTTCGTGCCCGGCTTCGTGCGGGCCGCTGCGCGCCGACACCAATTCAACACCGACAGCTCGTATCGGTTCGAGCGGGGCGTCGACTTCGGCGACAAGCTTACCGGCGCGGCGGCCACGGCCGAGTCCCTCATCGTGGAGCTCTCGGGCGCGCGCGTCACCGGCGGCGTGGACGTCGCGGGTCAAACGCCCAGCGTCGAGCCCATCACGCTGCGTCTGTCCCGCGTCGAAGCGCTCCTGGGCATGGCAGTCCCGGCCGACGAAGCGCGTCGCGTGCTCACGGGGCTTTCCGTCGCCATCGAAGGGCAGGGGGACACCTGGACCTGCACGGCGCCGACGCATCGGCCCGACCTCGCGTGCGAGGAGGACCTCATCGAGGAACTCGTGCGCCACTACGGGCTTGATCGGCTGCCCGACACGCCCAGCCTTCCGTCGGAGCCGCCGGGGCTGCGGGTCGATCCGGGGCAGCGTGCGCTCGACCAGCTCGCGCAGCTCGAGGACCACCTGCTCGACGCGATGCGTGCGCAGGGCCTGCAAGAGGTGCTTTCGTTCGCGTTCACGGACCCTGCCGACCTCGAGCCGTTCTCGGCCGCGGCCTCGGCGGCACAATACGTCAAGGTGGCGAACCCGCTGCGGACGCAGACCAGCACCATGCGCACGCACATGATGCCGGGGCTACTCCGGGCCCTGTCCACCAACGTGGCTCGGCATGCGCGCGCCGTTCGCTTGTGCGAGTTGGGGCGCGTGTACGACTGGCCCGAGGGCGCGCCATCGGGCGATGGACCCACGGCGAAGGTCGATGCGCAGCTGCCTCGAGAGCAGCGGCGCGCGGCGTTTCTGGTCAGCGGCGGCGTGCGCGATGCCGTGACGATGAGCGGCGCGACGGTGGCCGAGGTGGCTACGGCCGTGCTCGGCAAGCTCGGTGGCGTGGTGCGGGTCGAGGCGCCCGCGGAGAACCGCGCGCCATGGTTGCACCCAGGTGTGCAGGCAAGGGTCTCGGTCGACGGGGAGATCGTCGGTGAGATCGGCGAGGTGCATCCGGACCTCATGCGGCACTTCGAACTGCCCGAGGGACTGCGTGCCTACTACGGCGAGCTGTGGATCGAGCGCCTTCAGGGAGAGCGGGTCGCGCGGCACAACGCATTGCCCCGCTTCCCTTCGACCAGTCGGGATCTCTCGCTCGAAATGCCGATCGATCTCGCTGCGTCAACGGCCATCGATGCGCTCACGGCGGCCGAATCCGCGGCCGAACACGCCGAAGATGGCCCTGCGCTCCGCCCCGGGGACACCGCCGGGGGCGCGATCGAGGTCGTCGACGACTACCGCGGCCAAGGCGTGCCGGAGGGCCACCGGGCCCTGCTGCTGCGCTTGCACTACCGCGCCCCCGGGCGTTCGGTGAAGGACGACGAGGTCCAGGCGCTGCACGACGCGGCCGTGGCGGGGGCGCTGAAGACCCTACAGGCGGTTGCGCCGAGCGTGCGCGTTCGGTGATCGCACCAACCGAAGGCGGGGCCTTGCGGGGCCCCGCCTCGGTTTGTCACGATGGCGTTGCGATGACGAAGGCCGACATCATCGACCGGGTCTGCGACCGCGTGGGCGGCTTCTCCAAGAAGGAAGCTGCCGACCTCGTCGAGAAGGTGTTCGACGTCATGAAGTGCACGCTGGAGACGGGTGAGAAGATCAAGATCTCCGGCTTCGGCAACTTCGTGGTGCGCGACAAGGCGCCGCGCCCCGGCCGGAACCCGCAGACCGGGACCGAGATCCTCATCGATGCCCGCCGGGTGCTCACCTTCAAGCCCAGCCCGGTCCTCAAGACCGCGCTCAACTCCTGAGCGAGCAGCCCGTGCCCCGGCGCAAGGCGTCAGCCGCCGACGGTCTCGACCTCGGCTCGGACAAGTTGTACTTCAAGATCGGTGAGGTCTCGGAGATCGTGGGTGTTCCTGCCTACGTGCTCCGGTACTGGGAGACCGAGTTCAAGGCGGTCAAGCCTCAGAAATCGCGGACTCAGCAGCGGGTGTATCGGCGACGCGACGTGGAGACGCTGCTGAAGATCAAGCAGCTGCTCTACGTGGAGAAGTTCACGATCGCGGGAGCTCGGCAGCAGCTCAAGGAGGCGTCGGCCGCCTGCACGCCCGCGCCGGCCTCGGGGGTGTACCTGGCGAAGCAGTCTCTGGGTGTCGTGCAGCGACTGCTCGGGGAGACCCGCGCCTTCGCGGACGCCGACGGGAGTGATCCCGCCGCCGCGGATCCCGCGCGATTCCTGCAGGACGTGGGTGGAGCCCGGGCGCTGCTGGACCACGCCGACGCGTCGATTCTCGCGCGACCGCCTCGGGGACCGCGTCGATGAGGGTCGCGATGCTTCGAGCATCGCGGCACGAAAAATCGCGCCGATAGGCTTTGCGTTTGGACGACGGCCACGGTATAAGCCGCATCCCGTTCGGGGCGTAGCGCAGTCTGGTAGCGCACTTGACTGGGGGTCAAGGGGTCGGAGGTTCGAATCCTCTCGCCCCGACCGATAGACCGGACCGAGGGTCCCCCGATGGCTCCACGCCATCTCATGCCGGTCGAACTGAGAGCCGCTTTCCTGTTGGAAAGCGGCTTTCGCTTTTGGGGCGTCAGGGGTACACGAAGCGCATGCCGCTGATCCTCGTGAGCAACGACGACGGGGTCTTCGCGCCCGGAATCGAAGCCTTGGTCGAGGCCGTCGCGCCCCTGGGCGACGTCATCGTTGCGGCGCCGGACACCGAGCGAAGCGGGTCCAGCCACGCGATCACCTTTCACACCCACTTGCGGGTGGGCGAGGTGAAGCCGAACTGGTGGAAGGTCAGCGGAACGCCGGTGGACTGCGCCTACATCGGGCTGCACCACCTGTGTTCGACCAAGCCCGACCTCGTGGTCTCGGGGATCAACGCTGGCTACAACCTCGGATCGGATGTCTTCTACTCGGGCACGGTCGGCGCGGCTGCCGAAGCTCGGATTCAGGGCGTTCCAGCGCTCGCGGCCTCGGCGGACCGGGGCGTCACGCCGCGCGTGGCGATGCCGGCGGTGCGGCGCATCGCCAAGGCCATGCTGCAGACCGGTGACCTGTCGCTCATCAACGTGAACGTGCCGCGGCCGCCGGGGCTGACCGACGATGCGACCGACGCGGAGGTGGACGCCGCCGCGGCCGCAATGCCGCTGGAGGTGACGCGGTTGGGGGTGCGCAAGTACAAGAACGCCGTGCAGGCGCGCAAAGACCCCTTCGGTCGCACCTACTACTGGATCGGCGGTCCGCCGCTGGAGACCGACCACGCGCCAGGCGACGACACCTACGCGGTCACGCACGGCACGATTGCCGTCACACCGCTCGAGCTCGACATCACCGGCGCCGACCCGGCGGTTGCCCAGCGGCTGCTCGACGCCTGATTCCAAGGAAGAACGATGAACTACCGCCTCGACCCCGACGTCGCCGACGCCCACCTCTGCGCCGTGCGCGATGCCATCGCGGCCGTGCCCGACTTTCCCAAGGAGGGCATCTTGTTCCGCGACATCACCCCGGTGCTCGCGCAGCCGACCGTGCTGGAAAAAGCACTGGCGCTACACCTGCACGCCGTGGCCGACGTGGTCGCCGACATCGACGTCATCGTGGGCATCGAGTCGCGAGGGTTCCTCTTCGGCATGCCGCTGGCGACGATGCTCGGCGTGGGCTTTGTGCCGGTGCGCAAGCCCGGCAAGCTTCCGCGAACGGTACTGGAGGAACGCTACGCCCTCGAGTACGGCGAAGACGCGCTGCAGGTCCACGCCGACGACCTCACCGCGGGCCAGAGGGTACTGGTGGTCGACGACCTGCTCGCCACCGGCGGCACGGCCTCGGCCGCGTGCGCGCTGGTCGAGCGCGTGGGCGCCTCGGTGCTCGGCTGCCTCTTCCTCATCGAGCTCGAGGCGCTCGGTGGCCGCGGCAAGCTCGGCGAAGGCCGCCGCATCGACGCGATCATCGGCTACTGAGCTTGCAGAGCGGGACGCTCAGCCGCCGCGGACGGCGGTGAGTAGCCGCAGTGGGTCCCAAAAGGCCGGCGGCGTGCTGCCCTCGAGCTCATGCACGGCGTCGGTCACGGCGGCGTTGGCAGGCGCGGCGATGCCGGTCTCTCGGGCGCGAAGGACGATCTCGCCGCAGAGGTCGTCGATCTCGGTGGGCTTGCCCGCTTCGAGGTCCTGCAGGGTGCGCGACTGGGCGGTCGGGTCGACCGCAACGAGTCTCTTGGCGACGCGAAGCACGATGGCGTCGGGTAGGGAGAGCATGCGCGCGATGGCCCCTGGCGGCAGACCGACGA
>CAYSPB010000244.1:0-4965 GCA_964432695.1 uncultured Nannocystaceae bacterium
CAGGGGCGTCGCCAAGAAGACGAGCATGCTCAGCCCGCCCGCCGCGATCGCGATCGCAACCCCGATGTGCGCGGTGGAGAGCTGCCAAACCACGAGCAGGGTGAGCAGGCTGCCCACCATGTAGTAGATGATGAGGAACACCATCATCGCGACCACGCTGCCCCGTGCAGGCAGGCCGTAGCGCTTGCCGAACAGCCCGGCGCCCGCAACCGACCACACCTTGCCGGGCAGGAAGCGACCCAGGTGCGACGCGAAGAACACCCGCGCCCCCGCGAGGTGGCCGACCGGGTACCCGATGCGACGCATCATCTCGCCCCACAGCCAGGCCCGGAACGAGAAGGCCGAGGCCCACAGCACCATCGCGAGCGCGAGCGCGCCAGGGTCCCGGACCAGGTTGCTCCAGTCGAGCTTCGACGCATCGCGAACAATGGAGTGAATGACCCAGGCGAAGAGCCCGAGGATGAGCACGGTGTTGATCACCATGAACACCCGCTTCTTGGGGCTTGGCGGCGCCGCTGGCTCCGCGGGCTTCGGCGTCTCCGAAGGCTCGCTCGAGGGGTCGTGGGTCATCGGCAGGGATCGCCGCGGGCAGCGGCAGGCCGCGAAGCCTAGCAGCCCCCGCTGCACGCCGATGCTCGCGTGCCCTCGCCTTGCCCATGCCCCGCTCACACCCAGTGCACGTCGAAGTTTCCCGCCGTGCGCAAATATCGCGGCCTCCCGCACGCGGGGCAGCGTGCCCCTGAATTCGGCCCGATCGGACTGCTAGACTCCAGCCATACCGGCGCGCCCCCGTGGTGTCGCCGTCTGGACGCTTGACCATGATGCTGATCCCGCAAGGCCCCGTGACCGCCCGTCCTGCCTGGATGCGCGCTGCCCTCCTCTTTGTCGCCGTGGGCGCGGCCGCCTGCGGAGGCGACGATGGAGCCCCCGAGCTCGTCGACGACGACGGCGACACCGAGACGGTCACCGCTAGCGGCACCGCACCGACCACCACCACCACCACGAGCGACGAGGGTGCGGATTCATCATCCGGGTTCAACCCGATCTGCACACCTGGCGAGCGGCGATGCAACGAGGCGGGAGATGCAATCGAGGTCTGCGCGGCGACGGGGCTGGAGTACGAGGAGCTGCAGACCTGTGGGCAATACTCGACGTGTCAGCCCTGCAACGACGACCAATGCGTTGCCCCGACCTGCGTCGGCCCGTGCGAACTGACTGAAAACGACCCAAGCTCCGCCGGCTGTGCGTTCGTCGCCAACCGCCAGCTGCACATCTACGAAGACTTCGCCGATGGTCTCGTGATCACGAACCCGAACGAAGAACTCACCGCACGTGTACAGCTCTTCGAGGTTCCAGAAGGCCTGCTCGACGAAGAACAACTCGACATCTGCCCGAACGACGAGTTCGAGGACGACCCCGCCTGCTATCTTGGACCCGGCCAAAGCGTCACGGTCGAGCTGACGACGGACTTCATTCCAGGCCTGAGTTCGAACATCCGCACCGGCGGTATCTTCCGAGTTTACAGCGACATTCCGGTGATCGCGTACCAACACTCGCCACTGAACGCGAACCGGGGGAACGAGTCCGCGTTGTTGCTTCCCGATCGTGTCCTCGGGAACGACTACGTCGTGATGTCGTATACGAGCCTTTGGTCGACTCGGAAGGGCGTCAGCTACTTCGAGTTGGTCGCGCTCGAGGACGACACGACCGTTCGTTGGACCCCGCCGATGGCAACCGCCGGAAACGGTCTGCCCATCGACCCCGTCCCCGCAGGGGAGACCGGACAACTGATTTTGAACCGGTACGAGACCATCCGAATCGTTCCCTCGGAGACGGTGCTCGACGACCCAGAAGACCGGGGCGCCTTCCAAGCGCTCGACATATCGGGAACGGTGATCGAGTCCGACAAACCGGTGTGGGTCACCGGCGCCAACCGATTCTCGAAGGTTCCCTACTCCGAGGACGGGGGTACGGGCGACCAGATCCAGGAGACGTTGTTTCCGCTGCAGCACTGGGGGCGCGACTACGTGCTCCCAACCGCCGTACGCCGCCCGTGGGAAGACCCCGCCAACGAGGAGCAGGAGAACTTCTACGAGCGAAATCACTACCGCGTGTATGCCGGCGCCGACGGTGTCACCGTGACCGCCGATCCTCCGCACCCGGACTTCCCGGTGATGCTCGATTCGAAAGGCGACTTCGTCAACATTGAGACCGACGCGGGGACGCACCTAACACTCTCGGCAAACGGACCCTTCATGCCGGTCCAGTACATCCGGTCACGGAACGTCGGCGAGCTCCTCGCGCTTCCACAAACCGGTCACGGAGACTCCGCCATGGTTCAAATGGTGCCGGTGGAGCAGTACTTGTCTCGATACGTGTTCTCGACCGGACTCGGTTTTTTCTACAACTACCTGCAGTTCACGCGGCGTACGACCGATGCGGAGATCTCGATCACATCGGAAGCAGGGAACATCCTCACGGTGTGTGCAACGGGCTGCGACTTCACGACCGAAGTCGTCGGGGACTTCGAAGTCGCCCTCGTGCCGATCGAGGAGGGTACCTACGTCGCAGAAAGCGACATGCCCTTCGGGCTCGTTCAGTCCGGCTCGGCCCGCGGCGTCGGGCTGGACGACGACATGAACCCCCTCGATACAGGCTGCGCGAACCTCCCCGCTGATGGATTCTGCAACTCGACGTACGCCTACCCAGGCGGCATGAAAGCAGAGCAGATTTTCATCCCCTAGCCTCGTCTCAACGAGGACGGATTCATGTCCGCATTGCAGTTTTTCGAGGACCGTGCGCGGTGGGTCATCGTGTGCGTGGCCTTCGGCGCTCTCGCGAACTACATGTTCGCGCAGCTTTCTTGGACCATCGACGACGCGTACATCACGTATCGCTACGCCGAGAACGTCGTCGCAGGGCACGGCCCGGTCTACAATCCCGGAGAAGCCGTCGAGGGCTATACGTGCTTTTCGTGGATGAGCCTCCTGGCGCTCGCCGGGATGGCCGGCGTCCCCGTACCCGTGTTCGCGAAGTTTGCGGGCATGATCTCCGTGTTCGGGTCCGTTTCGCTTCTCGCGTTTTGGGACCGCGTGGAGCCTAGCGTCAGTCGAAGCGACGCACTCGTCGCGGCGGTCCTCCTTGCGACCTGCGCCTCCTTCGCACAGTGGGGCCCCTCCGGCATGGAGACGGGTCTGTTCTGCCTGCTCGCAGTCGCCGTGGTGTTCGTCTACCTCCGTCTATGGAGCCGCCCCACCGCGCCAACGGCGGTGGCACTCGGCACACTCGGCTGCCTGCTCACGATGACCAGACCCAACGGCATCGTCTTGCTGACGGTCATCTTGATCCACGCACTTCGGCAGCGACGCGACCTCCCGACCAAGACCCTCGGGATCATGGTGGGTGCGTTCGTCATCCTCTACGGGTCGTACTTCCTATGGAGGATGGACTTCTACGGCTTCTTCCTCCCGAACACGTTCTACGCGAAGGTGGGAAGCAGCAACGCTCAGTTGAACCGAGGCGTCCGCTACGTCATTGCAGCGATGCCAGCCTTTGGGCTGCTCGTAGCGCCCATCGTCTCCAGCTGGGGCGTACGACGGGAATCGACTCCCGCACGAAACGCGACCCCCTTGCTGCTGGCCTTGACGCTCACGCACATCGTTTACGTCATCCTGGTCGGCGGAGATAACTTCCCATCGCACAGGTTCCTCGTCGTCATCGTCCCCTTCTTGTGTCTTCTCTCCGTTCGCGGTGTCAGTCTCATTGCCGCCAATCCGAGTCGCAAGGCGCTCCTCTTGGCCACACTGGTTGGGTACAACTTCGTGGCGCGTGCGTTCGATCCGGAAACACGCGTGCGGATTCGCCGAGACTATGTCGCCGCGCACGGCACTCTCGTGGGTCGATATCTCGCGGACTTCACGCCCGACGGCTCACTGATCGCAACAAACTCGGCCGGTGCCCTTGCTTACTATTCCGGGCGACCAATCGTGGACATGCTCGGCCTCAACGACGCTGAGATCGCGCACACTCCCGCCGCGACCATGGGGTCAGGCAAAGCCGGCCACGAAAAGGGGAACGGGTTCTACGTGCTTTCACGAGAACCCGACTACATCCTCTTCGGACCCCCGAAGGGTTCGGTCGAGCCGATGTTCAAAGGCGGCAAGGAACTTGCCGAGCTTGGAACCTTCAAGCGGCGCTACGTTCTCGAGCAGATCAAGATCAGCAAAGACTTCACGATCTCCATGTACCGGCGCCTCTCGGACGAAGAGATCGAGAAGCGCGCGGAAGAAGCAGAGAAGCGGAAGAAAGAGTTCGAAGAGAAGAAGAAGCGCGAGGCGCTGAAGAAGAAGCGAAAAAAGAAGAAGAAAAAAGCGAAGAAGCGGCCGCCGAAGCCCACCTCCGAGAAAGCCGAAGCGTCGCCGAAAACCCCACCTGCGGCGCCGTGATGCGCGGCCGGGCTCGGCTGGGCTACTGGCTGGCGTTCGTCATCGTGCTGATGGCGAGCGCGTGGCTACGCAAGCCCGGCTTCGTACAAGGTGGCTTCGCCAACCACGACGTCGGCGGAATTCTCTACAACGGAATGCTGCTGGCGGCGGGCAAGCTGCCCTACGTGCACAGCGTCGAGTTCAAGGCGCCGGGCACGTTCTATGCGGCGTGGCTACTGGCCGATGGCGGGCGCGACATCGCGGCGTTTCAGGTCTGGGCCAACCTCTTCGCGCTCGGCAGCCTCGCGGCCATCATGCTCGGCACCCGTGCGCTGTGGGGACCCGTTGCGGGGGTCGTCGCAGGCGTCGTCTACGGCACCCACGACCTCGTCCTGGACACGATGGACGCCAACTACGTCACCTGGGCTCAGCTTCCGCACGTGGTCGCGGTGATGCTCGCGCTCGTTGGCACCTGCCGCGCCCGCGCAACCCGATGGTTCGTCGCCGCGGGGGCTGCCGCCTGCCTCGCCGTCGTGTTCAA
>CAYSPB010000244.1:4975-11793 GCA_964432695.1 uncultured Nannocystaceae bacterium
GGCCCGCCGGCGTCGCGCTGGTGACGGTGACGCTCATCGCATCGTCGTCGGCCTGGTTCGGGGCGCTGCCGAAGGCCCGCCTGCGGACTGCTGCGGTTCGCCTCGGTGCGGTCGCGCTCGGCGTGGTGGTAGCCGCAGTACCGATCACCGCGCACTACGTCGCCCAGGGGCACTTCGAGGGCCTTCTGCGCGGCTTCGTGCTCAACGAGTGGGGCTGGCGCTACGTCGCCCAAGGCTCGGTCATCGGCCTCGACTCCGCTCCGCGCGAAGCCCTGTTCTCCTCCGCCTACTTTCTCGGGCTCCCGCTCGCGCTCGCAGCGTTCTCCCTGCGTGGACTCTTCGACGCAGAGCATCGACCGATGCTCCTGTGGCTGCTGGCTTGGTCAGCGCTCGCGCTCGTCTCGGCGGCGATCGGCTTTCGCTTCTACAAGGGCTACTACCTCGCGGCCGCCGCCCCCCTGAGCGTGCTCGCAGCCGCGCCGTGCGGTCTGCTCGGCGTTCGCGGACCTCGGCCGATCGCGGCGCGCGTCGTCGCGCTGCTGCCTGCGCTGCTTCTGTTCGCGCGTCAGGGCATCCTCATTGAGGGCGAGCGAACGAACCGCATGCGGCCGCATGACCAAGGTGGACGCTTGATCGCGAAGCGGGTGCGACAGGTCACGCATCCGGGCGACCGGATCTGGGTCTGGGGTTGGCACCTGTGGGACGTGTATGCCTTCACGGGGCACCTCTCCTCGACCCGCTTCTACAAGACCATGGAGCTGACGACGTCGGCGAACGACTCCACGTGGCGACACCCACGAAGTCCGCTGCACTTTCGAGACGACCTGGCCGCAACGGCGCTCATCGAGGAGCTCGAAACGGATCCCCCTGAGTACATCGTGCTCGGCTCCTCGGTACCGGTCCGCGAGTTCAAGGCATTGCGAGACTTCCTCCGCGCGCACTACCGACGCGATCGCACGGTACGGCTCAACCGCGTCCAGTTTTGGGCGCTGCGCCGCGGTTGACGTCGGAGCCTCGGCCACCGTACTCCTGCGACGATGTCCGGCTACAAAGGTGCGTTGATCGGCGCTGGCGCGATCGTCCTGCTGGCGGGCGGACTCTTCGGCGCGGGGGTGCTCAAGGTCGGGGGTCGCAGCGCCGATCCGGACCACAGCGACGACGCTGACGACTAGGGCGGTGGGAAGAAGCAACGGCGCCGCAAGAAGGGCCGAAGTAAAAAGGGTGGCAACCTCGAGTCTCTCGCCTACCTCGGCGAGATTCCGATGACCGACGAGACGCGCGACAAGGTCGGTATCCAGATCGACGAGGCCAGCGCCTATCCGGGCATGCTGCTCGCGAACGCAGCCGGCGGTGGTAACACCCGCCGTCGTCGGGGCGGACGACACATCCGCGAAGCCGCGCTGTGGGACGTGCACGGAAAAGAGGTGCATCGCTGGCACACGGACATTCCGAGCAAGCGGCGCAGCTGGGCGATCACGCGTCTCGACGACGAGGGCTACCTCTACGTAGTCATCGCCGATACGGCGTTTCTGAAGCTCGACTGGAACTCGAACGTGGTGTGGATGGTCAATGGACGCTTCCACCACGACTTCAACGTCACGAACGACGGTGGCTTTGCGGTGCTTGCCGAGCGCAAGCACGTCGTCGACCTTCCCCCGGGGACCGGCGATACCTCCTCAGACGGCGTACGCATGCTCGACCACGGCGTCACCTTCGTGAACAAGGAGGGTGACGTAACCGGCCAGGTCTGGCTGTACGAGTCGTTCAAAGACCATCCGGTGTTCCAGAGCCGGCTGCTTCGAGGCATCGAGGCAAAGCGCGACCGCGTGCTGGTCGAAGAGGGAGACGCCGAGCGCGGTGGTGGCCTCGACGTCTTTCACGCCAACTCGATCATCGTGTTGCCCCGCGACGTCGAGGGCCTCGGCGAGACGGGCGACCTGCTGTTCTCGTTCCGACACATGAACACGCTCGCGAGCGTCTCGCGAGAGACCGGCGAAGTGCTGTGGTCATGGGGCAGCGAGGACCTCATCCGTCAGCACGACGCGACGTTGACGAATGATGGCCAGATCGTGCTCTTCGACAACCGGACCCGCAGCAGCAACTCGCGTGTGCTCGTCGTCGATCCAAAGACCAGCACGATCACCCGCACCATCGGGGGAGAAGGCGCCCAAGGAGCGACACGCTTCTTTTCGATGGGGCGCGGACTGGCGCAGGCGCTGCCGAACGACAACGTGATGGTGGTGGTGTCCAACGAAGGCCGCACCTTTGAAATGACCCCCGCCGGCGACATCGTGTGGGAGTTCTGGAGCCCTTGGATTCGTCCCGAAGCGCGGCTGCCCTTCCGCGCCGTCCGACTCCAAGGCACGGTTCAAGCGACCATGGCGAAGATCGCCGCGGGCCAGATGGAGCCACCGCGCGTTCCGAACGACGTCGCCTTCAAGGTCTCCACTGCGGACACGAACTTCGTCACGGACCTCGAGGGAGGCGGCTCCGAGATGCAGGACGCCCAACCCCCTGAAACAACGAAGAAAACACCGTCCACGGTGCAGTAGATGCACCTACACACTGCGACCGAAGTGCCACGCTGCTGAATGCGTCGTCGCCGTGGGGCGTCTATCCGGGTGCAAGGCGACAGGTTCCCATGACCGACTCCAGCACTCCGTCCTCGCGTACGCCGCTTCGACTTCGCCCGCTTCCTCGTCCCCGGAAGCCAGCCGTCCCCCAACGGTCGAGTGACGATGCGTGGATTCACGAGTGGAGTGGGTCCACCTTCGGGTGACCTGTTGCCCGGCAACATCCAACCAAGCCAGCCAAGTCCTGAGGCCCGGTCCATTGTGACCGGGCCTCCTTTTTTTAGGCGCGTCGGATTCAGGTCTTCAAGCCGATCGGGCACGCGACGCCGGTGCCTCCAAGCCCGCAGTAGCCTCCTGGGTTCTTCGCCAGGTACTGCTGGTGATAGGACTCGGCGTAGTAGAACGGTCCTGCCCGATCGAGTTCGGTCGTGATCGTTCCGTGTCCGGCCTTGTCGAGCTCGGCCTGGTAGGCATCACGCGACATGACGGCCCGGAGTTCCTGGGCCTCGGAGTTGGTGTACACCGCCGAGCGGTACTGGGTGCCGACATCGTTCCCCTGGCGCATCCCCTGCGTGGGGTCGTGCCCCTCCCAGAACACGCGCAGCAGCGACTCGAACGAAATCTCGCCGGGGTCGAACGCGACCAAGACGACCTCGGTATGGCCGGTGCCACCGGAGCACACTTCTTTGTACGTGGGGTTGGGCGTGTAGCCGCCTGCGTACCCTACCGCAGTCGAGTACACCCCATCGGTTTGCCAAAACTCGCGCTCGGCGCCCCAGAAGCAGCCCATCGCGAACACGGCCTGCTGAATGCCCTCGGGAAACGGCGGCTTGATCGGGTTGCCGTTGACGAAGTGAACCTGCGGTACGTCGGCGAGGGGATCGGCACGGCCCGGTAGCGCGTCTTCGGGCTTCACCATCGTCGGCATCCGAAACGAGAAGAACATCGCGCAGCAGCGTAGCAGTCGTGTACCTCGACTCTGTCGTTTTGCGGTTCCACCGTGCTCTCAGCGGCCTGCGACGTGGCGAACCGCGGCAGTGCCGAGCACGTGCGGCGTCGCACCCCGCGCGTTCGCGGCCTTGCCGCTCGAACCGCCGCTGGGCATCCTCCGCCGATGCTCAGGACCGCCTCCGTGACGGCCGCACTCACCTGCGGACTCACCGCCTGTGGTGATGACGCCTCGTCGTCCGCATCGACGCCGGACGGCACGTCCACCGGCCGTGACGCGTCCACCGGTTCGGCCACCCGACGCTGCAGCACGCATCATCCGCTATGCCCTGGACTTCGACGAGATGACCGCGACCGAGGTCTGGGCCGATGACATGCAAGACGTGTCCTCGCCCTTTGCCGGCGATGCGGACCGCCTACTCGTCCCGGTGCCTCGAGCCGTAGGACGCGCCAGCTCGTTGGTGGCCCGGACGGGCGGACCTCGAGCAGCACTGGAGGGCGCCGCCGCAGGCCGGGGTGCGAAGGCCTCGCCGACCGGGAGGGCAGGCCCGCTAGAACCGAGCGAGGACGACGGTGACGTTGTCTCGGCCGCCGGCGGCGTTCGCCGCTCCGACCAGCCGATCGACCAGCGCCGGGACCGGTGTGTCTGTATCGGACAGGTGCGTCTTGATCTGCTCGTCGGGCACCATGTCGTAGAGACCGTCGCTACACAGCAGGAGCTGGTCATCGAGGCGCATCTCCATGCGGTGCAACTCGACCGTGAGTTCATCGGAGTGGCCGCCCATCGCGTTGACGAGCACATGGGCAAGGCGAGACGACTTGGCCTCCTCCTCGCTCATTGCGTTGCCATCGACGAGCTGCTGCGCCAGGGTGTGATCGCGGGTGAGGCGATGGAGCTCGCCCTCGCGAAAAAGGTACGCCCGCGAGTCGCCCACGTGCACCAAGAAGAGCTCGGGCCACGCCACATAGGCCATCGTCAGGGTCGTACCGAGGTCCTTGTTGAGGTTCTTCCGACGCGCCACTCGACGAATGCGGTCCTGCGCCTTGTTCATGGCGTCGCGCAGACCCTCGCCGAGTTCATCCATGCTGCAATCGCTTCGATTGAGCACCCACGGCATGGTTTCGAACGCGTAGTGCGCCATCGCGTCGACCGCAACCGCGCTCGCCACCTCGCCCCCACCGTGCCCACCGATGCCATCGGCCACGATGAGCAGGCGCCCCTGCGGCGTATCGGTCAGCCGCGTGCCCGCCTCCGCGGGAAGCGACGAGCCTTCGACGAGCAAAGAGCGCTCCAGCGATGCGATGAGGAAGTGGTCCTGGTTGTCCGCCCGCACCTGCCCGCGATGGGTCTGTCCAGCCACCGAGGCGATGACCGCCGGGTTGTTGTGGATCGCGGCCGCATCCGCAAGCGAGCGCAACGGAAGCGCCGACGGCGACGTCAGCAGCTTGAGCGTCTTGTGCCGACCATCCGCGATGGATGCGGATGCAGGGATGGTGTCACCGGGCTTCGGCTCACGCGGATCGGTCACGCTTCATGCATCGCGTGTCCGCGACTTTTTTTCAACATCGACCCGATGCCGCTTGCCCGGCGTGTTCACGCGCGCGAACGTGCCTGCGCATGCCCGCGTGGACGTTCATCCGACATGGTCAGAGCCAAGCCAACGCGGAAGGCTGGTTCGCCGGCCAGCGTGACGCTCCCTTGACCGCGCTGGGACGCGAGCAAGCCGAGCACGCAAAGGCAGCCACGGCTGCGCTGCAGTTCGACCGCGCACTGTGCTCGGACCTTTCACGTGCGCACGACACGGCGAAAATCGTCACGGCAGACCGCGGCCTCGCGCTCCAGGTGACGCCGCTGCTCCGAGAACGCACGTGTGGAAGCTGGGAAGGCCAGGCAATCGACGGAATCGAAGCTTCCGGCGACATGGATGCGTTCCGACACTGGGCTGCCCGTCCCGGCGGCGGCGAGAGCCTGCGCGATGTGGCGCGTCGCGTGTGCACCTACTTTGCCGGCCTGCCAGACGTTCCCTCGACGCTCGTCGTATCCCACGGCGCCTTGATGCGCTCGGTCTTGGGCCTGCTCGACGGGACTGCGCTCGAGCAGATCGGAAACTGGCGTCCGAAGAACTGCGAAGTGGTCCAGCGCGACGTGTCGCAGGCGCGTTGGCAGGCGCTGGCCGCCAAACTCGCCGAGGCCTGACCCCCGCCTCTACTTCTTGTACTTGGCCGGATCCAGCTCTTCGAGCTGGAGGTTGTCGAGGTCGATGCCAAAGCCTCGCTTGGCGGCCGGCTTCCCCTTGCCAATCTCCTCGGTGGCCGCACCGTCGTCGCCATCGAGCACGCGCGAGAGCGCGTTCGCAAACGCCTCCATGTCGGTGCCTCCACTCGCGGCCGGCTTGGGCGGAGCCGAGGGCGGTGCGGCGGCAGCCGGACTGCCATGCTGCGGACGCGGTGGAGGTTGCGGCGGCGCGGCGTGATGCTGCGGCGGGTGGTGCATGCCGTGCTGAGACCCATGCGGCGGCAGTGGAGGCTGCGGCACGGGCTCCGGCGGAGGTAGCTGCGTGTTCACGGGCATGCGGCGCGCGTCCTCGTCGAACAGCTCCTCCATGAACGAGGCCAGACGCGCCGATGAGATCGCGAGCTTGTACTCCCGCGCGAACTCCTCGAGGTCGATCTGCAGGTCGCGCGCCGTCGCGTAGCGAGCGTCGGGGTTGAGCTGCAGCGCGCGCATGACGATCGCCTCGAGCTCGCCCGGATAGCTCGGGTGCACGGAAGTTGGTGGGGGAAAGCCGCCCGAGGTGATCTTGCGAATGATGGCAATCTCGGTCTCGGCCTGGAACAGACGGCGGCCGACCGTGAGCTCGTACAAGATGATGCCGATCGAGAAGATGTCGCTGCGCCGGTCCAGCGGCTCGCTGCGGCACTGCTCCGGCGCCATGTACGGGATCTTGCCCTTGAGCGTGCCGACGGCGGTGTTGCTCCTCGCCGTAGCGGCCTTCGCAATGCCGAAGTCGACGACCTTGACCGTGCCGTCGTAGGTCAGGATGAGGTTCGGCGGCGAGATGTCGCGATGCACGATGCCCAGTGCCGTGCCGTCGAGACCAACCTTGTCGTGGGCATAGTGCAGCCCGGAGCAGGTGCCGATGATGACGTTGAGCGAGTGCTCCAGCGGCAGAGGTCGGCGGGCCTTGGTGACCGCGCGCATCACCTTGAGCAGGCTCTGCCCGTGCACGTACTCCATCGAGCAGAAGTACGAACCCTGATGCTCCCCGATGTCGTAAACGTGCGCGATGTTCGGGT
>CAYSPB010000245.1:0-5719 GCA_964432695.1 uncultured Nannocystaceae bacterium
CCGGGTCGGTCGGGGAGGGGGGCGGTCCCACCGCGCGTCCCATGGACATCTGGCTCGAGGCGCTCACCGGCGACACGGCCGATGCGTTCAATGCCGACTTCCTCGAAGAGGACGCGCTGCTGGTCGTCGTGCTCGTCAGCGATGAAGAGGACGACGTCGAGCAGCCGACGCTGTGGGGGTCGCAGGGCGAGCCCGAGGCGTGGATCGAGCAGCTGGGCACGGTGAAGGACGGCATCCTCAAGGACATCGCGGTCGTGTCGGTCGTGCCGAGCATGAGCATGGCTGGCTGTGCCGACGACACGGACGCGACGCGTCTCAAGACGTTCACCGCGGGCTTCCCAACCAGCGCCGTGCACGACGTTTGTCAGCTCGACTATTCGGCGTTCCTGCTTGCGCAGGTTGGCGCCGTGGTCAGCGCCTGCAACAACTTCTCACCCCCGTAGCGCGTGTGCGCAGCGTTCGGCGGCGATGCGCAGGTGTCCGTCGCCGAGGTGTTCGGGCGCGTCGAGCAGCGCCGTGAGGGGAACCCACGTCAGCGGACGTCCACCCGCGGCCACGGTAGCAACGTCGATGGCAAGCGGGTGGACCACCTCGGGCGTGGTTCCCGAAGACGGGTGATAGCGGCCCCCCAACCAGACCGCGTCTTCGAGCTGCACGCCGTACTCCGCCGCGAGGCGGTCGCGGACGAACGCGATGCCAGCGGTCGGCCCGGTGACGGTTTCGGGAAGTCGCCATGCAGGGGTGACCCACAGCTCGGAGTTGCCATGGATACACTGTGCCGCCGGAAGGTCGTCGTCATCGAGGCCGATGTACACGATGCCCTCCATGCGTCGCAGCAAGGCCACGCTGAGCGTTCGGGCAGAGATGGAGGTTGGCGTCACGTACTCGAGTGTACGTGTCGCGACCTGGTCCCCCTTGCAGTCGAACTCCGCGAATCGACGACACCGCAACGACAAGAAGCACGCGTCTTCGTCGGTCTTCACGAACACTCGACGCGGGGGGCGCTGCAGTCCTGCGATGTCGACCACGTTGGGGACCCGCTCGCGCTCGGGCAGTGTTGGTCTACCCGCGATCCAAGGACCTGGATCGCGGTTGCGGGCCCTCAGCAGCGCGTACACGTTGACTTCGAGTCGCGCGTCGGGAAGTCCACCGACCTGGGCGGCGCGCAACAGTTGCCGCGCCTCGAGTGCACAGACGCGTCCGGACGTTGAGAAGCCGCTCACGTCGGGGACGTCGTGCTCGACGTAGTGGGGGTCGATGTGGACGAACATCGAGCGAATCTCCTCCCGGAGGCCGCCGGCCGACGGCAGCACATGGCATCCGGGCGCCATGGAACGAATGCGCTCCGTCCCGACGCCTGCCCGGTCTTCCAGTGCGCGCTCGATGGTCTGTCCCAAAGGGGCATCGGTTGCGATCACGGTGATCGGCTCCGTGATGTAGCCCGGCGGGGTCGACCCGTCGAGCGCGGGCGTCTGAGCTGCAGCCAGAATCGGTCGTGGGTAGCTCATGCGCGCGAGCACGAACAACTCGTCTTCGTCTTCGAACCAAGGGACCGCATCGACGGTCAGGTTTGGCCGCGACACCAGGTCGCGCACCTGGCCGGTCCGGCGGTCGCGGTGATGGCTCAGCTTCAGAAACGACACTGGCGCTTCGTCCTCGGCCGGCTGCATCCGCACGCCCAGGCCGTCGGGGACGCGCTCTCCGACGATGACGTAGTTGGTGGCCGGAAGCTCGAGCGCCTCGCCCCGCGGCGTCTGCCATCGGAACTTACCGATGAAGCGGTTGCGGACGATCCACGGGTTTCGAACCGGTGACGAGGCCAGCACCCGGAGCCCGAGTGCCGCATAGCAGGCCTCGAAGTCGGCTTGCGTGAAGTAGGTGTACTCCTCCTCGGCTTCGGAGACCCAGTCGGTGCGGTAGTCCTTGCGAAGCAGAAACTCCACGGCCATGCGCCGGTCGAGCCCGAAGCGCTGCCAGCCGGAGGCCGCGCCATCGAGTTCCTCGAGCGGGAACCCGCGGGTTTGCTGGAGGGGACGAAACTCGGTGGCAAAGCGTCGCAGTAGAGCGCAGGAGGAGCACGTCGCCGGGTCGCTGCCGTCGTCGCCATCGGTCGTGGGCAGGTCGAGCCACACCCGCCCGGGACCGGGATCGAGGAAGTCTCGAACGACAAGGACGCCGTGCGGGGCGAGCTGCGGGACCTGAGCCTGTAGCGGGCGACGTGCTGCATCGTGGTCGTACCCGGTGAACGAGGTGACGTGGTGCAGGACCGACGAGTTCAAGATGCCGGTAAGCGCACCGTCGTCGAACACCCGCGTTGCGATGTCGCCGAGCGTGAAGTCGAGGTTGGGTCGGTCGAAGAGCTCGTTCGCCAGCGTCACCATCTCTTCGCTGACGTCGACGCCGGTGACGTGCAGGCTCGGGTAGAGCGCGGCGAGGGCTTCGGAGCCGGACCCGGAGCCCATGCCCATGTCGGCGACGCGGCCTTGGCACATCAGATGTGCAGCGGTGAGCGCGACTTTCTGTTGCATCGAGGCGTCCATGCCCGCGAGGTAGCGTGCATAGTCCCCTCGATCCCCTCGCTGCTGCCCATCATATCGACCACTCACGAAAGCGAGAGTATCCCGGCCACCCATACCCGTGGACACATCGCGCTGGACACCCGAAGGACGAAGTTGGGACGCTCTCACGGTGATGCGAAGGACTGCGCTCACCATCGTTGGCCTGATGGCAGGATGCGCGCCAACGTACGCTCCGCCGCTGCAGACCGTGCACGGCGGCGCCCCGGCGCGCGTCCGGGAGGGCGACGTTGCCGTGATGGGTGGGATGGTCCATGGCCCTGCGATGGGGGGCCCGAGCGTTTCGTACGGTGTTCGGGACTCGGTGGCGGTCGAAGCCGGTGCCAACGTCTCCGCCGGGGATTGGGCGATGGGGTTCGCAGGCGTTCGCTACACGCACGCGCCTCGCAGATTCGCGAAGAACTACCTCGCCGTCGACGTGCACGGGGCAGGCGGGGCAGGCGTCGGCGGGCAGCTTCGCGGTAACCAGCCGGTCGAAGACGGCGGAGACGGTCGTTCATGGAGCGACCGCGTTGCGGGTGGAGGTGCAGCGGGAGCCGGCGTGGCCGGGCACTTCTCGTTCTTCTCCGTGTACGCGCGTGGTCGTGGGCAGCTCACCAAGGCCACCGCGGTGCCCTCCACGCTTTGGGTCGACGGTGGCCTTGGGGTCCAGTTTCGCCTGTTCCGGACCTTGGACCTGTTCGCGCAGGCGACATGGTTCGTGTACCGAAACCGCGTCGAGACGTTCTACAACGCGGTCCCGCTCGGCGAGGTTGGCTTGGCGGTGCGCATTCCGACGTGGCGTTACCGTCGTCGTTGAGCGTCAACCAAAGCAAAACGCGCCCGGTCGGCAAGCCGACGCAAGCGCGTTTTGAGGCCGTCTAGTCGTTGCGGCGACGGCTGAGCCCGAAGAGGAACAGACCACCGAGAAAGACGGCGGTACCGCCCATCGCGTCCGACTGCGCGTCGCTGGCGGTGCAGCTGCAGCTGATCGCGCCTTCCGCTTCGCAGCTGTTGCCGCTGCAGCTGGCCGAGCCGCTGACCATGATGTCGAGCAGGCCGCGCAACGAGTCGAGGCATTCCTCGAGGTTGCCGTCGTGGTCGACATAGCTCCCGTCGCAGAACAGGGCGCCCTGCTCGGTATCACAGGCGACCCGGCAGCCGCCTCGGATTTCCGTTTCGCAGCTGGGGAACTGCGGGCGCTGACACTCGACCTGGCAGTCGAAGTAGGCCTGACCCGACGCGCTGCACGATGCGTTGCAGCTGCCTTCGCAGGTCGCGGCGCAGTCGGCCGTGCCCGGTTCGGCTTGGCACGACACCGAGCATTCGGCTTCGCAAGAACCCTCGGCCGCCGCGAAGCACTCGTTGTCACCGGTGCCACAGCTGGCCTCGGCGCGCGCCTGACAGTCGGCGAAGCAGCTACCGCGGCAGTCGAAGCTTGGCGGGTCGACCTCGCACTCCGCCATGCAGTCGGCATTGCAGCTGCCCGAACACTCGGCCTCGACCGACAGCTCGCCTTCACAGCCGCCGCGACACTCGATCGCGAGGTCGCCGGCGCACTGGGCCCGGACCGACAGCGGGGTGCACATTCCCTCGCACTCGATGCCGCCGCGGACTTCGCACTCGGCCTCGGCTTCGACGTGGATGTTGCCGCAGGCCGCGATGCCGGCGTGGGCGGTTTGGGCGATGGCAAGCGGGGCGAGCAGGCCCGCCATGAACAGGGCAAGTTTGGAAGAGAGTCGCATGAGGGTTGGCTCCTGAAGTCGCGTCGGCCCGTGCACACCCACGGAGCACCGAACGCTCTGTAGACGAGAGTACCCACCGATCGATGCAACGCGAGCGGCAGTTCGCCCAAAAAATGTCGCAGTGTGGCGCAGGTCCCCAGACCGGCCTGCGCGATCGCCTGCCCGAACCCGCGGCCTAGCCTGGTACTGTCGCGCCGGAATGACGATTCCCGAGATCTTCGACGCCATGCCGTCGCGGTACCGAAAAGGCACTGCGAAGGCCCCCAGCACCTTCTATTTCTCGGTCGGCGACCACAAGTACACCGTCAAGATCGACCCCGAGACGTGCGCCGTGGAGTCGGGCAAGACGGTCGACAACGCCGATGTCGTCCTGAAGACGACACCGGAGCTGTTCGAGAAGATGGTCATCAAGGGCAAAATGCCGGGCCCCCTCGACATCGCTCGCGGCAAGATCAAGACCAACGATCCCAACGCGCTGCGTTCGCTCCGGGACTACTTCGACTTCACGCCATGAGTAGCTCCATTGCTCGTACCGCGGCGACTGGCGGCGCGCTCGACCCCGAGTTCCTCGCCTGGTCGACGTCTCTGCCCATCGATGTGCGGCTTCTCGAAGAGGACTGCCGGGGCAGTGTGGCGCACGTGCGCGGCTTGCTTGCTGGCGGGTTGTTGACCGAGTCCGAGGCGACGACGCTCATCGATGCGCTCGAATCGCTGCCGGGCAAGGTCGCCTCCGGTGAGGTCGCGCTCAAACCCGACGAAGAAGACGTGCACATGGCCGTCGAGTCCTGGCTGCGTACCGCGGTCGGCGACGTGGCGGGTAAGCTGCACACCGGACGCAGTCGCAACGACCAGGTCGCGACGGACCTCAAGCTGTGGTCGCGGGACGCGGTCGGGCGCGTCGAGGCCCAAATCGACGCCGTCCTCGCAGCGGCTGACGCGTGGATCGGGCGCCACGACGGCGTGATCTTACCGTCTTACACGCACCGTCAGGTCGCGATCCCCACGACGGCCGACGTCTGGATGGCGGGCGCGCTCGGGGAGGCTCTTCGGCGCGACCGGGCTCTGCTGTCGGCCGTCCGAAGTGAACTCGCCGACTCCCCGCTCGGTGGTGGTGCCGTCAGTGGCACCACGCTGCCGGTCGACACGGGCGTCTCTTCGAAGGCGCTGGCCTTCGAGCGCCCGCCGAGAAACCCGATTGACGCGATTGGGCAACGGGACCATGCGTTGCTGCTGGTCTTCGTGTGCGCTCGCCTGGGCCTGCATTTGGGTCGCTTCAGCGCCGACATCATCGAGCTGGCCTCCGATGGGCTCGTCACGCTCGGCGGCGCCATCGCGGGTGGCTCGTCGATGATGCCGCACAAGCGAAACCCGGACCTGTTCGAGCTCGTGCGTGGCCAGTCCGCGCTACGCCAAGGCGAA
>CAYSPB010000245.1:5742-11735 GCA_964432695.1 uncultured Nannocystaceae bacterium
GTCACTTTCCAGGGCCTCGGCGCCGGCTATCACCGTGATCTGCAGCAGGACAAACAGGTCTTGTTTGCCGCCGTCGATGGGGTGGTCGACTGCCTGCGAATGATCGAGATTTCGCTCGGACACGTGTCGCTGAACGCCGAGCCCTGCATGGCAGCGCTCATCAAGGGGGACGCGGTGGCCACCGACCTGTGCGAAGGGCTTGTCGCGGGGGGCATGGCGTTCCGCGACGCGTACGGCAAGGTCGGCGCGCTCGTGGCAGCGCAGCGCAGCGCGGGCAAGCGGCTGGCCGACCTGACAGCGGATGACCTGGCGGCGGCCGACATGGATCCCACGCTGCTCGAGCGGCTCGACCCAACGCTGGCGGCCAAGCGTCGCGCGGCGCGATTCTCTCCCTGAGCGCGCGCCGAAGACGAGAAACGCCCCGCCGGTTGCTTCCGTGCGGGGCGTCGTCGGTGCGGCTCGCAGCCGGCTAGGTCGCGGCCTTGGCCGGGCGCTTCTCGGGCGCCGCTTTCGCTTTGGGACCGGTGTCGGTCTCTTCCTCGGGAAAGAGGCCTTTCCAGTACAGGAGGCGTCCGCAGCTCTCGCACGAGAAAATCTCTTCACCTTTGCGCAGCGCGACGAACGTCTGGTGAGGCACGTGCATCTTGCAGGCGGTGCAGCGTCCCTCCGACGCCGCGACGAAGGCGATGCCCCCCACGCGACGGCGAATGCGCTCGTATGTACGGATCGTGTCGAGTTCGACCTGCTCCTTGAGGCCTTTTCGGCCATCTTCGAGCTTGCCGAGCTTGCCTTCGAGGCGGGTCTGAGCCGCCTTGAGCCGATCAGCCTCGGCGTTGGCCTTGGCGCGCACGTCCTCGAAGCCATCGCTCATGCCCTTGAGCTTTGCTTCGGCGTCTTCGACCGCTTGCTTGATCTTGAGGATCTCCTCGGTCCGCGTCGCCGCCATGCGACGCGTCGATTCGATCTCCCGCTGAATCGCCGAGAGCTCGCGCGGGTTTTTGACCTGGCTCATCTTGGCCCGCGAGTTTCGAAGCAGGGCTTCTTCCTCTTCGAGTGCGACCTCGTGCGTGCGCTGGAAGTTGCGCGTGTCGTCGCACTTCTTCCGCTCCGTCTCGAGCATTTTCTCGAGACGCGCCATATCTTCCTCAAGCTCCTTGAGGCGCTTGGGGATCAGGGTGAGCTTGCGCTCCAGAACGGTGAGCTGGCGGTCTCGCTTCTGAAGCTCGAACAGCGCTTGGATCTGCGGATTCATGCAGGTGCGAAAATCGGTAGTGGGCCCACCTGGGCTTGAACCAGGGACCAGCCGGTTATGAGCCGGCCGCTCTAACCAACTGAGCTATAGGCCCGGGTCAACGCGGTTGAGCGGACGATAGGAGTCCCCTCGACAACCGTCAAACTGCGCGTATCACGCCAGGCGGGTCGCTCGGAGCGTGATGTCCGAATCCGGCCGCAGACCGGCCATGGGGACGCGGATCCGGCGTGTTACGGATCTTGGCGTTCATTGCCGTCAGGCTTCCCATGACCGACCGACCTCGGATCTCTCTTCTTCGCTCCTCTGCTCCTCCCTTGGCGGCCTGTGTCGCTCTTCTCACACCGTGTCTTGCTGCGGCCGCGCCGGCGGCGTCAGGCGACGACCTGCTCGGCCAGTTCGAGACGTGGGCGGACAATCCGGCCGTTCAACTCGGTGCCCGCGTTCTGCTGGCGGTCCTGCTGTTCATCGGCGGGTGGATCGTCGCCAAGGCGATCAGCTACGCGGTCTATCAGGTCTTCTCCAAGACCGACCTCGACAACAAGGCGGCCGAAAAGCTCGGCGTCGGCGTGCTGCTGTCCGAGAAGAAGGACGGCGCCCAAGACGGCAGCGTCGAGCGCTTCATCGCGCAAATTGCCTACTACGTCGTCATGCTCCTGGTGATCGTCGGCGTCCTGGAGTTCGCCGGACTTTCGCAGGTGGCCGGCCCCCTCGAGCGGCTCGTCGACACCGTCGTGCAGGCGCTGCCGCGCATCGGTAAGGCGGCGCTGATTCTCATCGCCGCCTACTTCGCCGGGACCATCCTTCGCAAGGTTGCTTCTGCAGCACTGGACAAGCTGGGCGTGGACACGCGGTTCGCCGAGCTTGCCGAAAGCGGAGAGCGCAAACCCGCGTTCTCCGCCACGGTGGGCAGCGTCATCTTCTGGCTCATCATGCTCGTGGGCATTGCCGGTGCCTTCGAGGCGCTCGAGATCGGTCCGATTGCGACGCCGCTTCACAACGCCATCGACCACGTGGTGAGCGTGCTTCCCAAGGTTGCGTTCGCTGCGTTGCTCGTGGCAGTCGGCTACTTCGGGGGGCGCATTGCGCGGACCATCGTTCGCAAGGTGCTGCAGGGCTTGGGCTTCGACGCCCTGGCCGAAAAGGCTCAGCTCGATCGCGTGACCGGCAAGACTTCGCCTAGCGACGTCGTGGCGACCGCGCTGATGGTTTTCATCATCGTGCAGGCCAGCATCGCCGCGCTCAACGAGCTCGGCCTGACGACGCTCTCCGAACCCTTGACCGACATGATGGGGCAGTTCTGGAGTCTGCTGCCCAAGCTGGGTGTCGGCGTGGTCATCGTCGTCGTCTCCGTATTCGTGGGCCAGCTTCTTCGACGCGTCGTCGCGGGGGCGCTGCGCAACCTCGGTTTGGACCGATTCATGGAGAGCCTGGGCTTCAAGAAGCTCTCTGACCGTGAAGACCGGCTCGGGGAGTACAGCGAGGCGCTCGGCTTCGCGGTGCAGGTTGGCGTGATCTTGCTAGGTGTCGCACAGGCTCTCGCCACGCTGCAGCTCGTGACGTGGTCGCTCTACGTCAACGCGTTCCTCGGCTACATCGTCAAGAATGTCGCCGTCGCCACGCTCGTGGTCGGCGTCGGCTTTGCGATCGGGAACTACGTGCGCGACCTAATCCGCGCGCGTGGGGACGACAAGGTCGGCAAATGGATGGGTGAGTTCGCCCGCTACGCGGTGTTGGTGTTCGCCTTCACCATGGCGGTGCGTCAGCTGGACGTTGCGGAGGACTTCGTGCTCATGACGTTCGGCCTGCTCTTCGGTGCGCTGTGCCTCGGTGCCGCGCTCGCGTTCGGCCTTGGTGGTCGCGAGGTCGCTGGCGACATCGTCAAGCGCCGCTACGATGAAGCGCGTCGCCAGATGGCGAAGCGTCCGGCGCCTCGACCCGCCACGGGACCTACGACGGCGCCGCCACGGGCCCCAACGGTTCCGACGAAAACCACCGTCACGCCGGAGAAGAAGCCCGACGGCAGCGAGAGCTGACCGGCCTGGTAGGATCGGCAGCGCATGTGCACCCTGATCGTCGCCGCGTCCGTTTGGTCGGACGTTCCGCTGGTCGTCGCTGCCAACCGGGACGAGGATCTCAGTCGTCCCGCTGCCCCGCCCACGGTCTGGGACAACGAAGGCGTCAGCGTGCTGGCGCCGCGGGACAGGAAAGCGGGCGGGACGTGGCTGGGGGTCAACGCGTTCGGCGTGTTCGTCGGGATCACGAACCGCTTCTCGGCGAACCTCGATCCCCAAGCCCGCTCTCGCGGTCAAATGGTACTCGATGCGTTGCGGGCTCCCACCGCGGCAGAGGCGGCGCTGCGGATCGGTGCCGAGTCGCCGGCGCGCCACAACCCGTTCCATCTCATCCTCGCAGATACCGCGAGTGCACACTTGGTGTGGAACGATGGCGCGACGCACCATCGGCACCGGCTTCAGCCTGGCATCCACGTCGTCACGGAGCGCTCGATGGGCGCGGCGCCTTCGCTCCGCCTGGAACGGCTGCCGGCGCTGGTACAGCCGCTTGCTGGGCCGGTCCTGCCGACCCTCGACGCGTGGCAACAGGTCCTGCGACATCGCGACACCCCGCCGCTCGAAGGCGTGACTGTGCTCGACCGCAGCCGGAACTACGGCACCCGCAGCTCGACCATCGTGCAGCTCAGTGACGACCCTCAGCAGCTCACGTTCCTGCACGCCGACGGACCGCCGGACGAGGCGCCCTTTGAGGACGCCTCGTTGGCGTTGCGCGGACTGCTGCAAGCGGGTTGAAGGAGAGCCGGCATCGAGCTGGCCATCGTCGGTCAGCAGAGCAGGGACTCGACGCTTCGCTGCAGGGTGGCGGCGTCGACGTTGTCGGCGGCGACGGCCGGCGCGGCGTGCAGCTCCACCTTCGACCGGAAGCGCCGCGGCAGGCGACGCATCGCGGGTCCACCCTTGCGGCTGAAGAAGGAACCCCACATGCCCCGAAGAGCCATGGGGACGACAGGGACCGGGGTTCGCTCGACGATGCGCGTGACACCATCGCGGAAGGTGTTGAGTTCGCCGTCGTGGGTGATCATGCCTTCGGGAAAGATGCAGACGAGTTCGCCGCGACGCAGAGCCGCGGCGATGCGGTCGTAGGCTTTGGCCAGCAGGGCGGGGTCGTCTTTGGCGCGGGCGATCGGAATGACGCCGACCGAGCGGAAGAACCAGTTCAAGGCGGGGTTGGAGTGAATACGGTGGTCCATCACGAACCGAATCGGGCGACGAAACGCAGCGCCGAGAAGCAGGGCGTCCGCGAAGCTGACGTGGTTACAGACCAAAACCGCGGGGCCGTTCGGCACGTGCTCGAGCCCGTGGGTGCGCAGCCGGTAGGCGGCGCGAACAAGACCGCGGACCATGCCGTGCAGGACGCGTTCGCGGAGGCGGCGTGCGGTGGCAGGGACGAAGCGGCGCGTCAGGTACGAAGCGGCTGCGGTGTTCATGCCTCTGTTCTGAGCACGCGGCGTGCCGGCCACGAGTAGCTGAAATCATTAACGAAAAGGACTTTAAGGTGGTCTGTGATGTACATTTCGTGCACATGGCTGTGCAGGAGATGCCGAGCGCAAGGGGCGCTTTGTCCGCGGAGGACGCTGCGTTTCTGGCCAAGGTCTCGGCAGTCGTGTTTCACAATCCGTTCTCCGCGGCTCGGCATGACCTCGACCTCGAGCTCGCGGAGGCGGACGGGTCCGAGGGGAGGGCGGAGCTGCTGGAGAAGCTCGTCGCCCGGGTCGAGTCGCGCCTGCAGACGATCGCCGGCGGCGCCACGTTGGACGTCACGCGATGGACCGGACAGGCCCGGCGTGCCGTGGAGCACGCGGTGCTGTTCTTGGTGTTCCATCGCTACGCCGATGCGCTCGACGACTACATCGCCGCGCACGACGATCCAAGCGGCGTCGTACCGGCACTCGACTTCGGCGAGCCACTTCTCACCGAGCTGCTGGGCTACGGGCTTCGCCGCGAGCACGCCTCGCACATGGTCGCGATCTTCTTCCAGATGCGTCGCGCCTTCTACTTCATCGACCGCGGACTGACGGGGCGAGCGCCGTGCATGCGGACACTCCGGGAGCGGCTGTGGAACAACGTGTGCACCGCCGACATCGGTCGGTATGCGTCGCTGCTCACCGACCGGATGGAAGACTTCTCGACGCTGCTGCTCGGTCCGACGGGCAGTGGCAAGGGAGCAGCCGCCGCCGCGATTGGACGCTCGGGGTTCATTCCGTACGATGCTCGGCGACACCGATTCGTCGACAGCTTCACGAACGCATTCGTGTCGATCAACCTCTCCGCATTTCCAGCCACGCTGATCGAGTCGGAGCTGTTCGGCCATCGAAAGGGCGCGTTCACCGGTGCGATCGACACCTACGACGGGGTGTTCAGTCGCTGCAGCCCGCACGGCGCGGTCTTTCTCGACGAGATCGGTGAGGTGAGCGTGCCGGTGCAGATCAAGCTGCTGCGGGTCCTGCAGGAGCGAAACTTCACGCCGGTTGGCAGTCACGCCGCCATGCCGTTCCGCGGCCGCGTCATCGGTGCAACGCATCAAGACCTCTCGGCCATGCGTCGCGCTGGCACGTTTCGGGACGACTTCTACTACCGACTGTGCTCCGACGTGATCGAGGTTCCGCCGCTGAGGCTTCGGCTCGCGGAGGACCCCGCGGAGTTGGAGCTCTTGCTCGCGCACCTGGTCG
>CAYSPB010000246.1:0-11718 GCA_964432695.1 uncultured Nannocystaceae bacterium
CGGCGGTTCGCTCGAAGCACTGAAGCGCGGTGATCGCCCGGGACTCCAGCACGCGACCAGGATGGGGTGCGTGTCGTTCGGCCGCGTCGTAGAGCCGTGCAAACACCGACCATCGCGCGAAGTCGGGTTCGGCTTCGACCGCGTTCTCGTCGTCGAGGAAGGTTGCGAGGCGACGCAGGCGTTCGCCAGGCCCGATGCCGATGTCCGATGTCGCCGCGAGAAAGCCCTCGGGGTCGTCGACGTCGATGCGGCCTTCTTCGTGCGCAGCCCGAAGCCACGTCGCCAGGACGTCTGGGCCACGCGTCATTTGCATAGGATTCGGATGGCCCCGTTGGCCTCGAAGCTAGGGTAGATCGGATCCTCTTCGGGGAAGGTGATCCCGTAGCAGCAGGGCAGGGTTCCGTCGGGCAAACTGCCGTCGTCGTCGTAGGGCGACGGAGAGTTTCTCCGCAGGCAGCAGCCGTTGGCGATCTCCACGAAGCTGCGGCAGTCGTCGCCGCAGGCGACGCTGGGGCGCAGCTCCGCATCGCCGTTGCACAGTTCCCCGAACTCGGAGTTGAGTCGGTCTTGGTCGAACCGAAGTCCGTCGCACCACTCGGGCGCCACCGTGACGCCGTTTTGCAGCGGAATGCTGTCGTCTCGAACGCCGTCGCCACAGAATCCGCAGCCGGCCCGTTCGTAGGTGCAGTCGGAGCGGCACAGGCTCGTGGTGCCGGAGGCGAACGGCTTCGTCGGCGAGGCCAGTGGAGGGGTGTCTTCGGTGCCGCTGCACTCGCGCGGGGTCACGAAGTCCGCGCCGATGTTGTAGTCGCACTCTTCGCCCTCATCGAGCACGCCATTGCCACACGCGTCGCATAGACTGTCGTCGAGTTCGCACGTGTCGGTGCATCGCAGAGCGCCGCGGCCGCTGGGACACTGCTGGTTGTTCAAGCTTGCGCCGTCGCACGCTTCGCCGAGCGCGCTGTCGACGACGCCGTCGCCACACACCGCGCACTGCTCGGCATCGTTGATCAGTTGGCAGGTCGTGGGGTCGCAGTCGGCTTGGCCGAGCGGATGGGCCGTGCCGGCGCAGCCGTCTTCATAGCTGCGCTCGTCTGCGGGGTCACACTCCTCGCCCGCGCGAACGTCGACGAAACCATCTCCGCAGGAGATTTCGTCGTCGAGCTGCAGCAAGCAGGCAGGCGCGCCACCAAGAAGGGTGACGGCCGTGATGGCGAGCCATCGCGGCACGCCCCGGATAGTAGCTTGGTCGGGTCGTTCGGGAAAACGCCGTTGGGGTCACCGACGTGCGCGGTGGGTTTCGATCAGGGATCGGGTGGCGCGAGGGTCGTTGGTGAGCACTGCGTCCACGTCCATGGCGAGATAGCGGGGCAACCGCCGGTGCAGATCTGGATCCAGCGGGCAGACGCGCTGGCCCCGGGCGTGGGCTCGACGCACGTACAGGGGATTGACTGCCAACCAGGGCCAATACGGACCGAGCAGCTCCGTCGTGGAGTTGGCATGCGGGCGCGTGATGGCGATGTGCCCCGCGACGAGCTCGGGCGCCTGCATCTTGATCGCCCGGATGAGCCTGAGGTCTTCGGCGATGATCCCGGCCCGATGCGCCTGCACCCGCGCTCCGAGCACGCGGAGCAGCTGTGCGAGCGGTCCCGGCTCGCGGAACATCGGGTCCTTGATCTCGGTGACGATCACGACCTCGGGCGGGGTTTGCTCGACGAGCTGCGCCAGCGTCGGGACGCGCTCCCCGGCGAGCCCGTGCTCGGTCCGCAATCGCAGGGACCGAAGCTGCGACAACGACACGTCGTTGACCCGCCGGGGATCCCCGGTCATTCGCTCCAGCGTCGGGTCGTGGTGGCAAACGATCTGGCCGTCAGCGGTGAGCCAAATGTCGGTCTCGAGAAGATCGGCGCCATGTTCGACCGCGAGATCGAAAGACGCGAGGCTGTTCTCCGGCGCAAGGTCCGATGCGCCGCGGTGGGCCATCACCCACGGGCGAGGCCCGGGCAAACTGAGGCGTTGCGAGGACACGCGCGCGGCGGAGTATAGTGCAGTCCGATGGCTCCGAAGAACCCAGCCTTTCTCCAGGCCTGCCGTGGTGAGACGCCCGACCACACGCCGCTGTGGCTGATGCGTCAGGCCGGTCGGTACTTGCCCGAGTATCGCGAAGTGCGCTCGAAGGTGTCGTTTTTGGAGCTGTGCCGCACGCCGGAGTTGTGCGCGGAGGTGACGCTGCAGCCGATCGATCGCTTCGGTTTCGACGCCGCGATCTTGTTCTCGGACATTCTGACGGTGTTCGACGCGATGGGTGTGGAGGTGGAGTTCAATCCGGCGCCGACGGTCGCCAACCCGATCCGCACCGTGGCCGATGTCGATCGCTTGAAGTTCATGCCCGCCGCAGACGGCCTCGAGTACGTCTTTGGTGCGGTGCGGGCCTGCAAAGCCGCGCTGGCCGATCGCGTCCCGCTGATCGGGTTCTGCGGCGCGCCGATGACCACGGCCTCGTACATGATCGAAGGCGGCGGCAGCAAAGACTTCGTGCATACCAAGTCGATGGCGTTCACCGAGCCCGCGGTGTTCGGCGGCATGCTGGAGAACATCACCACGCTGTTGATCGACTACCTGCGCGGCCAGGTCGATGCCGGCGCGGACGCGCTGCAGATCTTCGAGAGTTGGGGCGCCGCATTTTCTGTCACCGACTACCGCACGCACGTGCTGCCGCACATCAAGCGGCTCGTCACCGAGGCCAAGGCGTTCGGTGTGCCCGTCATCCTGTTCCTGCGTGGCAACGCCGGCCTGCTCGAGCTCGCTGCGGAGTGCGGCGCCGACGTCATCGGCGTGGGCTGGGACATGGAGCTGTCTCGTGCCCTCGACGTGGTCGGCCGTGACAAGGTCGTGCAGGGCAACCTCGACCCGATCGCTCTGTTCGCGCCCGAGGAGGAGATCACGCGCCGCGCCACGAGCATCATCGAGGCGGGCCGCTCCGCGAAGGGACACATCTTCAACCTCGGCCACGGCATCTCGCGCCTGACCGACCCGGGCAAGGTCAAGCACCTCGTCGACGTGGTGCACTCGGCATGAGGTCCGTCGCGGCGGGACTGCTGGGCTTGGCGCTGTGTCAGCCGGCGTCGCAAACTCCAGAGCCCGCTGCCCCTCAGCCGACGCGTGCCGCGGCGGTCACGGACGCCGCATCGGCGGAGGCTTCCGCGGCGCCGCGGGCCGACGCGCCGCTCGAGCTCGACGTTCCGCTGATCTCCGGGGACGCCGAACCGCTGGCCTCGCTGCGCGGCACTGCGGTGGTGATGTTGCTCGCCTCCACCGACCAGCCAGGATGGACTGGCTTTCGCCGCCACTACGAAGCTCGGCTGGGCGGGTTGGAACGCGGGCGGCTCACGGTGGTCACCGTGGCCAACGACGCGGACGCGCGCGTGCTGCAGACCGAATGGGACCGGGACCCGCCTCCGTTTCTACTCGGCTGGGATCCCGACGGAGCAATGGCGCTTCGGCTTGGGGTTGCGCGCCTCCCGGCCGCCTTCGTGCTCGATCCGCAGGGCCGCGTCGTCGGTAGCGTCGGTGCTCTGGACGACGCTGCGCTCAGCGAGCTCGACGGGTGGGTCGATGGCGTGCTTCCGCCGCCTCCACCGGAGCCCGAGCCCGAGCCCGCCTGAGCGTCAGCAGTCGATGCAGACGTCGTCGATGTGGAACTCCTGTCCTCCGACGCCGAAGCTGTCGATGTCGCCTTCGATGGTCACGACGCCCCGCTTGCCGCCCGCCACGACGTTTTCGGTGACGGTCACCCCGGGCAGGCTGAGGTCGCTGAGATCGTCGACCTCGAAGACGTCGCCGTTGAGTTCGAAGTTCACGTGCCCGCCGTGGTCGTCGTAGCGGAAGGCGGCGCGGTCACAGGTCTCGTCCAGCACGATGCGCATGCCGATGTTGTTCAGGTTGAGTTCCTGATCGATCGAGCCGTTCGCAAAGTTGCTGACGACGACGCGCGCAAAGCCGAAGGACGGCGCGTTGGGCAGCAGCGGGACCATGCGGACCTCTCCGGTGGGGATGGTCAGCGTATCGCCGATGTTGAAGGTGCTTCCAGCGGCAATGGTCTCGAAGTCGAAGCACGTGACGGCGGCGCGGGCGATGCTGGGGACTGCGGTCACGGCTCCGACTGCAAGCGCGGCGACGGCGATGGCGGAAGTGAGGCGGGGAAGGGAGAGGTTCGAAGCGAACATGTCGCTCCCCCCATTGCGCCGCGTGAGCCGCCAATGACGGCATTTCTTCAGGGGGTCGCCGAGGGGCCTTGGGCGCTCGGCGCGGTGACCGTCTGCAGCCCTTCGAGGTGAGCTGCGACGGTCGTCCATTCGGGGCGAAGCTCCAAGGCTCGCTCGAAGTGTTGGATCGCTCGCTCGACATCGCCGTCGGCGGCCCGCGTCTGATAGGTGACGCCCAGGCTCACGTGCCCGCGAGCGTGCTCAGGCGACTCTTCGATGAGGAATTTGAAGATGCCGATCGCGTCCTCGAGTTCGCCGACCGACTGGAACGCGACGCCGAAGTCGTGGAGCAGCGCGTCTTCGTATTCACCCGCCCAGACCGTGCCGAGCAGAAGCTTGCGGGCAGTGGCCGCATCGTCGCGCGCCAAGAAGCCGCGAGCGCGGTCGAGGGCGAGCTGTCCGGGGCGCGCGAGCAGCCGTGCGCGTCGTTCGAGTCGCTTGCGGCACCGAACGCACGGCGTCGTCGGAGCGTCGTCGAGCGACTCGACCGATGGGTCTTGTCGCATCACGCAGTCCTCGTGGTCGTGGTGGTGCAGCCCGAACGTGTGCCCACCCTCGTGCATCACGAGCTTGGTGACGCGGTCGGCGAAGACGGTGCGGTCGTCGTCGAGCAGGCGCGCGGTGGAGATCAGCGCGACGCGGTCCGAGAGGCTGGCGAGGCCAAAGACGAACGGCTTGCCCGGTTCGAAAATGTCGACGCTGGTCAGGTTGATCTCGACGAGCGCGTCCGCGGCCCGGTCGACAAACAGGAGGTCGAGGGCGGCGCGGGCGTCGATTTGGCCCCGTTCGTCGTTGAGGGCTTCCCCCAGGTCGACGACCGAACGGCTCGCGCGCAGCTCACACCGAACTGGGAGCTGCGCGAGCAGGGCGCGGCACGCCTGGCGCGCCTCGGTGTCCGAGACCTCGCCGATGGTTCGGACGACGACCAGCGGTGGCCGCGGCTTGGCGGCGGCGCGGGTGACAGGGGCGCCACGCTTGCTCCGGGCGGTCGCAGGCACGCTGAACGCCACCACCGCCAGGGCGGCGAACGCGGCCCAGACGAGACCGCTCAGCGTGACGCGCGGACGAGACATGACGACTTCCAACAGCGTGCGGCACGTCCGAGGACGCCCACGACGATCCACCGTACGTGCAGGGGCTGCCCCGTCCAAGGGTGAAAAATGTGGTAATGCGCTTTCGAGGAGCCCAGGCCCCTCGAAAAACGCACTTTTGTGGGGTTCGAGCCCCGTTTTCACGAAATCGCGCAGCCATGTCGAACCCCGAAGACCGTGCGCCGTCGTCGCCAGGCCAACACGGCCGGCCCACCGGCGGACGGTCGGTGCCCGCGCCCGCACGCGACACCATGTGGACCGTGCGCGAGCTGATGCAGTGGACGCAGGAACGCTTCGCCAAGATCGGCATCGAAGGCGCGCGGACCGATGTTGAGCACTTGCTCGCCGCTGCGATGGGTTGCGATCGCATGTCTTTGTATGTGCGGCACGACGACGTCGTGCCCACCGAAGTGAAGGCGACGTATCGCGACCTCGTGAAGCGTCAGCTCGCCCGAGAGCCGGTCGCGTATCTGCTCGGCCGCAGAGGCTTTCATGCGCTCGACCTCGAACTCAAGGTCGACCGTCGCGTGCTCGTGCCGCGTCCGGACACCGAGCACCTCGTCGACTGGCTGCTCGAAGAGGTCCCTGCAGACACCGACGATGCGTACGTCCTCGACGTCGGGACAGGCTCGGGTGCCGTCGCGCTGGCGATCGCCAAAGCACGACCGACCTTCTCCGTGACCGCCTGCGACGTCAGCGACGATGCCCTGGCGCTCGCGTCCGACAACGCAGCATCCGCCGAACTCTCGGTCACGTTCGTGCGGTCGAACCTGCTTTCCGACGTCGCGCCGCCCGCGGGAGGTTGGACGGCGATCGTGGCCAACCTGCCGTACATCCCCACGGCAGAGCTCGACGCGCTGCAGCCCGAGGTGGCGCAATGGGAACCGCGGCTCGCCCTCGACGGAGGCGCGGACGGGCTCGACCTGATTCGCGAGCTCATCACGCAGGCCAGCATGGCGCTTCGGCCCGGCGGTGGGCTCTACCTGGAGCTGGGTCACGATCAATCAGCTGCGGTGGTAGCGCTGATGCGGGAGGCGGGATTCACCGACGTCGCGGCGCGCAGGGACTACGGTCAGATCGAGCGCGTCGTTCGGGGCTTTCGGCCCTGACCGCGCGTTTTTTGGGCCAGATGTAGGTGCACGCTAGCGTGTCGGCATGATGCGCGGCGCGTTTCTTCTCGGGGTCCTCACGCTGACTGGCTGCATGACCGGTGACGGGATGGCTTCGAAGATCCGCGACACCTCGCGGGCCTACAATCGTGCGCTGCGGTGGGGCGACATCGACCACGCGGTCGAGTACGTGCCACCGCAGTCGCGAGACCTCTTCCTCGATCGGCACGAGCTGAGCGAGGAGAAGCTCGTGGTGGTCGAGTACGAAGTCACCCGCCTCGACCTCGACCGCGAGCGTGGCGTGGCCGCGAGCCGGGCGGAGATCGTCTGGCACACCGATCGCGAACTCGTGGTCGAGCGCACGATGGTCGACCAGCTGTGGCAGTTCCACAACGGTGAGTTCGTTCTCGTCGACGAACGCCGGGCCGGCGGAACGCCGCTGAGCATCTTCGCCGAAGTGTCCGAAGACCCCCATCCCTACCTCCCAGGGCTCGAGGCGTATCGGAAGCAACACAAGATCGGTGAGAAGAACAAATACGAGAACGGCAAGCGACGCCGGAAGCGTGCGCAAAAAGACCAAGTCGCAAGTCAGCGCGAGCCGGTCGCGACGAGGTAGGCAGCTCGCTGCACGGTCACGCGGCCGTGTATCCGTATCCGCGATCCGATCGTATCTTTGGCGGCCATGGACGCTCGCCGCCCCGACCGCTCGCCCTTTGCGACGTCGTCTGGTTCCGGCGACCTGATCGGGGACATCCAGCGGCAGAACCGTCGGCGCGTGCTCAAGCGGGCCGCGCAGATCACTGCGCTCGCGATCGGGCTGCTGCTTGCCGGCTTTGGGCTCAAGCTCATGGCCGACCGGCGCGACCAGGCGCAGGCGCTTCAGAACGTGCAGACCCAGTACGTGCAAGGCACGGTCGCGGACTTGGTCGGCGCGGTCGAGGTTGCCGAGCTCGGCTTGGCCCGACACCCCGACTACGAACCGCTGGCCGGCGCCCGCGCGCTGATGCGGGCGCATCTATGGGCGGAGTTCGGAGCGGAGCCCGACGCCGCACGGCAGGCCGTGGACGCGCTTCCCGATTCGGCGGCGAAGACGATCGGTACCGGCATGCTGGCGTTCGCAGTCGGAGACCTGGAGGCCGCGGCGGCGGCTCTGGCCGTCACGCTGGGAGAAGACCCCTCGGCTTTCGAAACGGCCGAGCTCGCATGGCTGCGTGGCATGGTCGCGGCGGCGCGTGCCGAGTCGGACCCCGAAGGCTTGGCCGCAGCCGTGGAGGACCTCGCGGGTCGCATCGAGGCTGACGAAGGCGGCGTCGCCCTCCGGCGGGTGCATGCGTTCTTGCTGCTTCTCGCCGACCGTCCGGCGGATGCCCTCGCGGCGCTCAGCCAAGCTCGCGAGCGCTCGCGAAGTCACTTCGGGCTCGCGGCGGATGAAGCGTTGTTCAACGCCCATCTCCATCAAGAACTCGGTGGCGTGGCGAGCGTCGCCGACCAGCTGCTCGCGATGGCGCCCGAAGCTTTGTCCCCACGCGATCGCGCCCACGCGCAGCTCTCGCGCGCGGTTGCCCACGTTGGCGATGGCGAACTCGACGACGCGCTCGAGCGGCTCGACGATGCGTGGCCCGGGCTCGCGCCGTGGAACATGCTCGCGCGCCGCCTCGCGGTGCAGACGGCGCTCGAAGCGGGAGACGATGAGCGTCTTGGGGACTGGCTCGACGAAGCCGCGTTCGAGGAAGACGAGCGAGCGATCTATCGCGCGTGGTCCACCTTCATCACCGGCGACGTCATGAAGGCGCTGTCCGAGCTCGAGAAGGCGCCGCAGGCACACCCGGTCGTGGGTTTGTTGCAGGCGCTCGCCCTCGTGGAGCAGGGACGATGGGCCGAAGCGAAGCCGTGGGTGGCGCGTGCCGTGAAGCTGCTGCCCGGGCGACACGACATCGAGGTTGCGGCGGCGCGCGTGGACCTTCGCCTTGGTGACAAGGCGCTCGCCCTTCGTCGACTCGAAGCGCTTGCCGAGCAGGAAGCCTATGCGCCGCGGGCATACACGGGGTTGGGCGAGGCCCACCTGCTGCAAGACGGAGAGGCTCGCAGCGACAAGAAGGCTAAGCGAGCGCTGGAGAAGGCGATCGACAAGGAGCCGGTTCCGGCCGAGGCCCAGTTCCTACTCAGCGGGGTTTGGCATCGGCGACGCGGTGAGGATCCGGAGGCCGAGAAGAAGGCGCTCGAGCTGCTTCGGGACGCCTCGAAGACCAACCCCACGCTTCCGCGCTATCGCGAGGCACAGGCGCTGTACCTGGCCGACCTCGGCTACGTCCCGGCCGCACTGGCGCTCATGGGGGAGCTCGAGACGGTTCCGGGTGTCGGCTGGCCGCTTACGCTGCGCCGCGTGCGACTGTTGCTCGAGGACGACGCTCCGGTCGACACCGACACGATCGATCGCCTGCTCAAGCAGGCGAAAGAGCAGGGGGCTTCGGCGTACGCGATCAAGCGCGAGCGGGTTCGGCTCGCGCTGCGAACGAACACCAAGGAGTCGCTCGCGCAGGCTCAGGCCGACCTTGCATCTCTGCTGGCCGAGTCGCCCGCCGACGTCGATGCGCATGTGCTGCAGGCGATGACGCTGCTCAAGCAGTTCGATCGCAAAGGCGCGGATGGGGCCGCGAGGCGAGCGGTCGCGCTGGTGCCCGAGGACCAGGTCGGTCTGCTTCGGCTCGCACGGGCCAAGATCTCGGCGCGGGCGGGTCGAACGGCCCAGGCGGCTCCAATGGCACGCGCGGCTTGGTCTACGATGCTCAAGGAGGAGCCGCGTACGGCGGCCGAGCTGCTCGATGCGGGCGAACTCGCCACGCGCCTGTGGACTCGGCGCAAGAAGGACGCGGTCGCCCTTCGCATCGCGCGGGAGCTGACGGAGCGGTTAGCTTATCACGCCGACGCCTGGACGATTCGCGCGCGGACGGAGCTGTCGGCGAACGAGGCTGCCAACGCTCGCGAGAGCGCGGCCAAGGCCATCGCGCTGGACCCCAAGAACCCGCGGGGCCACGAAATCCGCGGACACTGCCTGCTTCGCTTCGGCGACAAGAAGGGCGCGCGCGAGGCCTACGAGACCGCGCTCGAGCTGGCGACCGGCAGCCCGCAGGAAAGCTCGTACCGAGCCAACCTCAAGCGCCTGTGAATCGTTCGCGCACGGCGGGCACGAGCCCGTCGGCCAGCGCGATGCGTGCATCGGCAACCCGCGGCTGAACCGCGCGCAGCCAGGTGCAGACCGACGCCCTGTCTTCGGCTGCAAGGGCGAGCCGCGGTCTTCGGGCCAGCATGCGGTACAGGGCGTCGCTGACGCGGTCCGGATCCGCGTACACGCGGGGCACTTCGATCGCGAGCAGCCGCTTCGCCATTGCCTCGTAGCGCGCCTGGCCGTCATCGAGCCAGCCTTCGATCGCAGCCCCAGACACGATGTGCTCGAAGTCCGCCACGGCGTCGTCATCGGCCGCGAGGACCCCGTCGAGCAGCAGCTCCACGCCCACGTGTGCCACCGCCATCGCTGGCCCTCGTCGAAGGCCGAGCTCGAGCAGCCGTTTTTTTCCGGCCCGCTCCAGCGCACGGAAGGCAGGCGTCCCGTGAAACACATCGTCGGTCCGGTGGTGCAGCGTCACCCCCCGCTGCACTGCATCCGACGTCGATGCCGGTCTCGCGCCACACATCGGCAGCAGGTCCGGCAGCATCGACCCCAGCCGCGTCCCGTCGTCCACACCCAGCGCGCGCGCGACGACCAGGTGCCCGAAGAAGTTCACGCCTCCACTGTGACACACCCCGACCCGTCCGCTCGCTGAAGCACTCGCCCACGCGAAGCGTACGGCGCCGCCACGGCCTCGCGACGAACGGACCATGAAGAGCAGTACAGGTGAGCTCGCCGCAGGCGAGGCTCAGGCGCTTCGATGCGGAGCGGAGAGCCGCCGAACGCTAGGGATCACTCAGCAGCAGCGTCGTGTCGTCGTCATCGAAGTTCGTCACCGCGATGTCGTCGACCCCGTCACCATTGAAGTCCGCGAGCGCCACCGCGCTCGGTGCTGCGCCGACCGAGAACGTAAACGTCTCCTCGAAGGCGCCCAAGCCGTTGCCCGTCAGGATGGTCACCGTCTGATCGGTTTCGTCGACGGTGACGATGTCGAGTTCGCCGTCCGACGAGACGTCGCCGATCGCGATGGCCACGGTGCCTGCCCCGACGGCGAACGGGACGCCGCCGCCGAAGCCACCCACGCCGTTGCCGAGCGCGATGGTGATGAGACCTTCGCTCGCGACCGCCGCATCGTCGGAGAGGTCGCCGTTGAAGTCGGCGATCGCCAGCGCGGTGGCCGTCGAGCCGATCGCGGTCGTTGCCGGTGCACCGAACAGCCCGGCTCCGTTGCCCGCATTGAGGACGAGGTCCGAGCCCACGATGCTCACGACGTCGACGTTGTCATCGCCCGAGAAGTCGTCGACCGCGACAGCGGCGGCGATGCCACCGACGTCGACCGAGGCCGGCATGCCGAATGCGCCTGCTCCGTCGCCGAGCACGATGCCTACGCCGGCGTTCGTATTGGCCGTCGCAACGTCGAGGAAGGTGTCCTCGTTGATGTCCGCGAGCGCAAAGCTTCGCGGCCCCGCACCACTGATGGCGTATCCGGTGTGCTCTGCGTAGGTGGCCACGCCCGTGCTGAGCAGGACGCCCACCGTGCTGTCGCCTTCGTTGGTGACGATGATGTCGGGTTCGCCGACGCCATCGATGTCGACCAAAGCAAGCGCCGATGGGTTCGTGCCCACGGGGTAGCTCGCGTCGCCGATGAGGATTCCCGAGCCGTTGCCGAGCCGGACCTCGACCTCGTTCGCAACGCCACCGGCCACGATGAGGTCCGCATCGCCATCGCCGTTGATGTCGCCGGCAAGAACCGCGCGAGGTCCAGCTGGCGCGTCGAAGGCCAAGCCCTCGATGAAGCAGACTTCGCCAGTGTTGACCGCCCCATCCCCGCATTCACCGGCGCCAGTGGTGTCGGACGTATCGTCGCTCGACGAGCTGTCCGAGCCACCCGTCGTCGTGCTGTCGGTGTCCCCTTGGGTTGTGCCCGTCGTGCCGGTGGGCACGTCCGTGGTGGAGGTCGGGGGGCCGGTCGTCGGCGCATCGGTGTCGGTATCCGTGTCGCCATCGGTAGCCGTGCCGATGTCGGTCTCGGCGTCGGTCTCGGTCCCACCGGGGATCGAGTTCGAGACGATCAAGCCGTAGTTCAA
>CAYSPB010000247.1:0-11586 GCA_964432695.1 uncultured Nannocystaceae bacterium
CACTCCCCGGCGTCGCCGCAGGCCCGGCCGCCGGCGGAGGAGCCCCCATCGCCATCATCGTTTTTGCCGGACCGGGCGAAGGACCCGGCGCCGCCGCACCATGGACCGCCATCAGCTGCAGGGTTGTCTGCCCCACCTGGAACCACTGACCCGGCTCCATGCCGAACTCCGTAAGCCGCTGGCCGTTGAACCACGTGCCGTTGGTGCTCCCCGCATCACGGACGCGAACCTGCCCGCCCTGAAACACGATCTCGGCGTGCCGACCCGAAGTTTGCGGGTCGTTGAGCACGATGTCGCCCGATTCTCGGCCCACGGTGGTCGTGGGAGCGCTGATGTTGCGCGTCTCGGGAGGACGATTGACGTATTGGATCTTGAGAACGTAGTAGCTACTCACTCGTTCCTCCGGGGGGAGTGGGCGCGAGTTTCGCAACGCTGAGGCACCGACGCAAGGCCGATCCGCCGCGGGACGAGGGCTCGCGAGGACGATGACGAGTGTTCGAACGCCACGTTGCACGACGGAGACCGGCCATTCGACCGTCCCCTTCGCGCACCACCCGCGGCGCGTCAGGCAGCCACGGCGAGCGCTGCGGTGGCTTCACCCCACGTTGCCGCGACGATGGCGTCGGCCTCGTCGGGATGCTCGCGTAGCCATTGAAGCGCCGCTGCACGTCCCTGCCCCATGCGTTCGTTGCCGCAGCTGAACCAGCTGCCGTTCTTGGTGACGGTCGAGGAGGCCAAGCCAGCGTCGAGAATCTCCGCTGCGCGGTCGATGCCGCGCCCAAACCCGATCTCGAACTCGGCGATGGAGAACGGCGGCGCGCACTTGTTCTTGGCCACCTTGACCCGGGTCCGACTCCCAACGGGACGGTCCCCCTCCTTGATTGTGGCGATGCGACGGATGTCGAGGCGCACGCTCGCGAAGTACTTGAGGGCATTGCCCCCCGTGGTGGTTTCGGGCGACCCGAACTGCACTCCGATCTTGTGGCGCAGCTGGTTGATGAACACGATCGTCGTGTTGGTCTGGTGCGCGACCCCAGCGATCTTGCGCATGGCTTGGGACATCAGCCGCGCCTGCAGGCCGACATGGGTGTCGCCCATGTCGCCCTCGAGCTCCGCCCGAGGAATGAGCGCCGCGACCGAGTCGACGATGAGCAACCCGACGGATCCAGTTCGGGCCAGGGTGTCGACGATTTCCAGCGCCTGTTCACCGTAGTCGGGCTGCGAGACGAGCAGCTCGTCGAGAGAGACACCGAGCGCCTTGGCGTACTGAATGTCGAGAGCATGCTCGGCATCCACGAAACCACAAACGATGCCTTTCTTCTGCGCCTCGGCGATGAGGTGCAGCGTCAGCGTGGTCTTGCCGGAGGACTCGGGCCCGTAGATCTCGACGATGCGGCCCTTCGGGACGCCGCCGATGCCCAGTGCGCGATCGAGGCCCAGCGAGCCGGTGGGGATGGACTCGAAGCGAGGCCGATCTCCGGCATCGGCGCCCATGGCCATCAGGGCGCCTTTGCCGAAGCGGGTGACGATGGTGTCCACGGCTTTCTTGATCGAGTCCTGGACGCCGCCCTTGCTCGGCGCGGAGGACTTCTTCGTGGGCTTGGAGGAGGGCTTGTTCGCCATGCGTGAGGACGTTGCGCAGACCGTGCCAACGAAATCCGCTGACTTCGCTCGCCCCCCACAACCGCGGTGGCCCACCGGTGGGCCGTTGGCTGGCCCGTTCGAGCCACCCCGACCTATGCTTCGGCCGTGCGCAGGATGGCCTTGCTCGCGCTGCTCCTCGGATGCGCGCCCGCGTCGACCCCACCATCAACCCCGGTCGGGCTTGCGCCGCAGGCGACCGCAACCTTTTCCGCCGACGCATTGCTGGCCCAGACGCGTCGCTGGATGGCCGTGCCCCGCACGCTGGGCGCCCCGGACCGCAAGAGGGGCATCGACGCACTCGCCGGCGCGATGGAGGGCGAGGGCGCGACAGTTCGCCGGCAATCGTTCGACGGCATCGACCCGCTCACCGGCTCGCCGTACCCGCTGACGAACCTCTACGGCTCGATCCGCCCCGACGCACCGCGCCAGTTCGTGCTCGCGACGCACTACGACATCCGCCCTTGGGCTGAAGAAGACCCCACGCTGACGGCGCGAAGCCAGCCGATTCCCGGAGCCAACGACGGCACGAGCGGTGTCGTGGTGCTGCTCGCCTTGCTCCCGGCGCTACGGGATGCCTTGCCCGCGGACGTCGGCTTCACCATCATCCTGTTCGACGGCGAAGAGCTCGGACGCCCCACCGAGGGAGGGTATTGCGCCGGGTCCCGCTACTTCGCCGGGCATTTTTCCGACGCGCCGAGCCCCGTTCGCCGCGCCCGCTTTGGCATCGTGCTCGACATGGTTGGGGATGCCGACCTGCGAATCCTTCGCGAACCAAACGCGCAGGCCCAGCATCCCAGCATGGTTGCACATGTCTGGCGCACCGCCGCGAGCCTCGGCGCGACGGCCTTCGTCGACGCGCCCTACGACGTCTCGATCATCGACGACCACGTGTACCTCTCGCGCGCGGGCATCCCCTCGATCCTGCTGATCGACTACGACTACCCGGCCTGGCACACGCACGCCGACGACCTCGACCAAGTCTCCGGCGAGAGTCTCGCGACCGTGGCCGACGTCGTGTTCGCTGCGGTGACGACCGCGCCTCAGTGAAGGACGCCGTCGCGACCGACCGGCGCCGGCTCGACATCGGGGTCACCGACGGGAGCAAATGCGCCGCTGCTCGCCGATGCCCGCGCCGGCAGTCCGTGCGCCCGCACGCGAATGCCTCGGTGCACGATATGAAAGGCAGCCGGAAGTCGACCGGGCTGCTCACCATCCATCGAGATTAAGACGACGTCTCGGTCATCGTGCGGGACCATCCGGATGGTGCGAGAGCGGGCCGCATGCACGGACCGCACGCCAACGTGCTTGCCCGAGAACACCCGCGCGAGCAGCCCCATGAAGTCGACCTTGCCCTCGCCGCCGGTGAACAGCACGTCGAACCATCCGTCGTCGCACTGTGCCTCCGGGGCGATCCACATGCCACCTCCGAAGTACTGCCCGTTGGCCATCACCGCGAGGGTGAGGGGAATGTCGACGGGCTTATCGTCTTCGAGGATGAGGGTGATCGGCTTGTCTCGATGCTCCGCCAGGCTTCGCACCGAGCTCCACACGTAGCTCGCCGCGGGTCCCAAGAATCGCGGCGCTCGCTGCACGTGCTTGCTGACCAATCCGCTGACCCCGACGCTGGCCTCGTTGAGAAACGGGCGCGTCAGCGGCTGGTTGTTGTTGGAGACCATCTGCGCGACACCGTAGTCCACAGCGTAGGCCTGCCCGCGAATGACCGTCTGGATCTGCTCGTCGAGCGTAGCCGGACCGAGGTGGCGGACGAAGTCGCTGCCCGTGCCGGTGGCGATGATACCCAGCTCGGCACCCGGAAAGCGATTGACACCGCCGTCGTCGACGAAGCCCGCAAGAACCTCGTTCGTGGTGCCGTCTCCACCGACCGCGATGACCAGGTCCGCACCCCGCTCGAGGGCATCCCGACACAGCACGGTGGCATGCCCAGGGCCTTCGGTTTCTCGAAGCTCGAGCGACTCGAATGCAGCGGAGAGCGGGCGCTCGACGGATGCGAGTCGCTGGCGGTTCCGGCCTCCAGCAGAGGCGGGATTGAAGATGCACACGACGTGGCGCTCGGTCATGGGGGCATCGCAGGGTATCAGAGCGTCCGCCTCACGCGCCCAGGGGAAGGTCGGGCAGACGCCGCAGCGAAGCCGCCATGGCGATCTCTCGGGGCCCGATCGGGGCGTCCACCGGGTCGCCGGGGCGCCGGAGGTCGACGAGCGTCTGCGCAACGCGACGCAGTCGATGGCGAGCCCGCGGGCTGAGTTGACGCGTCGAGGTGATCGACTGCAGGACCCCTCGTGCCCCGGGCAGAAGCGGACACATCGCCTCCATCAACCCGCCGTCGGTCGGAACGTCGGCATTGCGGGAGAGTCCCGCCCCTGCCAGACGCTCCCGCTGCCGCGCACGTGCCACCGCCACCCGAGCGCGAATCGTGGCCGAGCACTCCTGTGGCGTACCGTCCAGCACGGCAGGAGGCCGCATGGGAACGACCAGGTCGATGCGGTCGAGCAACGGACCCGACAGCTTGGCCTGGTAGCGCTGCACGGCCGACGAGGAACAGGTGCAATGACGTTCCGGGTGCCCGAGGTAGCCACAGGGGCACGGGTTCATCGCGGCCATCAGCTGAAACCGGGCGGGAAAGCGAAGCGCATATGCGGCCCGCACGAGCGAGACCGAGCCGTCCTCGAGCGGCTCCCGCAGACCCTCGGCACACGCCCGCGCAAACTCGGGAAGCTCGTCGAGGAAGAGCACGCCACCGTGCGCCAAGCTCACCTCCCCCGGACGGGCCGGGGTTCCACCGCCGAGCAGGCCTGCGGCGGACACGGTGTGGTGGGGCATTCGGACCGGCGGACGACGCCACAGCGCGCGTGGAGGACCCGCACCGCGGAGCGAATGCAGCTTCGTCACGCACAGCGCGTCATCGTCGTCCAGCGGAGGAAGCAGACCCGCAGCACGCCGCGCGAGCATCGTCTTGCCAACACCTGGCGGGCCGTGCAGCAGCAGATTGTGTCCACCCGCGGCCATCACCTCCACGGCAAGCCGAGCCGAGGCCTGGTGCTGCACGTCGGCCATGTCCGGCCCCTCGAGCACGCCCTCATCCGTCGCCACGCGAACGTGCTGCGTCAGCGCGACCTCTCCCCGCAGGTGAGCTACGACCGCGGGCAGGCCATCGGCGGGGAGCACCGTCAGCCCCGGGCAGAGCGCAGCTTCATCGGCGCAAGCGCGGGGCACGATGATGGTATCGAACCCCGCCTGGCGCGCGCAGTCGGCCACGATCAACGTCCCGACCGCGGGCCGCAGCACGCCATCGAGGCCCAGCTCGCCCCAAAGCACCACCGAGGGCAATGCATCCGCAGGAACCACCTCGTGACTGGCCAGCAAGGCAACCGCCATCGCCAAGTCGATGCCCGGCGAGTCCTTGCGCCGATCGGCGGGCGCGAGATTGACGACCTGCTTGCGAGGCCGCACCGGGTGACCGCAGTGCGCAAGCGCGTTGCGGACCCGCTCGCGCGCCTCCCCCACCGCGCCACTGGCTCGACCGACCACCGTCAGGCCCGGCAGACCACGTCGGACATCGGCCTCGACCGTGATGAGATAACCGTCGACGCCATCGAGTCCGGCACTGAAGCTGCGCGCGAGCATGGCCACGCCCCGTGCAAGGCCGCGGCCAACGTGATCTCGCGGACTTGGTTCGCCGGCCCCCGCGAGGTGGCCAACCCGCGGGCCACCTCGCGGCCGGATCTGGCCGGTGTCAGGTCTCGGCCGAGGCCGGGTGTGCGAAGCCGTGGGAGGCCTCGATCAGCCACTTGACGACCTCGAGCTCCGCGTCGTTCCTGGGTCCGTAGACCATCACGACGTTCATCGGAATGAGCCCGCGGACCGGCATCGGATCTCGGGTGCGATCTGATCGAGCTGCGTGTGGGGGTTGGTCGGGATCGTCTTGGGCCGGGTGCCCGGACGGGCCGGAAGGGTCTCGAGGGAGAGCGTCATGGGTGTACCGCCGAGGTTCGAAGGCGCGGGCGCCGGCGCCACGCAGCCCAGCGCAAGGAACCCGAAGAGGTCCAGGGTTGCTCGACCGATGCACCGCCTGAATGTCGTCGTTGGCATCCGAGGGTGATCGTCGGACCGCTTGTCCTTTGCGGTCACCTCGCTAGGATAGGGATTCGGGCCAGCGGCGACCAATATGGTTGTCCGCCGGCGTCCATAAGCTGCGGCTTATCGAGCCTTCCACGATACGTCGACCATGAAACTGAGACACCTCGAGGCGTTCCTCGTCGTCGCCGAAGAGCTGCACTTCGGGCGAGCGGCCTCCCGACTGCATGTTGCCCAGCCTGCGGTGAGCCAGACGATTTCAGCGCTGGAGGACGAGCTCGGCGTTCAGCTCTTCGACCGCTCGAGCCGGCGCGTCCGCTTGACCGCCGCGGGGCAGGCGTACGTCGAAGAGGTCCGCGGCGTGTTCGCGCAGCTCGAGCACGCGTCCAGCGTGGCGCGCGAGGCGGACGCTGGGCTGCGCGGACGTCTGACCGTGGGATACACGGCCGTCTGCACGCTCGGGTGGTTGCCGCGCGTGCTCGTGGACTTCATGCGAGCGTCCCCGGACGTGACGGTCCAGCTGCAGCAGCAAGGCACCGCCGAACAAGTCGATGCCCTCGCTCGCGGTTCGATCGACGTGGGTTTCAGCATCCTCGCCGCCGACCACGGCCCGGTTCATGCGGAGCTCGTGGCCCCAGACGACTTGCACCTGTTCTTTCACGCCGACCACCCCTTCGCCGCTCTCGAGCGCATCCCGATCTCCACAGCGCTGCGAGAACCGTTCTTGCTGATGAGCCGCGTCCGCGAGCCGTGCGTGCACCGGTCGTTCGAGCGGATGTGTGAACAGCACGGGACGCGAGCGGACATCGTGCTGGAGGTCGACTACCTCGAGTCGATGCTGGCGTTCGTCGGTGCAGGATTGGGAGTCTCGCTCGCACCGTCGGTGGCCTCGACGCTGTCTTTGCCCGGCGTCACGTCGCGCCCGCTCGAGCCCCGCATTCCAGCGGGGATCAGCGCGATCTGGTCGCCCGAAACGATGAGCGCGACGACGGAACGGTTCTTGGCGTTCGTTCGCGCGCGAACGTAGGCGTCACTTCGCGTCGCGGCGCGCTTTCCGGACGTGACGGCGGATCGGGTACACCCGCCCGGCGGCCTTGGTCACCACGAGCATCTCTTCGATCAGGACGTCGAGCCGCTTGGTGATGGCGCTGAGTTCGTCGGTCGCATCGGAGAAGGTCCCGACAGCGGTCTCCAGCTTGCCCAGTGCCTCGTCGGTGTGGTCGAGCACCGGACCGGTCTTGTCGAGCACGTTGTCGGCGCTCTGCACCATCTGGTCTGCACTCACGACCAGTTCATCGGCGCTGTCGAACACGTTCGACGCCGCATCCAGCGTGCTTCCGGACTTCTTCATCACGCCATCGGTGCGTCGCAGCACGGCGTCGAAGCGCCGCACCGTGGTATCGAGGTCCGCGACGGTGTCGGCCACCTGCCGATACAGCGCGGCATCGTCGGAGAGCATCTTGCCGGCCGTGCCTTCGCCGGCTTCGATGCGCGCCGAGACCGCCTGCATGCTCAGCATGACCTTGCGTAGACTGCCGTTGGGGTCGGTCGCCTCGTCGGTGAGCAGCCGCAGATTTCGGACCAGCACCTCGAGGTCCTGCACCAAAGGATCGGAGGCGACGCCGGGAAGCATGTCGGCAATGTGCTCGGGCTCGACTGCCGCGATGATGTCGCCTTCGGCCAGCACGGGCGAGACGGGGGAGCCGGGGGAAACCGTGACGCCAATGCCCGCGAGCACGCCCTGCAGCCCGAAACTCGCCTCGAGCGTGGCCTTGGAGTCGGCACGGATCTTCTCGGCAAAGCCAGGACGAATCTCGAGCTGGACCTGCACCAAGTTGTCGTCGGTGATGCGCACCCGCGAAACGCGACCGACGTCGATGCCCAGCATCTGCACGCGGCTGCCCTCGGTGACGCCGTGACCGTCGGCCAGCATCACGACGTAGTGCACCGGCGCATCGAACGTGCCGCGGCCACGAGAGACCAAGAGCAGCGCAAGCAACGCGATGGTGCCCACGACCACGATGAGTGCTCCCGCGACCCATTCGGCGCGACGCAGCCGAAACGGAACGCTCACGAGACCACCCCCGAGGCTGTGTCGAGTGAGATCACCCGGTCGACCAGCGGACGGACGAAGTCGAGGTCGTCATCGGCGATCAGCATGGTCACGCCGCGGGCCGCCGCGTCCGCGTGTAGGGCCGCCACGATCTCGCGCCCCTGCGGGTGCAGGTACGCACTGGGGTCTTCTGCGAGCAAGACGGCAGGGTTGAACAGCAGCGCCCGCACGTAGGCGAAGCACTTGCACAACTCGGCCGGTGCCATGCAGGTGCGTAGGTCAGCGTCGGCCTGAAGGCCCACCGCTTCGATCCGCGCGGCAACTTGGGCCCGTGCGTCGCTCGCCGCCACGCCGTGGTAGCGCAGCGCCAGCTCGAGGTTTTCTCGAAGCGTCATGTTGGACAGCAGTCCACCTGCGATCGACACGTAGCCCAGCGAGCGACGAAGCCGCAAGAGCGCGACGCGGTCGGCGGCGCCCACGTCCACGCCCGCGACCTCGATGCGCCCCTGGCTCACCCGCTCGAAGCCCGCGCAGGCGCGAATGAGCAGGCTGAGGCTGGGCTGGTGCGTTCCGACCACCGCGACGCGCTCCCCGGGTGCCACCCGGAGCGACACCCCCTGCAGCGACGCGCCGGGTCGGCGCACGTCGACCCGCTCGATGTCGATGGCGGTCATAGGGAGATCAGCGCGAGAACAGAGGCCAAAACGGTGCAGTGAATGACGACCTCGACCAGGGCTCGGGCGACGCGGCGCGGCATCTCGGTGACGTCGCCGCCCACGGAGAGCCCGTGATAACAGACGACCGCGGCCGTGGTAACGCCGAAGAGCGCGGCCTTGGCCAAGGACGCGGCCACGTCGAAGGGTTGCAGCGCACCCGCGTAGCTCCACACCACGCTCATCCGCGCCGGGACCAGGCCGGCCTGAACGGCCGTGCCGAACGCCGCCGTGAACACCGCCGAGATGAACACGAGGTTCAGCCCCACGGTCGAGACGACCATGCCCGTGAACCGCGGGACGAGCAGCAGCCGCACCGGATCAATGCCCACGGTCTCGATGCCCTCGACCTCACCTCGCGCGCTCATGTAGCCCAGCTCGACCGTAATCGCCGAGCCCGAACGCAGCGCCACGATGACCGCCGTGATGAACGGCGCGACCTCGCGCACCAGCAGCCGGAGAAGCAGGTCGGTGACCATCCGGTTCTCCTCTGCCCCGCCGAAGTACGTGAACGCCGCGGTCAGGGTGACGATCGAGCCGACCGCTCCGAGGAACCCCACCAGCCACACCGCGTCCAGACCGGTGAAGATGATCTGACGCGCGGCCTGCCCCCAGACGACGCGGCGCCCCTCGGCCCGACGCTCGAAGACGGCCATGAAGGTGACCCACGCCAGCGTCGCGTAGGAGACCACCCGGCGAAACTCGGTGAGGACGCCTCGTCCGAGCCCGACCAGGAAGTGGTTCACCACGCTCGGAATCGTACCAGCAGGCGCACATGAGCGACTTCGCGCCGTGCGCTGGCTCCATTCAGCTCAGCGCAACCGGCCCGGCATTTCCCCGTCTTTCCCCGCGAGACCGCAGGGAGTTCGCCATGCCCGTCACGCTCACCACGCTCGCCCTCACCGGCTTCGCCACCACCGTGATGCCCTACACGCGCACCGACGCGCACGCGCTCAACCCTCCGGGTTGGGATCACCACGAGGTCGTTCGGCTCGGCCGCGACTTCGGCGACCGCAACCTCGAGGTGGTGGTCGACGCCTGGTCGCCCGAGCGCGCGCCCGCCTCGATCGCCGACCTGCGGTTTTGGTGGGTGAACACCGAGCAGGCCGACCAGCGCAGCCCGTTCGGCAGCAAACTGCGCAAACACGTGGGCCTGCGGTTCGTCCCCAACGCCCCCGGCGACTGGACGGTGCACCTTCGCGGCGATCGCAAGGAGTTCGTGTTCGACGTCGAGCTCGACGCCGACGGCAGTGCGGCAGCGTTTGGAGACGTGCAGACCGACGATGGCGTGTTCGAGCACTGCCGGGCCCTCGAGGGGACCTTCGTCGCGCGCCGGCTCATCGGGGTTCCGATCGGGCTCAAGGAGCTTCGGGTCACCTGTATCGATGCCGCCGGCGAGACGGTGCACGGCACCCTGCCCTACCGCTCGCTCAAGCGCGGGCGGACGTGGACGGGGGACTGAGCGGGACGACCCACGCATCGGGGACGTGGCGCGCGACGGCATCGCTCAGAAGGTCGGCCCACTGCCCCGTGCATTCGAGAACGCGTGCGTCGGAGCTACAGGCGACGGCCTCCGCGTCGATGACGACCTGATCCGCGTCGTACGGAAGCTCCACCGACCACGCGATGCCCTCGGGCGCCGCATCACGCAGCCAGCCAGCGAGGCGCCCGCTGTTCGAAACGGGTCGGTCGAGCACCCACGTAACCGAGGCAGGCTGCCAGGCACACAGCGTGTCGACGAGCGCCTCGATTGCCGCCGCCGTCGCCTCGACGCGTCGATAGCTGCCGTGCACGCTCGCAAGGTCGCGAAGCACGCCATCCACCCCGCGCAGCAGCACCCCGCCTGCAAGCGCGGTCTCGAGTCCGATCAGCACGTTGAATCCATCGATCGCCAAGGCCCGACCCGACGCCCATTGACCCGGTACGCGACCGGCGGCCCGTCGTGCGCACTGCTCGGTCGACGCCGCGCTCCGACTGATCGCGACGCGCTGTCGCTGGCGTAGCCGATATCGATCTCCGACCAGCTTCGTCGCCGATGGATCCACGTAGCCCCGCCCGTACAACCAGCCGAGGTCGGCAACCGCATCCTGCAAAATGGGCACCTGCGACGCCGAGAACAGCGTTGCGTCTGCTTGATGTACGCCTCGACCCACGCGGTGCAGCGTAGCCTGCTCCGGCGTCCCGAGTCGGGACGGACCCTGTTACGCTCGCGGTCCGATGAGTGACGACAAGCGCACCGTGATGGAGGTGTTCGAACGCGTAGCCGACCGCAAGGCCGACCAGCCGGCGCTGCGGTGGAAGCAGGGAAACGCGTGGAAGTCCAAGAGCTGGTCCGAGTATCGCGACGAGGTTCACAAGGCCGCAAAGGCCTTCATCCACCTCGGCCTCGAACCCGAGAAGAGCGTGTCGCTCATCGGCTTCAACTGCGCGCAGTGGGTCATTGCGAACGTTGCGGCGATCTACGCGGGCGCACGGCCGGCCGGCATCTACACCACGAACTCGGCCGAGCAGTGCCAGTACGTCAGCAGCCACTCCGAAGCGCAGATCGTCGTCTGCGAAGACCAGGCGCAGCTGGACAAGTTCCTCGAGGTTCGCGAACAACTTCCCGAGGTCAAAGCGTTCGTCCTGATGAAAGGCGACTCGAGCCAGTACGACGTCTACGGCTGGCCCGAGTTTCTGGCCCTGAGCGAAAAGGTCAGCGACGAAGACCTTAAGGCCCGCATGGACGCCCAAAAGCCCGATGACGTCTGCACGTTCATCTACACCTCGGGCACCACGGGCAACCCCAAGGCGGTGATGATCTCGCACGACAACATCACCTGGACCGCCAAGGCTGCACTCGACACCCTCGGCTACTCCGAAGGCGACCTCGTCGTCAGCTACCTGCCGCTGTCGCACATCGCCGAGCAGATCATGAGTCTGCACGGTCCCATGGTCACCGAGGGCACGACCGCCTTCGCAGAGAGCATCGAGAAGCTCGGCGACAACCTCAAGGAGCTCCGGCCCACCATGTTCCTGGCCGTGCCGCGGGTCTGGGAGAAAATCCAGGCTAATTGTGTGGCCGGGGCATCGGCCAAAATC
>CAYSPB010000248.1:0-11552 GCA_964432695.1 uncultured Nannocystaceae bacterium
GCGTCGGCGCCGTGGGCATCGTGGAAACGCCGCCCTCGTGGTCGCAGGTTGGCCTGCTCGGCTGGGCGCCGCTGCTGTTGGTCTTCGGCGGCATGCCCGAGCTTCGTCAGCGAGCGGTTCGTGCCAACACGGCCTGGGCCGGCGTCGCATTGCTCATCGGCACCGGCGGGGTGGCGTCCGTCGTTGCGCGTCTGCGCTGGGCCAGTCCCGCGCTTGTCGGCGTGGACGCGCCCGGTCTCGAGCGGTGGGTCCTGGGCTTGGGCGATCTCCTTGCCCGCACCCGAGGCATGGACGTGTTCGAGGCGGAGCACGGTGTGGCCGCGATGGCAGTCGCGCTGCTCGGTGGTGCGGTGCTCGCGATCTTCGGTCGTGCTGCGACCTCGCTGGCTGAGCGCGGGCCGGGTCTCGACCGCGTGCCCGAGCGTGCCCGCGTGGTCGCGGCCGGCGTGCTGATCTTCGCGCTTGCAGCTGCTCTCGTCTTCAGCCGTAAGACCTTCGGTGCCGCCACGTTGGTGCCGGGTGCGATCGGACTCACGGCAGTGCTCCACAGCGGCGTGGCATGGGTCCGCCGGGGCGGTCCGCTGTCCGGGGCCGTGCTCACGGCGACCGTCGGCATGGCCGCGGCGCTTTCCTACGGCTCGATCGCGCGTAGCAGCCATCCCTCCAACGGCTTCGTCCTGCTCTTCGCCTCTGTGGGCGTCTTGGCGGCGCTCAGCGGCCTCGCGTTCTTCGCCGCGCGTCGTTCAACGTCCGCTTGAGTGGGGTGGGGTGGGCCGTTATCATGCCGCGGCCCAAGAGACCGGAGCGGATCGCGCACCCCGTCTCGCAACCCTCGCTTTGTGATGTCCTCCCCGACTTCAGCCTCGTTCGCGTCTCGCCTCCTCAGCATTGCCGTCACTGCGGCGGTCAGCTTTGCGGCTCTTCCCGTGGCACCGGTCGCGGCTGCCACCATCGTGGCTGCGCCGGCTTCCGACGCGCCCGCGACCGACGGCAAGACCGTCGCGTTGATGCGATTCACCGGTGACCCCGCGTCCACCCAGCTGCGCGTCGACATGCAGACCGCGCTCGGCGAGGCGGGCTACAAGGTCACGACCGTCGCACTGGACGTCGCAGACGCGGCAAAGCGCATCAAGTGCAAGGATGAGCCCAACAGCGATGCCTGCCTCGAAGCGCTCGGCAAGTGGCTGAACAACAGCCCCAAGACGGCTGCGGACTTCATCGTCTTCGGCAGCGTGGACGGTGGCCCGACCAAACAGGCCGACATCGTCGTCTACTCGATCAAGGACAACAAGCGCGTGAAGACGCTGCGTCCGATGCTCGGCACGGGCGACCTCATCCTTCCGATCACGCTCGGTGGTGCGCTCACCCGTGCACTCGACGAACACCGCGAGCCGCCCGCGGCCGCGACCGAGGACGAGGCGAAGATCATCGCCACCCTCGACGAGCCCGAGAAAACCCCCGAGGAGATCGCTGCCGAGAAGCAGGCGATCGCCGACGCCGAGAAGGCCGCGGCCGACATCGCCGCGGGTCAGGCGGCGACGATCGAGGACGTCGAGGTGGACCTCAAGGCCGACTTCAAAGACTTCTGCCGCGAGGGCAAGCGGAAGAAGCGCGAGAGCCGGGACGACCCGAAGGACTTGCGGCCAAAGTGTTCGCGAGGTCCCTTCTGGGGGTACTGGCAGCCCCGCGCCTGGGTGGCGCTGGGCCTGACCACCGGCGCGGCGATCGGCACGATCGCGTTCTACTCCGCAGCGTTGGCGGCCCGCGGTCCGTATACCGACGCGGTCGATGCGGTTGACGCCTACGTCGCTGACGTCGGGGGGGATCCGACCACCGACCCCGCCTTCAACCAGGACGGTCAGTACGTTGCACTGGCGACGGAAGTCAGCTCGACGGGCTCGACCATGCGGCGCCGCGCGGTATTCGGTGATGCGTTCCTCGGCGGCACGGTGCTGCTCGGCGGCGTGCTTGCGGTCATCATCTTCCAGGATCGTCGTGACGCGAAGAACTTCATCCGCGAAGAGAAGTCGCTGCGTGCCGTAACCGACTTCACGGTCGCGCCGATCGTGACTCGCGACACGCAGGGCGTCGGCATGCGCTTCCGGTTCTAATTGGCAGACCTCCGCGCACGACTCAAGCAGCGGCCTGGATGGGCCGCTGCTTGTTTGCGTTTAAAGTGGCCTTTCGCAAAGGCCCCTCGCTGCGGGGGCGGAGCCCCCCTTCGCACACCCCAAACGGCGGCCCGGATGGGGCTTCAGGGTTCGGTCTGTCTTGCCGGCGAGGTAGGGTGGGGCGTGGCGAACACGACGCTCGATGCGTTCTTCGATCGATACTGCAACGCGTTCGCAAGCTACGACGTGGGGGCGTTGGCGAAGCTGGTTCACCTGCCGTGCTTGATCTCGTCGGGGCCGGACTTGGTCGCCTTGCAGGAGCCTCGAGAGCTGCGGACCCGGTTCGAGCGGCAGTTCGAGCGGCACCGCGAAGCCAAAGTGTCGAACGCATCGTTCGAGGTCATGGCCACGCGCCGGCTGGCGCCGCGGATCACCCGCGCCGACGTGCGGTGGACCTTTCGCACGCAGGACGGCATGGACCTGCCATCGTTCGGGCTAAGCTATACGCTGGTGAGTCCCGAGACGGGCTGGAAGATCGCCACGGTGTTCCCGCTCGAGCTTTGACGCGCCTGGTCACGCGCCGTATCGTCGAAGACGAATGGCGCGCTTCTACGTCTCGCAGGGAGTGGTCGACCGATGGCTCAGCGAGGGACGGGTTCAACTCGAGGGGGACCTGTTGCGCATGCCCGCGCCCTTGGCAGTCGGCGGCGGCCGTTGGTCGTTCTTCCTCAACCCCGCGCTGCTATTTGAAGCGCTCGATGGACCGGGCACCGATGAGCAAGGCTTGTTGGGTACGGTGCGCTCGATACAGGACGTGGTGGCTCGCGGAGGCGAACATGCGGAGACGACGGCGGTCATCGGGCCCGCGACGTATGTGGTCCGCCCGGGCTTCATGATGGTGCCCGTGGGCCATGATGGCGCCGAGCTGATGCCTGACCCGCCCACGTGGGTGGCCATGCTCAACGCGTTGCGCGCCTGAGGCGCGTGACTCGGCCGGCATCGCCCCGGGCCGCAACATGGTGCAGACTAGGGGCGCCCGATGACGCTCGTCCTGTTCATTCTCGCCGCGATCGCCTACGGCGCGGCGACGTTCGCCTACGGGTCGCAGCGGGATGACGACCGCGACCGCGACGAGGGACCCCGCCGTTGGGCTCGCCTCGCCCTGGCGCTCGGGGCCGTCTTCCACTTCGCCGCGATTGGCGCACAGTGCATCGAGGGGGATCATCCGCTCAAGAACATCTTCCTGGCGACCAGCTTCGGAACGCTCGTCGCGGTCGGTTCGTACTTGCCGCTCTCGGGGCGTGGCCGGCTCGATGCGCTCGGGGCCCTGATGGCGCCCCTGGGCCTGGCTGGGCTGGTGCTTGGGGTGGTGTTCAGCGGCCTGGGCAAGGGCACGGTGCCCATGGCCGGTGGGCTTCCGGTGGCTCACGTCGGCTTCGCTTCGGTGGGGTTCGCGGGCTTCGCCCTCATCGCGGGCGTGGCGACGCTCTACCTCGTGGCCGAGCGTCGGCTTCGCAACAAGATGTTCCGACCCGGTCGCGGCGGCATGTCGTTGACCGCGCTCGACCGCTTGCACCACCGCCTGGTTCTGCTGGTCACGCCCATCTTCACGGTCGCGATCGTGACCGGCGTACTCTGGATTCTCGAACTCGGTGGCCCCAGCATGACGTCGGGTCGTGAACTGGAAGTCACGCTCGCGGGCATTGCCTGGGTCGCATCGGTTGGGCTGCTCATTGCGCGCGCCGCCCGAGGGACGCGGGGCCGCCGCGCAGCTCAACTGACGCTGCTGGCCTTCGCCGCGATCCTCGTTATCGTCGTGTGGTACGGGGTGCGTCCGTGAGCGAACTGGTCGCCATCGGCATCAACCACAAGCGCGCTTCGGTCGAGCTGCGCGAGCGGGTGGCCGTGGCCGACGAGGAGCGGACGGCGCTGCTCGACGCGCTTCATCAGCAGGCGGGCCTGCGCGAGGTGATGCTCGTGTCGACCTGCAACCGCGTCGAGATCTACGGCGTCGCGCCCGATGCCAAGCAGTGCGGGGCACGGGCGCTCGACGTGCTCGCCGGCTCGCGTGCGGTCCAGCCCGACGAGCTGCGCGAAGCCGCCTTCGTGCGCGATGCGTACGACGCTGCTCGCCATATCTTTCGCGTTGCAGCCAGCCTCGAGTCGATCGTGATCGGCGAGCCCCAGATCCTCGGCCAGGTCAAGGCCGGGTTTGGGCACGCGAAGGACCACGGCCGCGTCGGGCCCGTACTCGATCGGTGCCTTTCACTCGCGTTCAAAGGCGCCAAGCGGGTCCGCAGCGAGACGGAAATCGCCCGCGGCGGAGCGAGCGTTCCATCGGTGGCCGTCGACCTGGCCAGCAGCATCTTTGGCGACCTGACCGACTCCTCGGTGCTGGTCGTGGGCGCCGGTGAAATGGCCGAGGCCGCCGCGGTGCACCTGCGCGCCGCCGGCACGCCCGAGATCGTCGTCGTCAACCGCTCCGTCGACCGAGGTCAATCGCTGGCCTCGCAGGTCCAGGGCCGCTACGAGCCGTGGACGCGCCTCGCGGACGAACTCGTCCGTGCCGACGTCGTTGTCAGCAGCACCGGATCCAAGCTGCCGATCATCGACAAGAAGATGCTCAAGCCGGTGATGAAGAAGCGGCGTCATCGTCCGCTCTTCCTGGTCGACATCGCCGTGCCCCGCGACGTTGCGGCCGACGTCTCCCGCGTCGACCACGTGTTCCTCTACAACGTCGACGACCTGCAGAGCATCGTGCACGACAACCTTCGCAGCCGGCAGGGGGAGGCGCGGCGCGCCGAGTCGATGGTCGACGAAGAGGTCGACGGGTTCGTCAGCTGGATGCGCTCCCGGGCCGTTGGTCCTCTCATCGGAAAGCTGCAGTCCCACGGCCGCGGCATCGTTGATGCCGAGGTCACGCGCGCGCTGTCGAAGTTGCCCGACCTCGACCCCGCGCAGCGCAAGGTCATCCAGAAAATGGGCCAGTCGATCATGCAGAAGCTTCTGCACTCGCCCATGATGGCTGTACGCCGCGGAACCTCGGGCCCGGTCGACGGCCGTGACGGTGCCGAGCTGGCCGATGCGCTCTCCGTGCTGTTCTCTCTCGACGAGCCCGCGCCGCGCCGCGGGTCCGAGCCGACCGAGGCGGGGGTGCCCGCCGAGCCCAACGCGCGACCCGAACCCTCATGACCGCCGACGACCTCCTCGCAACGCCTCTTCGCATTGGAACCCGCGGGTCGGACCTCGCGATGTGGCAGAGCAACCACGTGCGGGACTGCTTGCGGGCGCATTGGGGTGAGGGCCTCATCGTCGAGCTCGACGTCATCAGCACCAAGGGCGATCAGATTCAGGACCGCCCGCTGCACGAGGTGGGTGGCAAGGGGCTGTTCGTCAAAGCGATCGAAGAGCGTCTGCTCGATGGTTCGGTGAGCCTGGCCGTGCACTCGATGAAGGACATGCCCGCGGTGGGCCCCGAGGGGCTCACCATCGCCTGCACGCCGCCGCGCGAAGATCCTCGCGATGCCATCGTCGGCAAGCCGGGTCAGTCGGTCACGCTCACCGCGTTGCCCGCCGGGACGCGCGTCGGTACCGGTTCGCTACGCCGCGGCGCGTTGGTGAAGCGTCTCAACCCTGCCGTCGAGGTCGTTCCGATCCGCGGTAACGTGCCCACGCGGGTCGGCAAGGTCAACAGCGGCGAGGTCGACGTCGTGATCCTCGCGGCGGCGGGCCTGCGTCGGCTCGACATGGCCGACCGCATCAGCGAGCTGCTGCCCGAGGACCAGTTCCTGCCGGCGCCCGCCCAGGGCATCTTGGCGCTGCAGTGCCGCGCCGAAGATGCGCGAACACAGGCCCTGCTCGAGCCGCTCATCGACCCCGACACGGCCGTACGCGCGGCCGCCGAGCGAGGCTTTCTCGTCCGCCTCGGCGCCAGCTGTACGGTGCCGCTGGGCTGCTACGCCACGCTCGAAGATGGCGTCGTCACCGTGACGGGCATGGTCGTCGATCCCAGCGGAGAGCCGTGCCATGTCGCTACGCGAACCGGCGCGGCCGCCGACGCGGATTCGCTGGGACGCGACTTGGCCGAAGCGCTGCTCGCCCAGGGCGCAGGCGCGATCGTCGAGCGCTACTGAGGCGGTCTGCGCAGGCCTGCGCCGGCGTGGGCTACCATCGCGGCGATGGTGCTCGCGATCGGCTGCATGCGTCTGAGCACCGCGTCGCTGCCGGAAGAGCGGGCCGAAGCGGTGGTTCAGGCCGCGCTGGACGTCGGCGTTCGGGTGCTGGACACGGCCGATGTCTACGGGCCGGACGACGCGTCGCTGCACCACAACGAGCGGCTCATCGCGCGCGTGCTGAGCCGCTGGAGCGGGCCGCAGGTTCGCGTCTTCACCAAGGGAGGCCTGACCCGCCCTGGGGGGCGCTGGGTGCCGGACGGACGGGCCAAGCACCTGCGGGCGGCCTGTGAGGCCTCGGCCCAAGCACTCGGCGTGGCGTGCATCGACCGCTACCAGCTTCATGCCGTCGACCCGAAGACGAACCTCGTCACCTCGGCCCGCGCCCTGGCCAAGCTGCAGCGCGACGGCGTGGTACGCGAGGTTGGGGTCTGCAACGTGACGGTGGGGCAGCTGCAGGCCGTGCAGGCGCACGTCGAGGTCGCCAGCGTGCAGGTCTCTCTGTCTCCGTGGGACACGCACGCGATCCGCAGCGGCGTCATCTCCTACTGCCTCGAGCACGGCATCGAGGTGCTGTTTCATTCGCCGTTGGGGGGCTGGGCGAAGGCCGGGCGTGTCGACCGGGACCGGCGTCTCGGGGCGGCGGTGGTCGACACGGACGTCACGCCCGCGCAGGCTGTTCTTGCTTGGCTACGCTCACTGGGAGGCACGCCGCTGCCAGGCCCGACGCGCGTCGAGACGGCGGGTGCGTGTGGTGCGGTCCCGCTCGATGCGCGCGTCCGCGAGGCTCTCGACGCACGCACCCCGGTCGTCGATCAGCTCCGCCGGCCGCGTTCGCAGCGCCAGCCAGCCCCGGACGCGGAGGGCGACGTCGTGATGATCATGGGCATGCAGGGGGTCGGCAAGACGACGGCCGCGCGCGCGTTCGTCGACCGCGGCTACGTTCGGCTCAACCGCGACGAGCAGGGCGGCACGCTCAAGAAGCTGCATCGTGGGCTCGACGCACAGCTCGCCGCCGGGGCGCGGCGGGTCGTGCTCGACAACACGTATCCTACCCGGGCGGTGCGAAACGAGGTCATCGAGGTCGCGTGGCGACACGGCGTCCCAGTCCGGGCGGTTTGGCTCGACGCGCCGGTCGAGGATGCGCGTATCGGCGTCGTGCAGCGCATGCTGGAGCGACACGGACGTCTGCTCGACCCCGAAGAACTCGCAGCCATCGGCAAGAAGGACCCTAGCGTGCTTGGGCCGCGGGTCCACGCTCGGTACCTGCAGGCGTTCGAGGCGCCGTCGGCCGACGAAGGGCTCGAGGTCGAGGTGGTGCCGGCCCGCGCCGTCGAGACGACGGGCCCGCGATGGTTCGTGGTCGACCTCGATACGCTCCTGCAGACGGACCCCGCGGTCATCGAAGCGACGTATGTGGCCGATGCGACGCCGATCGTCGTCATCGCCTGGCAGCCGACCGAGGGCCAGGTGCGGGCCCTGGACGCGCTTCGGGTTCGGGCAGGGGCACCGCTGCCGCTTCATGCGTGTACCCACCCACCCGGACCGCTGGTGTGCTGGTGCCGCCCGCCGATGCCGGGGCTGTTGCTCGCTGCGGCCCACGAGCATGGACTCTGGCTGGGTGCCGCGACCTACGTCGGTCCCGACCCGTTTGCGGCTCGCTTTGCAGCCGCGTGCAGGCTCGCGGGCTCTCGCCCATCCCTGTCTTGAGGGGGCAGGGCTGCTCGTCGTCGGGGGCTGCTCCACTGGGCCGGCGTGCGGGGAACATGCTCCCACGCTTGAACTCCGCTGTGTGGAACACGCGTAGGGTGGAGGGGGGTGGCGTGCGGGACTGGGGACCTACCTGTGGGACCCGACCCGTTCGGCCGACGGTTTGCTGAGGCCTTTCGTCTGGCGAGCCCCCAGACGGCGCTATCGTAGGGACATGGCTCCGCGTTCTCTGCCGCCCGTCGACAGCCTGCGGTGCTTCCTGGCGGTTGCAGGGCACTTGAGCTTTCGTCGGGCGGCATCGGAGCTCGCGCTCACGCCCGGTGCCGTCAGCCAGCGCGTGCGTCAGCTGGAGGCGCTGCTCGAGGTTCAGCTCTTCGAGCGCACGTCTCGTCAGGTCGAACTCACGGCAGATGGGCACCAGCTCCGACCGACGGCGCAGGCCGCGGTCGAGGCGGTGGCCGCATGCATGCGCCCCGATGCGGGGGCGCCGACGCGGCTATCGCTGGGGACCCGCTTCGAGCTGGGGCTGTCGTGGATCGTGCCGGCCGTGCTCGAGCTTCGTCGAGCGCGTCCAACGTGGCAGGTCGACCTCGTGTTCGGGTCGGGCCGGGAGATTCTCGACCGCCTCGAGGCTGGCACGGTCGATGCGATCGTGACCAGTGCGCCGACGGCCAACGCCCGCTGGGCCGCGCGAGCGCTGCACGAGGAAACCTACGCGCTCGTCGCCGCGCCACGGCGACTCGAGACGGCTCCGATCGAGGAGCCCGCCGACGTCGGCGCCCACGTGCTGCTCGACCTCGACCGGAGCCTTCCGCTGGCTCGCTACGCCCAGTCCGTGTCGCCGGAGCTGACGCTGGGCGACGTGTGGTGCTGCGGGACCGCGGCCGCAGTACGCGACCTGGCGTGTGCGGGCCAGGGCGTTGCGGTCTTGCCCGAGTACATGATTCGCGCGGACCTCGAGGCGGGTCGTCTCGTGCGGTGCTTGCCCGAGCTCGCGCTGCTGCGGGACACGTTCCGACTGCTGTACCGGACGGGAGGACCCGCAGCCGAGGCGCTCGAGACCCTGGGCGCCTTCCTCTCGGAGCGCCCGCTGACCTGACCGTTTAGCGCTCGTGAACGTCGACGCGCAGGAGGTTTGCATGGTCCTGACGGAGGTCCGCGCGTACCGTCAGTGCATGAATTGGCAGGTTGCAGCATGCGTGGTGAGCGTCTCGATGTACGGGCTCGGGTGCGGCCCCAACGTGCAGGCCGAAGGAGATGACGAAGGCCCGGCGTCCTCGGGTACCGGCCTGACACCCGAGGATATGTCGGAGACCTCGACGGGCGGGACGATGCCGGCGTCGAGCGGCGTCGCGGAGGGGTCCAGCACGACGGGCAGCGCGCCCGAGCCGACCACCGCGGATGGATCTTCATCGGGTCCGGAAGGAGGACGCAGCAGCAGCAGCAGCAGCAGCGGCGGCGGCGGCAGCGAGAGCGAGAGCACCGGCGAGGACGCCCCGGTCGAACCTGTGGACTGCGACGCGCGCTGTTCGAACGTGCTCGAGGACGGTTGCGTCGCGATGGAGTGCGTCGAGACCTGCGCGGAGGCGGTCGACGACCAGGGGGCGAGCGTGGCCGACGCGTTCGAGGCGTGCGTCTCGACCGAGTTCCTGTGCTTCTCGGGTCTGGCAGACTGCATGTGGTCGGAGCTGTTTCCCGACCGGGCGGTCGAGCAAACCGTCTGGGTGCAGCGGCAAGGGCTCGAGGCGTGGGAGGGACGCACGATGTACGGCGTTCTCACCATCGATGCCGAGACCGCCGACGCGGACCCCGTGGTCATCGAGGGCGGCAACGCGACGGTGCAGGCCGCCCTCGCGATTCCGTTCCAGCGCTTGGGCAACTTCCGCGTCATGCGGTGGTTCATCGACGTCGACGGCGACGGCCAGTGCACGAACGCCGCCGACCTGACGGGCACGGAAATCATCTCGGTCGACTTCGAGTTCGATACCCCGAGCTTCGGCGTGGTCGACGACGGTTCGGTCGCCCCGCAGACGGGCGGGTGTCCGCCAGCCTGAGCGTCCGGCCGCGTTACCGACGACCCGCGGACGTTTCGCGCGCCGTGGGCTGGTGTAGCCTCGAGGAGGTGCCGGGATGGGGAGCATGGCTGCGACGCGCGGCGTTCGGGTTGGCGTTGGCGGCCGGTGGCTGTGTTGGGCCCGCTCAGTCGATCGGCGCCGTCGAGCAGACCGACGGGGAGGCCGGATCGGGCGGTGGCGCAACCGCCGAAGTGTCGACCACGAGCACCAGCACGGGCGGTAGTGCCGAGGGGTCCAGCGGCGGAGACGACAGTTGCAACCCGCCGTGCGTGGCGACCGATCTGTGCCAGCAGGCTCGTTGCCGCGACGGTCAGTGCATTCTGATCTTCCGGGACGAGCGGTGCGAGCCCGGTCAGTTCTGCACGCCCGAGGGCTGCGTCGGCGAGCCGCTGCAGTGTGGAGCGTCGGAGGACATTCTGCTGTGCGAATCGTTCGAGGATGGGTACGCGCCGCAGTGGGATGCCGGCGCGCTCGAGCGCATCGACACGATGGCGAACAGCGGAACGTTCTCGGCCCGCATTGCCCTCGAGCCCGATGCACGGGATCAGATGGACTTCGTCATCGATCCTCCGCTGTCGAATGGCATGCTCGCGCTGCGGGCGTTCGTGCGACTGCCTTCGGCCGAGGCCATCGAGCAGTGGTCGATCTTGTTCGAGATCACCGCGAGCGCCGATGCGGGGACGGTCCGCTCGTCGCTGGACCTGCGCAACGATGCGGGTCTGCTGTTCGTGACGTTTTTGTCCGAGAACGCGAACCTGTTCGGCCTCGATCTGCTCACCCCGGGGGCGTGGAGCTGCGTCGAACTGCGGATCGATCTCTCCGACACCGACGGCGCGGTCGAGCTGCGCGTCGACGACGTGCCCGTGCTGACCAACGGGCCCGGCATCGATACGATCCCCAACGACGGGGTCGCGCGCATCGGGGTCGGCGGCGTCAGCTCGGCGGAGCATGGTGGGCCGACCGAGTACGCGATCGATGACGTTGTCATTGCGCGCGCGCCGATCGGTTGCGTGGTTCCCTGAGCCACCACGTCTGTAGTCGTGCGCACGTTCCGAGCGCGCGTGCTTTTTCGGGGACAAACCGGACGAGGCCGGACCACTCACTCCTCATGCATCGCATCGCCCCGGCGCGTGGCCCTGCGCGGTTTTCGTCTCGTTCGTGGATGCTGGGGGGCGGAAGCGAACTCGGCGACCGCGCACGCCGCGGGTCGAGGCGGCACGATGCACGGTTCGCACGGGCAGTGGCGGCGATGGACGGGGGGAACCGGAGCCATCGCCGTCGCCCGGGTGACCCGACGCGAGGCCTGCGATCGGGAGGCCTCGGGTGACGGCCCCGCACCCGTCACGCTACGATCGACGTGGCGCGGGTGGGGGTCCGCGGCAACGCGATGCTCGGAGTTTGGCTGGCCACGTGGAGTGCACTGGCGGCAGCACCCATTCAGTGGGATGCGCCGCCCGCGTGTCCCGATGCCGTCGCGGTGCAGC
>CAYSPB010000249.1:0-11519 GCA_964432695.1 uncultured Nannocystaceae bacterium
CCTCGAAGGCGGCCATCGACTGCTGCAACTCCCCGAGCTGCACGTTGCACGCGGGTCACCAGAAGCCGCGGAAGAAGACGAGTACGACATCACCGTCCAGCGACGCGCTCGACAGGACCGAGCCGTCAGCACTGGGCAGCGTAAAGTCGGGCGCAACGTCACCGATCTTCAACGCATCCGGAGCACCTCCGTACGCGCCGTAGGCATTGGTGGTGATGGCAACGGTCGCGTCGCTGAACGCGGAGGGGAGATAGGCAGGAGGCGCAATGCTCAGCGGCGCCGCCGCTGCACACCCGGCTACGACGAGCCATGACGCCAACGCGACGCGCCTCATGACGGGATGCTCCGGACGTCGGCAAGCCCATGCTCGAGTGCCCCGCGCAAGCGACCGGCAAGGTCGGGGCCGTCGAGCAGCGGCTGGTCGCCCAGCAAGCCTCGAAAGCGGGCGTGCGCTTCGCCGAGCGATCGCGCCAGCTTTGGCGCGTCGGACCATGAGCGGCGCCACCCCTGCTGCGTAAACACGAGACTGCGCGGATCGATCACTCCCCGCGCGAGCAAGGCCGAAGTCTTGCCCGGACACCGGCACGGGTTCTCGGGGTTCACGAGCCCGCACTGCCCGTACACGAAGTGACCCAGGTCTGCGCGCGCCCGCTCGAGCCGCTTGCGGAACGTAGCGGGCCGAAGCTCGAGAATCTCCGCGCCCAGCGTCGAGTCGACGTCGAAGAGGTCGGCGAGGATGTACACGACCCGCTGGTCGGGAGACAGACACAGGAGCATGCCCGTCATGCACCGCATGCGTGTTTCCTCGAGCAAGACGTGCTGGTCGGGCTCGGAGAGGGTCGCATCGAAGTCGGCTTCGTTGACCATCGCCCCGAGCTCGGCCGCAAAGCCCTCGAAGTTCTGCTGGCGTCGCTTGGCCGACTTGGCTTGGTCGAGCACGCTGCGCACCACCAGCCGGTAGGCCCACGTTCGGAACGCCGCCTCGCCGCGATACTGAGACAACCGCGTCACGAGCTTGAGCAGGGCCTCCTGCGTGACTTCGGCGGCGTCGGGCTGCGAGCCGAGCATGCGAAGCGCCAGGGCATACACCCAGGGCTGATGGCGCCGCAGCAGTGCCTCCAGAGCCTCGGAGTCCCCCGCCACGCCGCGCGCTGCGAGATCGCGATCGAGCGCGTCTGCGGAGCGCGACGGCCGAAGTGGACCGTCGGTACGCGCCGTGGCGAAGGACGGCGACGTCATCCGCGCCCCGCCATCACGCCACCGTCGACGGCGACAACGGCTCCAGTCATCCACGACGCCTCGCTGCTGGCCAAGAACGTGATCAAGTTCGCGACATCCGACGCCGTGCCGACCCTTCCCAGGGGGTGGAACGGAGCGAAGGACGCCACCGTTTCAGCAACCTGCTCCGGAGGTAGGAACGTGCCGTAGACGGGCGTATCGACCACCGCGGGCGCCACCGTATTCACGCGGATCTTGGCGTCAGCCAATTCGATCGCCAGGTTCTTGGTCAGCGCGTGCACGCCAGCCTTGGCCGCGGAGTAAGCCGACGAAGGGGTTGCCCCGACCGCCTGGCTCGCCCACATCGAACCGACGTTGACGATCGCCCCCCCGCCACGGGCCTGCATCGACGCCACGAACGCCTGCGAGGCGAAGAACGTGCCTTTGAGAATGATGTCGATGTAGCGGGAGAAGTCGGCCTCGGTGTGGTCCACGAACGGCTTGGGCGCGAAAACCCCGGCAGCGTTGACCAGGACGTCGGTGCCACCGAACCGCTCCGAGGCGACCCGCTCCAGGGCACGCCCCGTTTCGGTCTCGGCGATGTCGCCCGCTGCGGCCGCGATGCGTTCGCCGGTCGGGTCGAGTTCGGCCGCGGTCGCCTCGAGGACCTCGGCCCGCCGCCCGTTGATCACCACGCGCGCCCCCTCCTCGAGCAGCAGCCCTGCCACGGCTTTGCCAATTCCCGTGCCGCCGCCGGTCACGACGGCGACCTTGTCGCGAAAACGTTTCGTCATGCTTCTTGGACGATCGGCGTTTGGGGGGCGTGACCGAGGCCTGTCGATTTTTCTCGCGATGAACGAGGGCTCGTCCCCACGTCCGAGGGCCACGACAGCGGGGCCCCTCCATGCCGCCATCCAGCTCGCACGCGTCGCGCGCGCGGAGGCCGAATCCAACGCGGATCAGGTTCATAAAGCACAGACTTTTCATGCAGGTGGCGGTGTTCCAGTCTCTCAGTCCCTCGCAACTCGCCATGGCTCCGATGTCAGTCTTAGACCACATAAACGTACATCTTCGTGCTTCCGGTTCCGCAGTTTTTCATCCGTCCGCCCGTTGCTTGGTTTCGCGCAGGCGGGCATGCCTGGCGCATGGCCTCGTCGATCGAGCTGCGACCCCCCCGCGAACTCGACTGGACCCTGCCCGTGCCGGGCTCGAAGAGCATCACGAACCGTGCCCTGCTGTTCGCGGCACTGGCCGGAGGACGCTCGACCCTGCGTGGGTGGCTCGATGCCGACGACACCCGGCACATGCGCGCGTGCTTGGACACGCTCGGCGTGTCGGTGACCGAGGCCGATGGTGCGTTGGTCGTCGACGGTACCGGCGGTCCGTTTCGTACGTCGCGACCTGCCGAGCTGTTCGTCGGCACGGCGGGAACCGTTGCACGCTTTCTGCTGGCTGCCGTCGCCGCGAGTCCGATTCGCGCCACGATGGACGGCACGCCACGCATGCGTGAGCGCCCCATGAAGATGCTGCTCGACGGGTTGACGGCGCAGGGTGTCTCCTTGGAACACATCGGAGAATCTGGATTCTTGCCCGTTCGCATAGGTCCGCGAGACGAACCTTTGCGCGGGGGCGAAGTTCGCCTGTCCCGCCCGGCGAGTTCACAGTTCGTCTCGGGCTTGGTGGTCGCGGCCACGCTTGCCGAAGCCCCGACGCGCATCGTGCTCGAGCAGGGCACCCCGGCCCGTCCCTACGTCGACATGACGCTGCGCTGCCTCGCGTCGTTCGGCGGCTCCGCGCGCTGGGATGGCGATACGGTGGTGGTGGAGCCTATGCCCCTGAAGGGGCTGGACTACGACGTCGAGCCCGATGCATCGGCGGCGAGTTACCCGCTCACCCTCGCAGCGATGCACGGCGGCCGCGCAAGCGTGGCCCTGGGCTCGGACAGCATGCAGGGCGACGCAGGCTTTGCGCACGTGCTCGGCACCATGGGCGCCAAGGTGTCCCAAACTGCCACGCGCACCACGGTCGAAGGCGTGGGACGCTTGCGGGGCGGAACGTTCGACCTCACCGACATGCCGGACATGACGCTGACGCTCGCCGTTGCCGCGCTCCATGCCGATGCCCCCGTGCGCATCGAAGGCGTGGAGATCCTGCGCCACCACGAAAGCGACCGACTCACGGTTGCGGCCACCGAACTGCGCAAGCTCGGCGCGACCGTCGAAGAGCGTCAGGACGGGCTCACCGTCGTCCCGCCCGAGAACGGCGTGCTGCGAGGTGCCACGATCGACACGTACGACGACCACCGCGTGGCCATGGCGTTCGCGATGGCGGGCCACGTCGCGATCGCCGACCCCGAATGCGTCGGCAAAACCTATCCCGAGTACTTCAATCATCTGGAGCAGACCGGTATGGTGGTCGGACACGCATGAAGCCTGGCGACACGATCACGGTCTGCGCAGACTCGCTGTCCCGGCACGGCGACGGCATCGCGAACTATCAGGGCTTCGAGATCCACGTCGCGGGCTTGCTGCCAGGAGAAACCGGCGAAGTCGAGCTGGACTACGTCAGCCGCCAACGTCCCCGTGCCCACGGCTCGGTGACCAAACGACGCAACGTCCATCCAGGTCGGCGCCCTGCCCCCTGCCAACATCACGGTCGTTGCAATGGATGCGCGGTCATGGAGATGTCGGTGCAGTCGCAACGCGACCTCAAGGTCAGCGAGCTCGAGGCGCAGTACGGGCTCGTCGTCGACCGGGTCGTGTCGGTCGACGAAGAGGGCCTGAAGTATCGGTGGTCGAGCAAACGAGTGTTCGCGGGCGAGCCGGGCGCGTTGGTGCTCGGCAGCTTCATGCGAGGCACGCACAACGTCGCCGACATGGCCGGCTGCCTCGTCGACCATCCGGACATCACCGCGGCCGCCGACGAACTCATCAAGGCTGCCAATGAGCTCGGTGCGGCTGCGTACGACGAGCTCGACGAAACCGGCGACCTTCGCTACGCCTGGTTCAAGACCGACGGCAAGGGCAACGTGCTGATGGCGATCATCACCGCTGACCCGTTGGCGACCATGGTCCACCCTATCGTCGACGAACTCGAGATCCCCGTGGGCGTCGCGTGGGGCGTGCACTCGGGGCGGGGCAACGACATGCGCGGCGTCACCATTCGACCGCTACGAGGTCGACAGACGCTTGGCATCGAGCTTTGCGGCGAGTCGGTACACGTGGGCCCGCAAGGCTTCCTTCAGCCGAACCCGCCCGCCGCGGCGCTCGCCTATCACGACCTCGTGCGCGTGCCTGCCGGCGGCTTCCCGCACGGGCGCGTCGCCCTCGACCTCTACGCCGGCGCAGGAATCACGACCAAGCTCCTGCGTGAGCGGTTCGAGCTCGTCGTCCCGAGCGAGTCGTACCCCGAGAGTGCACGCGCGCTCGGCATCAAGCCCGAGCTGGTCGAAGAGTTCCTCGCGGCGATCTTGTCCGACCCGCACCACCCGCATCGCAACCCCGACCTGGTCGTGGCCAACCCGCCGCGCGGAGGCCTCGGCGCAGACGTGTGCGCCCAGCTCAACCGCCTGAAGGCACCGCGCCTGCACATCATGAGCTGCAGCCCCAGCTCCCTGCACGAGGACCTCTCGGTCCTCACCGGAAGCAGCGGCAACTACAACCTTCTGCAGTGCCGGGCCTTCGACACCCTCCCCCAAACCGCGCACATCGAGATGGTGGCGTGGCTGGTCGGCAAGGGCTGAAGCTCGTCCTCAGTCCTTCTCGAACGGATTCTTCAGGTCCCCGACCTTGAGGCTCTTGGGGACGCGGGTTTCCGCGGGCGGGGACCGACGTCGGCGGTCGCTGTGACGACGATTCCGGCGCGTTCGGACCCGGCGACGCGGCGCAACCGCACCTCGAGGTTCGGTGACGTTCTCGTCCTCGTCTTCGTCCTCGCACTGGTCGAGCACCACGACCTCGGCTGGTTCCGACTCGAGCACCACGTTGGCAACCAGCTCCGGCGGGGGCGGGGGCGGGGGGACCGGACGGACCTCGAATACGTGCGGGCTGGCCGTGAAGGCTCGCGCAAGGGTTTCGACTCGGGGGCGGTGCTCGGACATCCCCCAACCGGCGAGTGCGGCTGCCGTCGTTCCCAACAGCAGCAGCGCAGCACGAAGGCCCATCCATCGCCGAGGACGTCGAGGCAACGACGCCGCGGACTGGGACGCCGCCGCCGACACCTCGTCCACCGGCATGCGGGACGAGACCATGGGCTCGCCGATGAGTGCTTCGTAGAACGCTCTCATCGATGCGAAGCGCTCGTCGGGACGCTTGGCCAGCGCGCGCTTGATCGCAGCCCGAACCTCCAGCGGAGCCGCGGCGATCGGACCCGCATCCATCTCCGGGACCGGGCCCATGAGGTGCTGCCGAACGACCTCAGAGCGCGACCCGATGTACGGAGGGCGCCCCGCGAGCATTGAGTACGCCACGCACGCCACGCTGTAGATGTCGCTGGCCAGCCCGACGTCGGTGCCCCGCGTCTGCTCGGGGCTCATGAAGTGTGGGGTGCCGAGTACGAAGCCAGCTTCGGTGAGCCGAATTCCGTCCGTACCGCTCGCGATTCCGAAGTCGATGACCTTGAGCCCGCGTCCCTCGGTGAGGAGGAACAGATTCGAGGGCTTGATGTCGCGATGAACGACGCCGATCGCGTGCGCGGCCGCGAGCCCAGAGAGCGTCTGGGCGAGCAGCGGCTTCGCTTCGGCCCAGGACAACGCGCCAGCGCGCAAGCGCACGCTGAGCGTATCCCCCTCGAGAAACTCCATCACGATGTACGGCGCGTTTCCAACGGTGCCGAAGTCCACGACGTCAACGACCGAAGGGTCATCGATCTGTGACAGAACGATTGCCTCACGCAGCAGCCGTTCGGGAGCATTTGGCTCCGCATCGGCACCGCGATCCTGACGGAGGATTTTCACGGCGAAGACCTTGCCGATGACGCGGTGACGAACCCGCCACACGGTGCCCCATCCTCCGCGCCCCAGCTGCTGTTCCAAGACGTACCGGTCGCCCAACACCATGCCGGGTCGAAGGTCACGGGATGACGAAGCCGTCGCCCATCCGCTCGCGCGAGGCAGACGTGACTCTCCGTCGGCGTCCTCCTTCGCCGTTGGACCCGCAGATGCGCCGTGGTGCCGCGGTGCGTCCTCTCGCGTTCCTACGCGTTGCGGCACGCCCACGAGGGCTGCTTGCGTCGTTTCAGCACCGTGGATCTTGGCCGCTCGCGTTTGGCCGTCGTGGGACATGCCGGGCTCAGCCTCGGTGCCCGTGCGCGCCTTTGTAGCGGACGCGACCCCGTTCTCGCCGCGTTGCGACCCTCGGCTCACGCTGGGTTATGTCCGGCTCCTCCACGACCCTTCAACTTCGGAGAAGAAATCGAGCACGTTCCGAAGGCCGGCCCAACGAACCTTCACCAGCCCGCTGGCTCCCCCGACGAAGCACGTCTCGCAGTGTGACACAGGGCGCCGGTCGCGAGACCGGCGGCATCGCTCGAACTTGGTGAGTCGCCGCTCGCAGGCACACCAGCGGATGTCGGCTCACTCGGGCGCTGGAACGATATCGAGGCGCTGGAGCAGGCTCAGAACGGGACCTGGCCGACGTAGTTGCCCGGCGGGTCGTAGTTGCACACCCAAACCCGGGCTGCGCCACACGAAGCGACGCCGCAGCCAACGGTGTGCGAGGCCTTCCAAACGACTTGGGTGTAGTGCCCACACACGGCGCCTCGCTTGCACCGATGTCGGCGCGCGTCGTAGTCGGCGGACTCGTCGACCCAGGACGTCACCGCCTCCGCCGCGGGGCGAGGGTCGGAACTCCAGTACAAGTTCTCACCAAGCTCGCCGCTACTGTGCTCGAGACCGCAGCCGCGCTGCGCGAGTCGGTCAGCCCAAGCTTGCGCGACCGCGGCCACCTCACCCGACCACTGCAGCGTGGGCACGCCGACCGCGGCGCGCGCCCGGTTGTGCGCGTCGAGCAGCGACTGGACCGAGCGCGCGTCGATCGTCGGCGTCGCAAGCCCCGACCCCGACCGCACCGGCGTGCTCGGTCTGGGTGCCGCGGCACGTCCGCCGGACGTCGAGCCCTGCGTGCTCCCACACGCGAACGAAGCGAACGCAAAAGCGAGGACGAGCACGCGCACCGAATCAGTGTGACCCATGACGGCGGCACCGTCGTCCGCCATCGCCAGTGGACCTCGCGGGCCGCTGCATCGGGGGCTATTCTTCAGGTGCCATGAGCGAGACCGACGAGACCCAATCGCAGAGCACCGAAGGCCAAGCGGAGGCCACGGCCGAAGGCACCGCTGAGGAGCAGGGCGAGAGCAAGGCCAAGGACGACCTGCTCGGCCAGCTCGAGGAAGGCCTCGGCGAGCTGAAGAACATGGCCGGTGACATCGGCATCAAGCTCGGCTCGGCTGCCACGGAAGTCTCCGCCGAGGCCAAAGAGACCTGGGAGAAAATGGAGCCGCAGGTCAAAGAGAAGCTCAAGACCGCCGAAGAAACTCTCGAGCAGGTCACGGAGACCGCAGCCGAGCAGCTCAAGGGCCTGTTCGGAGAGCTGAAAAGCTCGATGCAGTCCCTCAAGGACAAGCTCTGAGCCCGACGTTTCCGACCGCCGAGATCGCCAGCAAGGCCGAGCTCGATCACTACGCCGTCGAGCGCCGTCGCGACCGCGGTCTGCTGGGACGTCGACGCGGCGCACTCACGTTCGTCATCGTCTTCGCCACGCTCGCGGTTGCCGTGTCCATGCTCCAGCGCGGCAATGTTGCGCTGGGCCTCGGCATCGGGGTGCTGGTCTTGGTCCTGGAGGTCGCGCTCGCGATCGTGCATCGCACTCGACCGGAACGGCAGCCCATCATCGACACCATCGAGGGTGTCGTCGAACTCGAGGACGAATCCGACATCCCCAACGCGCGTTGGTTCGTGGGCGAGCAGCGGGTTCACCTTCCTCCCCACTGGCACGATGGACTCGCCCCTGGTGTAGGGGCCCGCGTTCGAGTCGCGCGACCGCCTGGCGAGTCCATCGCGTTTGCGCTGGCAATCGACGGCTACCGGAGCGTGGACTTCGAGCGGGCGCAAGGGCTGCCGACGGCGCCCCCCGCTCGGCCCGTGACGATACTCCTACTCGTCACCGCCACGCTTCTCGCCGTCCCCGGCCTGCTCATCGGCGCCGTCACGTTCGGATTCGGAACGGCGCGACCATCCGACGGGTTCAGCGCTCTGAAGGCGCTCGCCGAGGACGCGCGTGAAGGCACCACCGCGACGTTCGACCAGGACCTGCCGCCGCAGGGTCGCGTCCGCATCACCGACGCCACGATCCTCCCGCGGGCGCTGCTGACCGAGGCGCCGGAGCACGCGGGCTGGGCGGTTCTCAGTGCCACCGGCACTACGCGACTTCGGACGGAGTTCGAAACCCGGTTCGGCCGCAAGGTCGGTGGCATTCCCAAGCCCGACGAAACGACCGAGCCGGTCTCCCTCGAGCCGGCGGACGTCCTGGTCTGGCGGCGCGTCGATACGCATGAGCAGTCGGGACCCACCGGGCGCCCAGGCAACCAAGTCATGGTTTGGCTCGCGCGTGACAAGCCGTTCGAAGCGGTCCGTTTCGACGGAGAACCGGTCCTGCGGGCCCCAGCAAACGCCGAGAATCTCGCGTCGGCAGCCGGGTTCTTGCTGCTCGGTCTTCTCGCACTCCCCGTACTCGTCCTTACCGGCATCACGATCGGCCGAAGGCGCGCAGCGGAGGCTCGGTTTCTGGAACGTGTGTCTGAAACCTACAAACCGAACGTCTCCGGCCACTAGCGATTGCGTTCTGCGGGTCGTCCAGCCGACCATGCCCTCAGAAGCGAGGCTTCCGTGTCCAATCCGCAGAACTACATCACTGAAGACACCACCATCAAAGGCAGCATCACCACCGCCTCCTCGCTGACCGTGGCCGGCGCCGTCGAAGGCGACGTCAACGCCGGTGGTGAGATCCTGGTCCTCGACGATGCGTTGGTGAAGGGAGACGTCTCCGGACCGAACGTCAAGATCCAAGGTCGTGTCGAAGGTCGCGTGAGCGCAACCGGCCGCCTCGTGATCTCGGCGACGGGTCAGGTCGTCGGCGACATCTCGGTTCGCGCGCTGCTGATCGAAGAAGGGGGCACGCTTCAAGGCGAGTGCAACATGGGCGGCAGCTCACTCAAGCCCTCCGCCTCCACGCCGGAGAACGGCGCTCGCAAGCCGCTTCCGAATCTGCCACCGCCTGTCGGCGCGTCGTAGACCCTTCGGGACAGGTCGGGTGTCGCGCCGCAACCGTGCGACGACACACGACGGTGAACGAGGGCTGCACCCGGTTTGCACACGTCTTCGATCAGGCCCGCGCTGCTAGCCTGATTGCAGAATGGAACAGGCCGCGGACGCTTCGACCAAGCCCACGAACACGGACACCAAAGTCGACTTCCACGTCGAGCCTACGTCCTACCGCCACTGGCAGGTTTCGTACGACGGATCCATTGCCCGCGTTGCGATGAACGTCGACCCCGCCGGTGGCCTCCGCAGCGACTACGAGCTCAAGCTCAACTCCTACGACCTCGGCGTTGACGTCGAGCTCGCCGACATCGTTCGCCGCATGCGCTTCGAGCACCCCGAGGTGCGCGTTGTCGTCATCACCTCGGCCAACGACAAGGTCTTCTGTGCGGGCGCCAACATCCAGATGCTCGGCAGCAGCACGCACGGCTGGAAGGTGAACTTCTGCAAGTTCACCAACGAGACGCGCTGCGAGATCGAAGAGGCGACCGAGGCCAGCCATCAGGTCTACATCGCGGCCTGCAACGGCACGACCGCCGGCGGCGGCTACGAGCTCGCGCTCGCGTGCAAAGAGATTTACCTGCAGGACGACGGCAACTCCGCCGTGAGTCTTCCCGAGGTTCCGCTCCTCGGCGTGCTTCCGGGCACCGGCGGTCTCACCCGACTCGTCGACAAGCGTCGCATCCGTCGCGACCGTGCAGACGTCTTCTCGACCACCGCAGAGGGCATGCGAGGCAAGCGCGCCGTTGCGTGGAACCTCGTGGACGACGTGTTCCCCCGCTCCAAGTTCGACGCGAAGATCGCCGAGCGCTGCGCCGCCATCGTGAGCGAAGCCGGTGAACTGCCAACGGGCGAACGAAAAGGCATCAAGCTCAACCCGTTGAACGTCGAGGACACTGACGGCGGCCGGACCTACTCCTCCGTTGCGCTGAAGTGGGACGACGCCGCGCGTACCGCCACCCTCACCATCGAAGGGCCGACCGCCGAAGACGTGGCGCTCGTCGAGCAGGGTGCCGAGGCGATCTACGGCGCCGGCGAAAACGCGTGGGCACTTCGTGCGTACCGAGAGCTCGACGACGCGCTGCTCCAGCTTCGCACCAACCATCCAAACGTCGGCCTCGTGTCGGTGCGATGCACCGGCGATGCGCAGCGCGTGCTCGCTCACGACGCGGCGATCGTGAAATGTCGCGACCACTGGTTCGTTCGCGAAGTGCTGCTTCACATGGGCCGCGTTCTTCGGCGCATGGACAACACGAGCCGCTCTTTCTACGCGCTCGGTGATGCCGGCACCGCGTTCGCAGGCAACCTCCTGGAGGTCGCTTTGGCGTCCGACAGGTTCTACCTGCTGGACGATCCGGACAACGTCGTGCATGTGGCATGCAGCGACCTCAACGAGGGCGCCCTTCCGATGAACACCGGTCTCACGCGCATTCAGGCTCACCTCTACGGAGAGCCCGAGAAGGCGGAGGCGCTCACGGGTCGCCGCGACCTGCTCGAGCCCGCCGACGCCGATGACGCCGGTCTCGTGACCATGATGTTCGACGACCTCGACTGGGACGACGACATCCGCATCGCGCTCGAGGAGCGGGTGAGTCTCTCGCCCGACGCCCTCACCGGCATGGAGCAGAACCTTCGGTTCGTGGGCCCCGAAACGCCCGACTCCAAAATCTATGCCCGCCTCAGCGCGTGGCAGAACTGGATCTTCATTCGCCCCAACGCAACAGGTCCCGAAGGCGCCCTCACGCTTTACGGCCGCCCCGAGCGCCCCGCGTTCGACTGGCGCCGCGTCTGATTGGACCACCACCCCCCAGGAGCACCGACCATGACTACGAACACCACCAGCAGCGTTGACCTGACCGCAAAGATTCCGAACAACGTCGGACTGAGCGACGACCCCAAGCTCCAGCGGGCGTTGGAGCGGTGGCTTCCAAACTACCTCGAGTGGTGGAACGACATGGGGCCCACCGACTTCGCGGACAAGCCGGTG
>CAYSPB010000250.1:0-11473 GCA_964432695.1 uncultured Nannocystaceae bacterium
CCCAGGAGCCCGGTGGCCGCCGGGAGCGCTTCGGACACGCCACGCTCGAACCGCCGACCGGCGCCGAGTCCACCCCACAGGACCGGGTCTACGGTACCCTCGCGTTCGTCGACGGCCTGGACATTCGCCTGCTCGAGCGCCCTGCCCCTGAACCGGAGGCCGACCCCGATGCCGACGCTGAAGCCTCCAACGACTCCGCCACCGAATCTGCGCAGCCATGAAACGCCTCGCCCTCAGCCTCGCTCTCCTCGCTCCCCTCGCCTGCGGTAAAGACAAGAAGCCGACCACCAACCCCGAGGACGCCGCCGCCGCCACCGACGGCGCCGCAGCGGATGCCGGCGGCGATGAGGCCCCGCCCCAGTCGGTCGAGCCCGACGTGCCGCAGGAGCCTGATCCTCCGCAGATCGCCGAGGGCGCACACCAGTACCTGCTCGGTCACTACCAGGAGGCCATCGACCTTCTGCAGCCGCTGTACACCGACCTCAAGGAGCGCAAGCAATACCGCGCTAGCGGTTTGGCCGGCGGATGGCTGGCGCTCGCGCACGCCCAGATCGTGTTCGAGAACGGCCAGGAGCCCAGTGCGCACGCACTCGCCATGGCCGACCGCACCGCGGATCCCGAGGTCAAAGCCGTCGCGCAGCTCGCCCATGGCGCCATGCTGCTGGGCAACGAGGACTACCCAGCAGCAACCGCCGCATTCGGCACGGCTGCGTCCGCAGCTCCAGAGTCCGTCGCCGGTGCGCTTGCCAACATCTTGCGGGGCGAGGCGCTCATCAACAGCGCGTTCGGCACCTCGGCCAGCGAGAAGGTCGAAAACCCCGAGGACCTCGAGGCCGGAAAAAAGGCCTACGCCGATGCGGCCGCGGTGGCCAAGGCCGGCAAGGAATCCGATGCGCTGATGGGGCGCGTGGAAGAAGGCTTGGCCGCCATCTCTCGCTACCAAGGCGACAAGCCCGGCATCTGCACCCACGCCAAAGCCTCGATCGACCACTTCACCAAGGCGGGCGTCTCCGACTTCCTCGCCGAGGGTTCGCGTCGGCTCGCCGCCGACTTCAAGTGCAAGTAGCGCGTCCCCACCGGACTGCGCCGCCGCCCTGCAAGCTTCGGCTCGGGCGGCGTTTTCAATTGCCGATCTCACGCCCGAGCCTCGGTGCCCCGCCCCCGGACCGGTGGTAGAACCCGGCGATGTCCGGCGAACGCCGTCCGCGAGATCCCTATCTGAACCACTGGGCCGACCTCGCCGCAGACAAGACCCTGCGCGCGCACCCGGACGCCAAACAGATCGTGGTGGCCGCGGGCATCACCCCCTCGGGCGTCGTCCACATCGGCAACTTTCGCGAGGTGATCACCGTGGACCTCGTCGCCCGCGCACTCGAAGACCGCGGCGTCGACGTCCGGTTCATCTACTCGTGGGATGACTTCGACGTCTTTCGCAAGGTGCCCAAGGACGCGCCGCAGCAGGACATGCTGGCCGAGCAGCTCGGCAAGAGCATCGCCGACGTGCCCGACCCGTGGGGCACCCACGAGAGCTACGCGGCGCACAACATCGCGCGGTTCGAAGAGAGCATCACGCCGCTGGGCATCGAGCCCGAGTTCATTCGGCAGCACGCGATGTACCGAGCGGGCAAGTACGCCGAGGGCGTTCGCGCCGCGGTACAGAACGCCGCGACGATCCGCGACCTGATCAACGCCTCGCGGGAGAAGACCGGCGCGCGCAGTCGGCTCGCCGAAGATTGGCTGCCGCTGGCCGGCTTCTGCAGCAGCTGCGGCAAGGACGACCTCGAGTTCGCCTTCGACGGCGAATGGACCGTGCGCGTCACTTGCAAGAGCTGCGGGCACGTCGAGGACGTCGACCTGCGCAAAGGCGGCAACCTCAAGCTCGCGTGGCGCGTCGACTGGCCGATGCGGTGGGGTTTCGAGAAGGTTTGCTTCGAGCCCGGTGGCAAGGACCACAGCTCGGCGGGCGGCAGCTACGACACAGCCAAGGACATCGTGCGGGAGGTCTACGACTGGGTTGCGCCCGAATACGTCGGCTACGACTTCGTGTCGGCCAAGGGCCAAGGCGGCAAGCTCAGCTCGTCCAAGGGCGGCGTGGTCGACGTGACCACCTGCCTGGAGGTGTACGAACCCGAGGTGCTGCGGTGGCTATTCGCCGGCTACCGCCCCAACACCGAGTTCGCCATCTCGTTCGACCTCGACGTCATCAAGCTCTACGAGGACTACGACCGCACCGTGCGGCTGGCCCACGAAGCCGAAGACGGCGGCAAAAAGGACAAGAAGCGGGCCACGGCTCGGCGAACGCTCGAACTCGCCTCGGTTCCCCGGCGCCGTATCGACGCCGGCTCGCAGGCGCCCACGCTCATCGGCTTCCGCCACCTCAGCACCGTGCTGCAGACCTACGACGGCGACATCAAGGCCACCGGTGACTACTTCGAGCGCGCCGGCGAGCTCTCGACGGAGGCCGACCGTGCCCGCTTCGAGCAGCGCGCACGCTGCGTGTGGAACTGGGTCGAGCAGTACGCACCAGAGGACTTCCGCTACCGCATCCGCACCGAGGCCGTCGTCCGCGAGATCCCCAAGGCCCAACAAGCCCCGCTAACGCGGCTCGTCGAGGTGCTCGAGGCGGACCCCAACGCCACCGAGACCAGCATCGGCGAGCAGATGAAGGCGATGTCGAAGAGCGGCGTCGACATGAAGGCGTTCTTTCCGGTCGTCTACGACCTGCTTCTGGGTCGCGACCGCGGGCCGAAGATGAGCACGCTGCTGGCGATCATGACGCCCGCGCGCGCGCTCCCCCTGCTCCGGCCCTCGGTCAACGCGTAGCGGCTTGCATCACCCGTTCGATGGCCCGGGCGACGTCGTCGATGTCGTCCGGCGCCACCGTGTGATGCACCAGGAAACACAGCGACGTCTCGCCAAGCGTGCGGGCAACGCTGTGTCGCGCCTGCGGGCGCCACGACTCCGGGAACGCTTTTTCGCGGTAGATCTCCGAGCAGCTTCCGCTCTGACAGGGCACGCCTTCGGCCTGTACGGCCGCCATGATGCGGTCCCGTGTCCATCCCTCGCGCAGGGCCTCGGGTCGTACGTGACTGTAGAGCCGATAGTAGGCGTGTCGGATGCCCGGTCGCGGCGTCGGCGTCCGTAGAGCCGGCAGCGTCTTCAGAGTGTCGATCAGCCGGTGGGCGTTGGCGCGGCGCGTGTCGACCCAGTCGGTCAGCTTGGCGAGTTGCCGCCGCCCGATCGCCGACTGCATCTCGGTCATGCGCCCGTTCGTGCCGACCGACTCGTGCAGCCATCGAAACCCAGGCGCGTGCTCGCGCTCGTAGACCGCATTCCAGCTCTTGCCGTGGTCTTTTCGGCTCCACATGCGGGACCAGACTTCGCGGTCACCGGTGGTCACCATGCCCCCCTCGCCACCGGTGGTCATGATCTTGTCCTGGCAGAACGAGAATGCAGCGGCATCGCCAAAGCTGCCGACGCAGCGGCCGTCGATGCGGGCGTCGTGGGCTTGCGCGCAGTCCTCGATCAATGCCCAGCCGCGGCGTTCACACAACGCGCGAATGCCCGGCATGTCGGCCGGCCATCCGGCAACGTGCACGACGATGACCGCCCGCGTGTTCGGCCCCGCGGCGGCTTCGATGCTCTCGGGCGTCATGTTGCCGCTGTCGGGGCATACGTCGGCAAACTGTGGAGTGCCGCCGCAAAGCACAACCGCATGGGCCGTCGCGACGAAGGTCCGCGAGGTGACGACAACGCCGTCGCCTCGCTCGAGACCAATCCCGTGCAGGCACAGTTCCAGCGCGACCGTGCCGTTGCTGCAGGCGATCGCGTAGGGCACCCCGAACTGCTCTGCGTACTCCTTTTCGAAGGTCCGTCCGACCGTCCCGGTCCAGTAGTTCACCTTGCCCGAGGTAAGGACCTCGGTGGCCGCGGCAATCTCGTCGGCAGGAAAGGTGGGCCAGGCGGGCCACGCGGTGCTGCGGACGGGGGCGCCCCCGTCGATGGCCAACGTGTTCAGGTCGAAAGCTGCGTCCACGGTCGGTCTCCTCGGGCCGTTCGGTCTCGGCCGCCACCACCTTCATGGGGTGGTGCTTGGGCCGTCGCCACCGCGCCCGCGGACCGAGTTGGGCCGGCTCAGGCCGCGGCCTGAACGAGCACCCCTTCGAGGCGGGTCGTCAGCGACTCGCGGTCGAAGTGCTCGCGCGCGAGCTTGGTCGCACCGGCCCGCATCTTCGACATCCCGGTCAGGTCGCGAAGCGCAGAGGACAACGTACTCGCGGCATCCAGCGGACGCGCCTGCGGCAGCACCACGCCGGCCCCGTACTCGCGCACGAGATCCGCCTGCCATCCTCCGTAGTTGAGCGCCACCGGCACGCCGTTCGCGAGCGCGTCAAAGAACTTGTTCGCGGAGTTGTCCTCCATCGCGCGGATCGGCGCGAACGTGGACGTGGCGAACTGAGCGCCCCGAAGCATCGTAGGGACATCGGCCTTGGGCACCGGTCCGCGGAAGTAGAGGTTCTCATCGAGCACGCCGGCATGGCGCGCCTTGGCCTCGACCTCCTTCGCGATCGCGCCCTTTCCGACCAGCGCAAAGCGAACGTCGGGATCCACAGCGCGCATGTGGGCAGCGACGTCCACGAGCCAGCCGGGGTCGTGGATCACGCCCATCGAGCCCCCATAGATCACCAGTGGCTGGTCATCGCGCAGTTTCGGGAACATCGAGCGACGCATCGCCATGATGTCCCGACGCGAGACCTCGTCGTGATCGACGTCGCAGCCGTTGGGGATGACGGTCACGCGTTCGGGCGTGATGCCGCGCGCAACGACGCCCCGCGCCATGCCTGGCGAGAGCGCGACCACGGACGTGCTGCCGTGATACGCGACCCACTCGAGCGTGCGCGCAGCCGCCTTGGCCACCGGGTTCTCGAGCGCCCCCATCGCAATGGGCAGCTCGGGCCACAAGTCGCGGACCTCGAACACCATCGGCGCGCCCGTCATCGCCCGGGCGACGAGTCCCGGTAGGGCGATCGTCAGAGGCGTGGAGGTGGCGAACACCACGTCCGCCCGATGTCGCCGGCACTCGATGGCCGCAGCGGCCGCGAACGAGAAGAACGCCTTGGTCCGCTTCAGGTACGACATGCGCTGCTCGTACGCGACCGGCAACACGACAAGGTTCACGCCTTCGATCTGCATCTCGTGCCGCGTGGTGAGGTGCGACAGCTCGGGCATGAACGCGTTCGAAGTGACGATGGTGACGTCGTGTCCGCGCTGCACGAGTCTTCGCGCGAGCTCGTACGAGCGGGTCCCGCCGGCGCCGTTGGGGGAAACGAAGTACTGGTGGAGGTAGAGGACTTTCATGATCAAGCCGCTTTCGTTCCCGGTTCGACTGCAGGCAGCGAGGGGGGTACCGGCGCCGCCGCCGGGTCGGGGCGATAGGCCGCCGCGATCGCGAGGATCTTGCGAATCGTGGTTTCGTCGTGTGAAGCCGCGGCCGTCCGAAGCGGGCGCAGCCAGGTCTGCAGAGCGTCGGGACTGACCTCGGCGAGCCGCGCATGAAAGATGCCTTCCACGCTCGACGGTAGCGCCCCCTCCTCGTCGCGCAGCAGCTCTTCGTAGAGCTTCTCTCCCGGTCGAAGGCCGCAGAACGCGATGGGAATGTCGTCGAGCTCCAGACCGGACAGCTGAATCATCTGCTTGGCGAGGTCCACGATCTTCACCGGCTCGCCCATGTCGAGCAAGAAGACCTCGCCCCCCTCCTGGACAGCGTTGCCCTGGATGAGCAGCCGCACTGCCTCGGGAATGGTCATGAAGAACCGCGTCACATCGGGGTGCGTGACGGTGACCGGACCTCCGGCTTCGATCTGGCGCCGGAAGGTGTGCAGCACCGACCCGCGCGAGCCCAACACGTTGCCGAACCGGACGCAGCAGTAGCGCCCCGTCTCGCTGCGGGCCGCATGCGCCTGCACGACCATCTCAGCCATACGCTTGGACGCGCCCATGACGTTCGCGGGGTTGACCGCCTTGTCGGTAGACACGAACAAGAACCGCTCCACCGCGACCGATTCAGCGGCCTCGACGACTGAGCGGGTCCCGAAGACGTTGTTGTCGATGGCGGCGTGCGGATGCAGCTCCATCATCGGCACGTGCTTGAAGGCAGCCGCGTGGAACACCACCTGCGGACGATGGTGCGCAAAGACGCGCCGCATGCGGTCTTCGTCGCGAATGTCGGCAAGGCACGGCACCGCGCGGCGTTCGAGCGCCTTGCGGACTTCCCCTTCGATTTCGAAGAGGTTGTTCTCGTTCGCCTCGAGCAAGATGAGGCGCTCGGGGCCGAGGTCGGCGATCTGTCGGCAGAGCTCCGAGCCGATCGATCCGCCGGCGCCGGTCACGAGGACGCGTTTGCCCGCGACCGAACCAACGATGGTGGACCAGCGCGCGGGGTCGACCTCGACGACGCTGCGTCCCAGCAGGTCCTCGATCTTGACCGGGCGGATCTTCGTGAGTTCGACGTTGCCCGCGAGCAAGTCGAAGTAGCCGGGCACGGTGCGGACTTCCAGTCCCGCCGCGCTGCAGCGCGCCACGGCAGCACGGCGCTGGGCTCGGGTTGCCGAGGGGAGCGTCAAGATGATGCAGTCGACGCCCAGACCTGATGCGACGGCCTCCGCATCCTCGGTCGTGCCGAAGACCTCGAGGCCTTCGATGCAGCGGCCGCGCAGGGTCGCGTCGTCGTCGAGAAAGCCGACCGCGGTGTAGCCCAAGTCGGGACGGGCCCGAAGCTCTCGTGCCGCCAAGCTGCCCGCTCGCCCCGCACCCACCAGCAAAACGCGGCGCGCGGGCACGGCAGAGGCCGCCTGGCACTGCGCCCGCGCTCGGCGTTCGTCGAGCCACCGAACAGCGACCCGAGTCGACAGCGCCGCTCCGGTCGCCAGCAAGCCCTCGAGCGCCACGGTCACCGCCACGTCCGCCGCGCCCATCCAGGTTCCGACGGCCGCGAGAATGAAAGACGGCCCCAGCAGCGCCGGCGCGAGCATGAACACGTCGCGGAGTGACGTTTGACGCCAGCTATGCGCATACGCGCCGCGCATTGCCAGCACGGTGACGCGTGCGGCAGCGATCGCCAGCGCGACTCCAGCCAAGGCTTGGCCCGTCGTCATCGCGAGCGCGACCGTGGAGGCCGCGGTCAACCCCAAGACGTCGAGCGCGAGCTTGACCGACATGGTGCCCCGCACCGACGGGAGTCCGTGCCGCCCAGCCTCTTTCGAAGATGCAGGCGCCGCACTTGCGGGGGCGGGGTCAGTTCTCAATGAAGTCTGCACAGCCGTCATGAAGAAGTCCTGTTCGCATCGCCACCAAGGCCTCCATCACGTAGAGCTGACGCCTGTTGCCGGCAACGGGCAGCCCGCAGTCTCACAACGATTTTCCGGCCGCATGCGGGCCATGGTCCGCATCGGAACCGCCATGGCGATCGCCCTGGCCGGCCAGCCTCTCTCGGCAGGATGTGCGACCGGCACGTTTCGGTACGACAAACTCGAGGACGGTGACGGTGTCGACCTCCGTGATCTCGACGACCTCGTCGCGGACGGCTCAGGTCCCGGCGTTGAGCGCTCGAACGTGCGCTACGACTTCGACAGCGAGCGCGATGAGTACCGCCTCGGTAGCAACGACGTTCTCAACATCTTCGTGATGGAGCACCCCGAGATGAGCTCGCAGCGGGTCAATCTGGGCGAACTTTCCGGCACGACGATTCGCAAAGATGGGCACGTCTATCTGCCCGTCATCGGCAAGCTCAAGGCCGACGGACTCACCCTCACGCAGTTCGAGCAGGCCCTCAAGGCCGCTGCGGCGAAGTACGTCGTCGACCCTCAGGTGACCGTCGAGATTCTCTCGCACGAGTCGCAGAAGTTTCACGTGCTCGGCCACGTGCGTACGCCCGGTACGTTCGCAGTCGATGGCGATACGACGCTGCTCGAGGCCCTGACGATGGCGGGTGGCGTTGGCGAAGCCGGCAGCCTCGAAGGCGCCACCGTGGTCCGCAATGGGACGCTCCTTCCCATCGACCTCGCAGCTCTCGTCAAAGGCGGCGATGTTTCCCGCAACGTGTTCATGCGCAAGGGCGACCTCGTGTACGTGCCCGATGCCGCGTCGCTGAAGGTCTTCGTGCTTGGCGAGGTCGAAACACCGACGCCGGTGCCGGTTCGGGACGGCAAGATCTCGCTGGCCGAGGCGCTCGCGACCGCCGGTGGCCCGACCCCCGCTCGGGCTCGTCGCGAGCTGGCGGTCCTGCGCGGCGGGTTTGCAGAGCCGGTCGTGTACCGCATCAACCTCGAGGACGCGCTGCTCGTCGATCACCAGATTCAGCTCAAGCCGGGCGACCGCGTCATCGTGGCCCCGACAGGACTGTCGACCTCGAGTCGCTACATGCAGCAGCTGCTGCCGTTCCTGGTCGGCGCACAAGCGCTCGGGTTGGCGGCCCAGGGTGGTGCGAACGCGGCGACCCAGGCTGCGGCCCTCTCCCCCGTCCCCTAGGCAGCTTGTGGGTGGACTCGGCGTCGGGAAGGGTTGCAAGCCAGGCCGCTAGGGTCTGGCGCGCGCGCCCGCAAACGTTAGGGAGTCTTCATGTTCGGCCTGTTCCGCAAGAAGGCGCGTCCGTCCCACGATGGGACCGTCGCGCTGCGCCCTCGCGACTGCCACACCCACGTCATCCCTGGCGTGGACGACGGCAGCCGAACGATGGCCGAATCCCTGCAGATGCTTCAGATGCTCGCAGACCAGGGCGCAACCCATGTCATTGCGACGCCGCACATCTACCCGGGTCGATTCGACAACGAGCCGGACCCGCTGCGGCGCGCATTCGAAGGTCTCGTCGCCGCCGCCGATGCGGTGGGCGAACTGCCCTCGCTCGAGTTGGGCGCCGAGCACTACCTCGACGCTCGACTGCTGCCGCGGGTGAAAGCGAACGACCTCCTCGCCTTCGGCCCGGAGCGCTATGTCTTGTTCGAAACGACGACCGGACGCGAAGCACCTGAGCAGCTGCTCGACGTTTGCTTCGCGCTCGTCGACCGTGGCTACACCCCCTTGATCGCGCACGTCGAGCGCTACCGCTACCTGCGCGGCGAAGCGGGTGAGGACCTGCTCGAGGACCTGCGCGCTGCGGGGGCGAAGTTTCAGGTCAACCGGACGCCGGCGGCTCGCAGCAATCCCCGAAGCGCGTTCATCGGTACGCTCCAGGCGCGAGGCTGGGTCGACGAAGTCGGCAGCGACATGCACCGTCCCACGGCGAGCGGACGCCCCGAGCCGGTCAAGGCCGCCTGAGCCAAGGCCGGCGGTCACCAGGCGACGCGAAGACCGACGGTGACGTCGGCGTACGCGGAGTCCAACGCCGCCGTGCGCGTCTCGAACACGGGCATGCGTCCCGCGGCGAAGTGTGTCGCCACATCACCGCGTACGAAGGGCCCAACCCCGAAGCGGCTCATCCACGCGTACTGTCCAGCGAAGACGCCATGCGCCGTTCGCCTGCCGTAGACGCTGCGCTGAGCCCCTCCTTCATCCCGCCCCACCGCATACAGACCTGCCTCGGCCCAAAGCACGTGTCCGGGGCGAGGGTGGACCACCAAGCGCGCAGAGGCATGCAGCTGCGTCTGCTGGTCGAGGAAAACCCAGGCGTGCCGCGCCGCGATGCGCCAGTCGAACCGCCAGCGGGACGCAAACGGGTGCGACAGGCCATAGCCGACATCGAGCACCGTGTCGCGCACGCCTCCGACGCGCACTTCCACGTCGTCGACCCGCATGTACGGGATGACGTGCGTGTGCACGCCGATGAAAAGCCGGTCGCGAGCCCGCGTCCCCCGCAGAGCGTGCAGCGGACTGGCCGAGACCTCGAGCTGATGGGCGTGCTGACGCAGCCGAATCGAGCCATCCCCCCCAGTGACGTCGTACAGCGTCATCGAGTGGCGTCCTCCGATGGCCAGCCCGGGAACCAAGGCAACCGCCCACGTCGGGGCGACGCGGGCGGTCCAGATCCGATCTTCGTAGAGGCCGAGTCGGCGTGGCACCGCCACACCGCCGACGTCGAGCCCCAGCCACACCTCGCGGCGCGAGGCAGGGTCTCGGTAACGAACCGGTCCCAAGTCCGGGTGGACTCGATCGGGACGGACCGGTTCCGTGGCGCGCGCCGGGCTGCTGCTCAACGCGGCGCCGAGCAGGGTCGCAATGGCGAACCCCTTGCCCACGATCAGCCGCCGAGCATGAACTCGATAGCGGTGTCTTCGACGCTAGCGAGGCAGCAGTTGGAGCCCAGGGAGTACACGACGTCGTACGGCTGTCCCGCGGAGATTCGCGCGCCGCCCGAGACTTCGTTGTACCAATCGAGCGTGATCTCAGTGCGCTCGTCATTGAGCGTGATGCTCCACTCTCCGGGACCGCTGGGCGGCGAAGGCACCATCATGCCGTCGGCCGTGAGCGAAACCGTGACGCCCGTGCGCGGGCTGGACACGGTGACCTCGAGCGCTTCGGCGATGCTCTGCAGGGCAGCGTCTTCGGTTCCGTCGAAGGCCCGGTGTCCCCACGCCTCGGGCTCATCGAGCTCGGCTCCGGCGATTTCGGGCAGAGGGTCGCTGAGCTCGAACGCCATCGAGGCGCGCTCACCGTCCTCCTGGGCTTCGGCAACGCCGTCCCCGTCGGGATCGAGCGTCATCTCCTGCTCCTCCGGGTCGACCTTGTTCGAGCCCGAAGAGGTGGTGTCGTCTCCGCAGCCCGCGGTCAGGCACGCGGCGGAGAGAAAAATCAGTGCGGTGTGTCGTCTCATGGTTCGTCCTTGACCGTGAGAAGCACGTGCGATGGGCAGCCTCGCCCGCCAGTCCCAAGGGGTACCGCGCGGGCGATTCCTCGTCCGGATTTGGACCGTGGCGTCGCGTCCCGAGCCAGGCTGGAGATCGGCTGGTCCCCCCTGTGCTCGCCCGATGCTCAACCGGCCACGGCGGTCACGAGACCCTGCAGCCACGCCCCACCAGCAGCTGCCGCAGCGTCGTCGAGGCCTTGCACCCACGCGACGTGCGATGCGTCCGATGCCTCTACGTCGAGCGGACACTCGCCCTGAGGCTGCAGATTCAGCATCGGAGCCTGGACACCACGCTCGGCCAAGAACGCACCCAGGCGCTTGACTCGTTCGGCAATGCACACGTCGAGCGTCTCGATCGCTGCAACGAGCACCTCCCGCTGCGTCGCGTCGGTTGCCCGCGCGAGCCGGACATCCTGGTACCAACGCCGTAGCGCAACGAGGTTGCCGATGTACTCGATGTTCTTGTCGCCGCGAGGCTGCGGCTTGTCGAGATGGTCCGCCGAACGTTCGACGTCCAGGTCGCGGATCGGCTGGAGACTCAGGCGGCCCGCTCCAACCGGCTTGCGCACCACCTGTCCCGCTCCCGTAATCGCCCCGTAGCCCACGCGCCCCGGCCCGACGAGTCCGCTCGTCCCA
>CAYSPB010000251.1:0-11200 GCA_964432695.1 uncultured Nannocystaceae bacterium
CCGTTGGTTTTCGTCCCCATCGCGTTGGGCCCGGGTGCGAGCGCCCTCCCCTCGTTCGCAGCTGAGCTGCGTACGAGCCTCCCCTCCCTTGCCCGGCCCTTTCGGGCCGTTGGTTTTCGTCCCCATCGCGTTGGGCCCGGGTGCGAGCGCCCTCCCCTCGTCCGCAGCTGAGCTGCGTACGCGCCCCCCCTCCCTTGCCCGACCGGTCGTTGCGTGCCTATGGCGTCGGTCAACGGCCGGCTCCGGTCACACTGGGTACGGACGTGGATACGAAAAAACCCCGCGGAGTGTTCCGCGGGGTTTTCCAGGTGGTCGGGGCGAGAGGATTTGAACCTCCGACCTTTCGGTCCCGAACCGAACGCGCTACCAGGCTGCGCTACGCCCCGTCGCTGGGAGGGGGTACTTAGTCGAGCTGAGGCTCGATGTCAAAGGCCGCTGTTTGCGCAGCTGCACTTTTCCGCCAGAACGAGGCTCAGACCGGGTCAACTCCATCATCTCGCGCCCCCTGGCTGAGCAGCGCGGCCCCGCAGAGCCGGTAGAGGATCCGGGCACCGACGTTGCCATCCCACTGCGCCGCTGCTCCCTCGCCCCCCGGCGGCGGAGCGACCTCCACGAGATCGAACCCCACGATGCGCCGGCCACTGACGGCCACCGCCCGCAGCAGGCTCATGGCCTGACCGAACCCCAGGCCTCCGGGGACCGGCGTTCCGGTATGCGGACATAGGGCGGGGTCGAGACCGTCGATGTCAAAGGAGATGTAAACGGTCTGAGGCAGCGCGCCGACGATCTCCCCGCACATGCGATCCTCGGGTCCGCCTCGATGCGCGCCGCCTCGGCCGACGACAGATCCCGAATGGCGACCTGCACCAGGCGCTCCACCTGGGGCACCGATGCGAGCACGTTGTGCATGACGCTCGCGTGCGACCGCTCGAACCCTTCGTATGCAACGCGCAGGTCGGCATGCGCGTCCACATGCAGAATGCCGAAGGAGCCGTTGGCCTCACCCGCGGCCGCGATCGCCCCGAAGGCCGTCGCATGGTCGCCTCCGACGAGCCCAACGATCTTCCCCTGAGCGTGCCAACGCGTCGCATCCTCGCGAACCCAGCGATCCAACGCGCCGCCGAGTTCGTCCACCCGCAGCAGGTTCGCGTCGTCGGGGGCGGCGCCTCCCGCCTCGACGATCGGCAGCGCGAGACGACACGCCGTCTCGTTCCAGCCGCGCACGCGTGGGTCCTCAGGCAGCATGTGCACGCCGAAGACCCACGGGCGCGCGAGCCCCTCGGCGTGCAGCTCGGCGTCGTAGAGATCGAGCTGGGCCGACGCCTCACGAATCGCCTGGGGACCCTTCACCGTCCCACGCCCATAGCTGACCGTCGCCTCCCACGGCGCGGGGATGAGCACGACCGATGAGGACTCGGGCCCATACGGGAGCCCGAAGATGCTCCCGTTGGACTCACCGGCACCATCGGGATCGAAGGCGGTGACGTCGACGCGTCGTGGCGTCATTGCGAACCTCCTCGGCCTCTCAGTAGCCCGGACGCGCGTCGGAGCGGCGCCCCGGAAGCATGCCCCGCACCCATGGAGGCCCATCGCTGAAGAGATGGTCCCGCACCGCGCGAGCAGCCCCACCGACGCCACGCGGCAGCGCTCGGAACAGGACGTCGAGGTGTCCCTCGTCGCTCTCGACCCCGTGCACCGTGACCAGCGACGACACCAGCCCCAACGCACGACGCACCGCGCGGTTCTTGCCGATCTTCGGATGCTTCATGAGGTCGATGACCAAGCGGTTGCCGGTCGAGTCCCCCAGCAGCGCGCCGACCTTCGGCATGTTCGCCGCCAGTGACCCGCTCTTCGTCAGGTCCAACGCACCCGATTTGATGAGCGCCGCCACCGGTGACTGCGCGTCATCGTCGAGCACCCGCAGCTTGGTCCCCTCGAGGCGGATCTCGAGGCGAAGCTCCTCATCGGAGGCTCGAATGCGCTCGATGAAGATGCTCGTCAGCGCGCGCACCGGGACGCCCATCATGTCGAGGGTTGCGCCGACCCGAATGCCCGGCGGGTCCGGATCGATTTCGACGTCCTTGGGCCCGCCGCCGCCCCCTTGGGCGGCCAACCACCGAAGCCCCGCGATCGGAACCCCGAAGCGCAACCCCATCGCGTTCCGCAACATGCGGGCAACTTCTTCGGGATGGCTTCGCAGGTAAGTCGTAGCGGCTTGGAGCAGAGCTTGGCGAGCGACCATCTACGATGAGCATACCGTCGCATCGCAGCGGGTGGTGCCCGCATTCCATCCGCTACGACACAAATTGGCCCACAACGACGCACAGGCCCCGCCTTGCAGGGTGGTGCAACCGACGCTATCGAGGAAATGCGGATGGACGGACGGACCGGAGGACCCACGCTGCTCGCGGCGACGATGCTGCTCGGATGTGGACCCGTGGACGAAGGCAACGCCGCGCCCCCCCTGCCCACCGGAGGCAGCGCCACGTCCGGCGCCAGCGGAGCATCCTCGGCGGCGACCTCCGTGACCGCAGGGAACAGCGGAGGCACGGCCTCGGGCGGAGGAGGAAGCGTTCCCGCGCACTGTGAGGTTGCCGGCGAAGACAGCTCCAGCGGCGAGCCCGACGTTGACGACGACGGCTTCAAGTTCGACGTCGGCGCGCCCGACGGCGGGCTCACGTTCGAGTTCGGCTGCGCCGAGGCAGCGGCCCAGAGCACCAACCTCGGGTGCGAGTTCTATGCGGTCGACCTCCCCAACGACGACCGCGGCACGTTCATGAGCCCCGCCGCCGCAGACCAGCAGTTCTCGGTCGCCGTGGGCAACCCCTCGGGCCTCTCCGCCGCGCTCGTCGAGGTGTACCTGCCTGGCGAGGACACCGCGTTCGCATCGGCCCAGGTCGAACCGCAGCAGACTTTCACGTTCCCGCTACCCTCGGCCTCGATCGAACCGAACTTCGGCACCACCGACGGACTCGCCTATCGCGTCGTCAGCGACACACCGATCGTCGCGTATCAGTTCAACCCCCTCGACAACACCACGCCGGTCTACTCCAACGACGCGTCCTTGCTCCTGCCGACACACGCCTTGGGCACCGACTATACGGCGGTCACCGGCAGCGCGATCTTGCTGAGCATGGGCGCCAACGATCCGAACCCGCGCAACGCCGGCGCGTTCGTCAGCGTCGTCGCAACGCAGGATGACACTCTCATCGAGCTCGCCCCCACGGCAGCCCTGGTCGGAGGCCTGCCCGCCTCCAAGGTCACGCTCGACGCAGGCCAGGTGTGGACGATCGTCTCGACCCAGGCCGAAGGTCAGTCCGGCAACCTCTCGGGGACCCGCGTCCACGCCAACGCGCCCATCGCCGTCTTCGGCGGCAATGTGGCCACCGTCGAACCCGTTGCCGCATCCGGCTGCTGCGCCGACCACCTCGAGCATCAGCTCTCCCCGGTGACCGCATGGAGCAGCCGCTACGCGGTCGCGCCGCCGCCGAGCGTCACCGGAGACGGAAACGACCGCGCGCTCTATCGGCTGACCGGGTCGTTCGACGACACCGAACTGCTCTATTGCCCGACCCGACCCGAGGGGGCGCCCGAGCGCATCGACGCCGGGGAGACGCTGGCATTCCAGTCCAACCAGCCGTTCACGATCGCCGCGGCCGACCCAGACCAGGCGTTCGGGCTCGCGCAGTTCATCCTCAGCACCGAGGTGCTCTCCGAAAACGGGTTGGGTGACCCGGCGATGCTCATCGTGCCCTCGGCCCTGCAGTTCGAGAAGCGCTTGGCGTTCGTCGTGCCGCCGGGCTACGTCGACAACTGGGCCACGGTGGTTGCCCAAGGTGACGGCACCGTGACACTCGATGGTGACGCCATTCCCGAGTCCGCGTTCGCCGACCTGGGCAACCTCGACGGCGAGACCTTCCGATACGCGCAGGTGCCGCTGGACGAGGGGCAGCACATCATCGAGGGGCAGAGCCGCATCGGCGTTTCCGTCTTCGGCTACGACGAGGCCGTGAGCTTCGCGTATCCCGGAGGCGCTGGCTTGCGCGTCGTCTCCATCCCTCCGGCCGCGGGCTGAGACTCAACCACACGGGGCTCACCGTGAAATCGAGTCCTCCAATTTCGCGGGGATGCTGCGCCCCCTTCCCCCGCGCGGGCTGGTACTCCTTGCCCCGCCATGATCGTGATGAAGTTCGGCGGCAGCTCCGTCGCCAATCGAGCCCAGATCGAGAAGGTCCGGGCGATCGTCGCCGCAGCGTCCGACCGCACGCCGGTCGTCGTCAGCTCCGCCCACAAGGGCGTGACCGATGCCCTGATCAACACCGCCCGCGACGCCGCGGCCGGCGAAGACGACGGGGGCGACATGGTCATCGGCAAACAGACCGCGGTCGCAGAGTCCCTGGGCTGCTCACTCGACCTGCTCGCGCCGCTATTCGCCGAGATCCGCGATCTTCTTCGCGGCATTCGGCTCGTTCGCGAACTCTCGCCGCGCAGTCTGGACTACATCTCGAGCTTCGGCGAGCGCATGTCCGTGCGGTGCATCGCGGATTTCTTCACGCGCGAAGGGTTGAAGGCGCAAGCATTCGACGCGTGGGACCTGGGCTTCATCACCGACGACAACTTCGGCCGTGCCCGTCCCCTGCCCGACTTCCCTCAGCGCCTCAAGGACGCCTTTTCCACGAAGGTGCCCACAGCCGCCGTGCCGGTCATCACCGGTTTCGTCGGCAAGAACGTCGGCGGCGACATCACCACGCTGGGTCGCAACGGCAGTGACCTGACGGCCTCGCTCGTCGGTGCCGGACTCGACGCGTCCGAGGTTCAGATCTGGAGCGACACCAACGGCGTGATGACGGCGGACCCCGGCATCGTCCCCACCGCGCAAAGCATCCCGCACATGAGGTTCGACGAAGCCGCCGAGCTCGCGTTCTTCGGTTCCCGGGTGCTCCACCCCTCGACGCTACTTCCGGCGATCGACAAGGACATTCCCGTCCGGGTGCTCAACACCAACCGCCCCGAGCACCCCGGCACTGCCATCTCGGCCAGTCCCCCCGAGCGCGAGGCCTCGTTCACCAGCGTGGCTTACAAGGAGAACCAGGCCGTGCTCACGATCAGTGAGCCGCACATGTTCGAGTCGGTCGGCTTCCTCGGGCGCGTCTTCACCACGCTGGCCGAGCACGGTGCCGTGCTCGACATGGTCGCCACCTCCGAGGTGAGCGTCTCGGTCACCAGCCACGACGTGGCAGCCCTGCGGGCCGCGATTCCCGACCTGCAGGCCTTTGGAGAGACCGACCTCAAGACCGGTAAGGCCATCCTCGCGGTCGTGGGCCGCAAGATTCACCACACGCCGGGCATCGGCGCGCGCGTCATGAAGTCGCTCGCCGCCGCTGAGGTCAACATCGAGATGCACAGCTTCGGCATGGCCAGCAACAACATCTCTCTCGTCGTCGACGACGCCGCCATCGCCACGGCCGTGCCCGCGCTGCACGACGCCTTGTTCGAAGCCTGATGGGCAAGGACACCCTCGAGCTGTGGAAAGGTGACGACCCTCGGCGGCCCAAGACCGCCGACGGTCGCGTCATGGAGGTGCCCGCGGGCTGGGCCCTGCTTCCCCCTGGTGACGCCGCGCTCACCCGCCGAGTGAAGGCGGCTGGCCCGTGCTGGGTCATCAAAGCCAAGCGCGGACGCAGGACCTTTTCGCAAGGCATCTGGGCCCCCGCCGAGACCATCGAGCGACTGCAGGCCGAGCGCGCCACCGAGCAGGCCGACCCGAAGTACACGGCCAAGCTCGAGGCGGGTCGCGCCCGTCGGGCCAAGGAGCAGGCTGCGTACGTACTGGAGTTCACCGCCGCGGTCGAGACGTTCCTAGCCTTCGCGCCTCGGTACGCGCAGCTGCAGGCCCGCATGGCGCGAGCCATCGCCGAGCACGCCACCCCGGTGGGCAGCGGTACCGTCGCCCGGACCAAGCGCATCGACGTCGACCGCCGCGCCGAGGCCGCCACCATCGCCTGGATGCGCCATCAGACGACCGCCTACGACGACATGAAGATCCCGCGAGTCAAAGGCATGCGCCGCGAGGTTCGGCGCATGCTCGCGGAGCGCTCCCGCAAGCTGCTCTCCCGGTATCGGCGGGGCGAAGCCTCCCAAGGCCGCTGCCCCCTGACGCACGCGCTCGACAGCGTCGACGCACAGCAGCCCTCCGATGAGCACCGCGACGCGGCAGCACTCATCGAGATCATGATCTGAGCCCTACCAGGGCGTCTCGCCCGGCGCCAGCTCGATGGTGACCGGCCCCGCCACGGACCCTCCGCTGAAGGCGTAGATGTGCCACGTGCCCGGAGCCTTCGGCAGCGGATTGTCGCCCAGCAGGTTCACGGAGAACGTCCCGTCGTCGGCGGACGTCACGGCGTGGTGAAACGGGTCGGTTCGCCCAACTCCGACGAGGTGGACCGTGGACCCGGCCTGCGCCACGCCCTCCATCGGGATCGTCCCCCCCGGCTCGGTGACCCCCGTCTCTGGACCGCGCAGCGAGACGCGAGCGCCCTCGCTCGCCTCGGCACCCGCGACCGTGATGCGAATCCCGTTCGACACCAGTCCGCGGTGGACGACGTGAACCGAGTACACACCGGGACCAAGAAGCTGCTCTCCGATGCGCTCGCGAAGGTCGAAGCCAAACGACTCCCCCACCAAGCCTCCCGCCTCGTCGTCGTCGTCCTCCTCGCCACGGTTGGCCTTGGATTTTGGCTTTCGTAGCGCTGGAGTGGCGGCGAACAACTCGCGGTCGAGCCCGACGACCACGACCGAGAGCTCTCGCTCGACGCTCTCCCCATGCACGGGCGTCCGCAGCAACGCGCCATGAACCGGGATGTCGATGCCCGCATCGACCGCAAACGGAGCGTCGATGAGCATGCCTGGGACGTTCGTATCCGTGAGCGCATCCATGAGGCTCTCGACCACGTCCTCGTGGACGCCAGCCGCGAGCAGCTGAGCGTCGGTTCGCGCGCTCCGGTGTGTCTGGGGTGTACTGGGCATCGTCGGCGGGTTCTCTTTTCGGACATTCGCAGAGGGCTCTGGCGGCGACTTGGACGGCGCCGAAGGGGCCTGCGAGCGCCCGTCGCCGCAGCTCCACACCAAGGCCAGGGCCAAGACGGCGAGCTTTGCGTTCATCCCAGCCTCGGTGCAATGCCAACCGGCACGGGCCCACGGACGATGTCGCGAGAGAACGCGGTGAAAAAGTAGGTGTCGGGCACGTCGCGCATCACCGAGATCTCAAAGAGGTCGATGTTGAAGAACCCGGTCACCGTTCCTCCTTCAGGGGGCACGGGGTCGAAGGACGGAATGCGCATCCGGATTGTCATCGGGCCCACGTACGTGGTCCCGGTGGCGATGAGCGTAATGGGAAGCACGGCGGTCGCTCCGGGTGCGCCGACGTCGATCGGTCGTCCGGACTCGGGGTCGAACGGAACGCGATCCAGGGGTCCGACGGGGAGTCGAAACGACCCCTTGAGCATGCATCGACGCCCGTCACCGGGCTCAGCCACGCGGTCGATCGTGAAGTTGAGACCAACGCCTTCGGGAAGCGCGGGAGAGTCGGAGCGCTGACGGAAGTTGGGAAAGGGGTCGACCCCCCCGTCGAGCGCGCGGGTGATGGCCCCCCGAATCTCGGGTAGCGGCGGCCACACCGGATCCATCGATGGCGGCATCGCGCTGCTGCGACGCTGCTCGATGTACGCCTCGACGGCGTCATCTTGGTAGTCCGTCGCAATCCGGCCCACGCGCGTGTGGCAGACGTTCGAAAGGCGCTCGCGAATCATCAGCGCCAGGGTGTAGGTACCCCGCTCCCACGGCAGCCCGAGCTGTTGCGCCGCGTCGGCCACGAAATACTCCGCCGAGAAGCCCGGCCCTGGGTCCTCGTCCGGTTCTTCGTCCCGGATCTTCTTGTCGGTCAGCAACGCCGGACCGACGAACAACGCTCCGTCTTCGTGGCGCGATGCAACCAAGATCATTGCGCGCTCGGCGTTGACCTGCGCCTCCTCGTAGAACGTCCGCAGGTAGAGCGCTGCAAACGGGAGCGTGCTCCGGTTGTAGATCGAGGCCTCCCGCGGTGCATCGAGTACGAGCCCGAGCAACTCGTTGTCCACGAATTCGTCGACGACCTGCTCTTCGTTCTTGCGGGGTGCCGACCAAAAATCGGCGTCGGCTAGTCCGAAACGTCCGTTGTGCATCTTCGCTTCCTGCCCACATCCTAGTGCAGGGACTGGATCCCGTCTGCAAGGACGAACGGCTTGCAAATGTCACAGAACTTGCCCGTGCAGGCCGAGTTGTCTTCGCCATACATCACACACGTGCACTCGGACTTGCTCCCGAAGTCCCCCTGGTAGCTGGAACCCACCTTGCCCGAGCCGCCGGCGTAGTTGCTGTCGCTCATGCCGTTGGCACAGTGGCCTCCGGAGTGCCCGTTGCCCGTGTACGCCCGCGTGTGCGCCGTCGTCTTGAGACCGGGGGCTTTTTGCGCTGCGGTGGTCGGCACCTGGTTGAGAGAGTGCCCCAGCTCGTGGGTCAGCGTATCGTTGACGCCGATACTGCTCTGGTCCAAGACGATGAGCTGCTTGTAGTCGTCGGACTCCCCCAAGTAGGGACCAGACACCCGATACACGGTGAGCGTGACCGTGACCTTCTTCGTGGCGTCGGTCCCCAAGTAGTCCGTCGCAGCCTTCGGGAGCTTCGCCGTGACGTACCCCTTGTCGATGAAGACGTCGGCTTCGGCCAACGTCCCCTTCTTGCTGCCGTCATCAGACGCCCAGCTCCCCTTGATGAAGGCGCTCGCCCCGTCGTTGAGTTTCTTGGGGAAGAGCGTGCTTCCGCCCCGCTTCCTGACGCCGATGACGTTCGTCCCGTCACTCCACTTCACCTTGGAGTCCTTCGTGGCCTCCAGACCGGCATACGTCTTGTTCTTGCCGGAGTCGAACTGCGTCGAACAGCACAGCACGTGCACCTGCCACGGTGTGTGATTGTCGACGAACTTGGTGTGGTAGTGCGCCCGATTGTAGTCGCCGATGTTGAGCTTCTTGCTCCCTGCCTTGCCGACCCAGGCTCCATCGAACCAGGACACGCCGGTCGGAGCATCTTCGCCCTCGGCGATCTCGACGGTCTCACCGTCTTGCAGATACTCGATGAACACTTCCTTGAGCGCATCGACCATCCGTTTGAGGTTCGGCGCGCTCTCTCCCGCAGGGATCGTCAGCTGGTACCAAATGCGACGCCAGTTCTGGACGTAGACGGTTCCGTCCTCGCAGGCATCCGTGATGCCCACCGAGATCTTCGTCTTGTCACCGCCGGCAAGTCCGAGTTCGACCTCGAACTGAGCGACACCTTCGGCGTCGAACTCCACCGTTCCCTCTGCAATTCCCTTGTCGTTGGCCGGCACCGTGGCCCCACCCGCGATCAGGGATGGCGCAGGACTGTTCCGCTTGGAGTTGTCCTTGTGGAACTCGACCTTGATGTGGACCGTCTCTCCGGGAATGCCGGGAATGCACTCGGTATCGGTCACGCCGCCGCAGACGACCTTGATCTTGCTCGACTGGTTCGGCGTCTTGCCGTCGTCGTTCTTGAGGTTGACGAACTGCTTGTGCGGCGCACTCTCGCTGTTGCCCTCGAGAAGCGGCTCGCTGATGGAGACCTTGTACTCCTTCTTGGTGACCTTGGCCTCGCGGTTCCGCCCCTTCTCTGTTGTCCATTCGTCGACCGAGCACGGCGACCGCACGATGATCGTGGCCGGCTTGGTCTCCGTCATCGGCAGCGGACACTCGCCGTTCTTGTCCGTGACGTAGACGGTCTCGCCGGAGTGACTGAAGTTGAACGGTACGCCCTTGAGCGGCTTGCCATCACTGTCGACGGCCTTGAACGTGCCGGTCTTGGGCCAAACCTTGAACTCCTTCCCCGGATACGACGCATCATCCGTCGTCACCTTGTAGCTGAGGGTGTAGCAGTCCTCATCGTCGGCACACTTGGGCAGCTTGATCTTCGTCGAGACTTCGGCCTCCCCCGCGCCCGTACCCACTTCGAGCTCCACCGGGTCGAGCGAACTGGCGCCGCCCTCCAGCTCGAACTCGAACTTGGCTTTCGTCGTATCCTCTCCCTTGCCCCGGGAGATTCCAGCGCGGAGCGTCAGGGTGCTTTCCTCGAAGACGTTGGTCGCGGTCATCGTGTTTGGCCGAGCGGGCTGCGCTCTGTGCGAGTTTGGCACCGCTTTCAAGAGGGTCACAACCTCACCGCGGTGTCGCTTCGGAATGCTAGGGTTGAGGAGTGCGGCTCTCCGATGGGATCGAAACCCTCGAGATCTCGACCTGGCGAGAGCCAGTTCCGGATGGAGAACCGATTGCGGCGGTCGAGTTCGAGCGAATCCTGCGACGGCTCGCTCCGTACGAACTCGAGCGCCTCGCCAGCTACGTCGCGGACGAGGCGGGGGGCTGCCATTTCGGACCCCCCTCTCCGACCGAGATGGTGGACCGCACGCTACGCCGCCTGCGAGATGGATTCTTCCGCGTCTACGCGCACGTGCCGTCGGGCTCGTCAGCGGGCGAGGTGCCCACCGATGACGAAGTTCAGGAGCTCAGCGAGCTCGCGTCCGAGGACGACTTCGAGGTTGCCGCGAGCACCACCATCGACGGCCCCGTGATGATCGCGGCGGAAGACTCGGTCGACGAGCCGCCCATCGTCGAGCCAGTTTGCGAGGTCGCGCCTCCCGACATCCCGGTCTTCGACTGCGACATCGAAGCACCGCTGATCCCCGCCGTCGACGTCGAGATCGCACCGCCATCTTGACGGAGTGACGCCGCAGCGGACGCGTGTGCGCGGGGGCGAGACTCGGGCTGGACCCAGCGGGATGCGAGCGTGCGCGTGGACGAGCCACACCCTGTGCGAGGGTCCAGGCGCGACGGCTTCGACCCTCCGAAGGGGGCGCCGCACACGACTCCGTGACGACTCATCCGCGACCAACGCCGTCACGCCGGGTCGGCGTCACAGGCCCCGAGTGCGGCCGCGGCCGCGTCGGGGTCGAGCTGTTGCGCGCGACGCAGGCTCGCGCAGGCGGCCCCCGATTCACCGGCCGCATGCTGGACCTCGGCGCGCAGCAGCCAAGCATCCGGGCTGTGGGGCATGCGCTCGGTCAGACTTCGAGCGATGGCCCGGGCCCCGCTGGTGTTCT
>CAYSPB010000251.1:11210-11425 GCA_964432695.1 uncultured Nannocystaceae bacterium
GCAGCGCGGACGCAGCCGCCCAAAGCATCTCCGCCCGTGACTGCGGCGCGTCCCCGAGGCCGGACCACCCCTTGAAGGCGAGCTGGGCCGCCTCGCGACGTTCGCCCGCGGCTGCCAGAGCGTCCGCCTCGGCCAAGGTGATCCAAGCGGCGTCGCGACGCTCCAGCTGCGCACGCGCCCGGTCTGCGACGCGCCGCACGGCTCGCGAACGACCG
>CAYSPB010000252.1:0-11423 GCA_964432695.1 uncultured Nannocystaceae bacterium
CACCGAGCGAGCGCCGGAGCCCGCGCGATGTGAAGCCGCCGAGGCGGTCGCGGCCGCATGGAACGACGCGGCGCAAATGTCCCTGGTCGCGGTCGATCAGGACGGGGTCGCGGCGCGAGAGCTGGACGCGTACGCCGCCGAGCTTCGCGATGATGCCGAACGAGCCTGTGCCAGCGCGTTGCCCAGCGCGACCACGAGCGCCTGTCAGCAACGCCTGGCGGCTCGCTTCGACGAGGTGCTCACGCTGATGTCCGGAGAGCTCGAGCCCGGTGTGACGCGGGTGAGGCTGGTGGAGCAGCTCCCCGCACCGAGTACGTGTTGGGGCGAGCGCATCACCCCACGCGACGCCGACCCTGCGGCCTTCATCCGGGTCGCTCGACTCGCCCAAAAAGCGCGCGGCCTCTCCGAGACTCCCGACAAAGAACTCGCGGAGGCGACGGCTCAGAAAGCGGTCGAGGAGGCCCACCGGATCGGTGACCCGCAGGCCCAGATCGAAGCGATGCGCGCGCGAGCGATGGTTCGGATCCGAAGCCATCAGTTCGAGCTGGGCCTCGATGACGTTCGCGCCGCGTATGACCTCGCGCTCGTCATTCGGGACGACGACATGGCGGCACAGACCGCGAACTCGATGGTGTGGGTGTTGTTGCAACAGCGAAAGCTCGACGAAGCGGAGCGTTGGGCACGGATCGCCCAAGCGGCGGTGGACCGGACCGGGCGGGAAGACCCATCGACGCGTGGGTACGCGCTCCATCGCTTGGGATTGGTCAAGATGCACCGCGGCGACTCGAAGGAGGCGCTGGACTTGATGAGCCAAGCGCTGCAGCTTTGGCAGGCGGCAGATGACGCACGAGAGGTGGGGACCGTGCTGTCCGATCTACAGCAGGTGGCCGCGGACCTCGGCGACATGGATGCGTCGTTGGCGTATGCACGAGACGCGGTCGAGACGTATGTCGAAGCCTTCGGTGAGAACGACCCGCAGCTGGGGACCGCATACCACAACCTCGGAAATGCTCAGCAGAACCTCGGTCAGGACGAGGCCGCCTTGGACGCCTATCAGCGCGCCTACGAGAACCGCGTCATGGGGTACGGGACCGAACATCCTCAAGTCGGGATCTCCGCCTACGCGGTTGCGACAGCGTTGTTCGATGTCGGGCGGCAGGATGAAGTCAGCGCGTGGCTCGACAAGACGCGGCGCTCGATGCCGAAGGGCCACCCAGCGTTGTCGGCGGCCGACATGCTCGAGGCTCAGGTCGCGCAGGCGCTGGGAGACGTCGACCGTGCGCTTTTGCTGATGAACCGAGCGCTCGTCGAGATGGAGTCGCTGTACGGGGCGGATCACCCCAACGTCGGCCAGCTCCGGGTGAACAAAGCGGTGCTGCTTCGAAGTACCGGCGAGTTCGATGCGGCGCTGGCCGAAACGGGACTCGCGCTCGATGGTTTGCAGGCGCGGTTCGGTCCCAAGCACCCCCTGGTGGGCCGAACGCTCGAGGCCCAGGGCAACGTGCTTCTCGAGCTCGAGCGTTGGGACGAAGCGGCCCGCGACCTACAGACCGCCCTGGAGATTCAGCTCGACGTCATGGGGGAGGATGCCGAGCCGGTGGCGAGATTGCGTGCGCAGCTGGCGAAGGCGAAGGAGCGCGCGACGACGCCGTGAATTCGGCTTCGCAGGGCAATCCCGCTTGGCGCAGCGTCGGGCGGCTGGCACAACCACGGGCACGCACGCGATGGAACGCTTCTACCCGATTGGAACGCCCGGCCAACCCTGGACCGATGCTGAAAAGACCGCCTGGTTCGAGCAGCGGGACATCGTCCGCAGCTATCGCGACGACGTCCGTCGCCGTCTCGACGCACTCGGAGACGATTTCGTCGTTGAGCAGTACGGCGCCCTGAGCATTGCGCCCCAGACGTATCCGCTGCTTGCCGCCACCTTCGCCCACGCTGGCGTCGACGCGCCCTGGGCCGTCGTGACGGGCGGTGTGCACGGCTATGAGACCAGCGGCGTGCACGGAGCTCTGGCGTTCCTCGAGTCGCACGCGCGGGACTACGCAGCCCGACTCAACCTGCTGGTCGCACCCTGCGTGAGCCCTTGGGGCTACGAGATCATCAACCGCTGGAATCCCAAGGCCGTCGATCCGAACCGGTCCTTCATCGCCGACAGTCCGTCGGAGGAAGCGGAAGCGCTGATGGCCTTCATCGCGTCCAAAGGCATCGGGCCGCTGGTGCACCTCGATCTACACGAGACGACCGACAGCGACGAAGAGGAGTTCCGGCCCGCGCTCGCTGCCCGCGACGGCAAGCCGTTCGAGCCCGGCCTGATACCTGATGGCTTCTATACCGTGGCCGATAGCGAGAACCCTCAGCCCGAGTTTCAGGCGGCCATCATTCGCAGCGTCGCTGAGGTCACGCACATCGCCCCGCCCGATGAGAACGGACAGATCATCGGCGCCGACGTCACGCAGCCCGGCGTGATCCACTATCCGTTCACGGCGTTGGGTCTGTGTGGTGGCCTGACGCGCGCTCGCTATACCAGCACGACCGAGGTGTATCCGGACAGCCCCAAGGCCACGCCGGAGATCTGCGTGCAGGCCCAAGTGGCGGCGTTGCGTGGGGCGTTCGAGCACGCGCTCGCCCACGCTTGACGCACGAACGACGTCACGGCACGCGCAGCGTTTGCGCGAACGGCAAACATGAACGCCGGATCGCGTGTCGCTGTAAGTGGCTGACATTGGGAGAGAAGTCAGTGTTGCGAACGCGAGTCGTCAGCGCTGGGTTCCGCGACCAAACTCCGGGTGTGACCACTCTTCGCGCAGCCCGAGCCACTTATTTCGCCGACAACGGATTCGGGGACGATGGCGGGTACTCGAAGTCGACCGTGACGATCTACCTCTTCGGGATCCCGGTTTCGTTTCCGAACACGGAGGGACGCAAGCGGGCGGTCGTCTACCACGACCTGCACCACATCACGACCGGCTACGCGACCAACAACCTCGGCGAAGCTGAGATCAGCGCGTGGGAGCTGGGTTCGGGATGCACCGCGTACCGTGCCGCGCTGGTGCTCAATACGATGGGGCTGATGCTCGGGGTGTTCCAGAATCCTCGTCGGGTGTATGCGGCCTTCGTTCGCGGGCGCCGAACCCGAAACCTCTACGGCCGAGACGTGAACGCACTGCTGAAGCGTCCCGTGGCCGAGGTGCGTACGGAGCTGGGCCTCGACGACCCGGTGGCGCCCCGTCCTGGAGATGCGCGAGCGTTTGCAGGCTACCTCGCGGTGTCGATGTTTGCCGCGCTCGTGCCCGTCGCGCTCATCGCCGCGGGGGCGTGGGCGCTCTGGGGGTGAGTGTCGCCTCTGCGATGCTCATCGCGTCGTCGAGGAACGCCTCCATGTCGAAGGGGTCTTCGACGCGAACGCGAGCCACGAACGCGCCGCGCAGTCCCCAGAACAACATGTGTGCACGGCGTTCCACCCAGGCCAGCTCTCCGAGTTCGGGATGCTGCGCGACGATGCGGACCGAAAAATCGCGGGCCATGGCGTCGAACATCGTGTGCACGGTGTCGAGTCGCCCTGCTGCGTCGAGCAGATCCACGAGCTGCCGCAAGAGCATGGGAGAGGTGAGTCGGACGTCGGCGAGCAGTGCACCGCCGAAGGCGTGCAGGCTGTCCCGAAGCGTGGGCCCGCCGATTCGCTTCAGGGCGTCGGTGAAGGCGGCGCGGTCGCCATCGAGTCGTCGATCGATGAGCGCTCGCAGAAGCACGTCGCGTCCGGGAAAGTAGCGGTACAGGGAACCGACGCTCACGCCCGCGACCTTCGCGATCCGGGCCACCTTGGCGCCTGACCAGCCGACGTCTTGGACGACGCGTTCGGCAGCTTCGATCACGGCGTCGGCGAGAAACCGGGAGCGAGCCTGCTTGGGCTGGTGAGGCGACCGAGGTCGACGCGGCACCGAAGCAGTCTACGCGTCGTCGGGCTCCGTGGGCGAAACGCGAGCGTAGAGGTGTGGCCCGACCTCGCCGCCACGGCCGTTGAACGTGCCGATGTGGGTGAGTTCTCCGGTTTGCAGGGCTCCCTTGAACTGGACGCTCATGGGGCCCTCGGCACCGATGAACCGCCCGGTGAGCTTCACGTCGACGGCTTCGCCGCGCAGCGCGGCCCGGGTGTTGATCGACAGCAGGCTCGGGCCTTTTCGGTCGCCCGTCTCGAGCACCATCTCCGCGTGCTCGCGCCCGACGAAGAGCGGCGCGTACAGGACCTCGCATTCGCCGTCGTCGCAGAGGGGATCGCTGAGAATGTCCTCGGGGACCCCGCCGGGCTTGGGGTCGCCTGCCGCCGTCACCACGAACAGGCGGACCGAGACGGAGTCGGCGACTTCGGGAATGTGAGGCTCGGGTTCGGGTGCAGGCGCGGCCTCGGGAGTCTCGGTACAGGCCGCAGCCACGCCGTTCGGGGCGGCTGGAGAGGCTGCGCAGCCCAGGCCGAGGGTCGCGAGGAGGAGGGGAAGGCGGTGGCGCATGTCGGGGGCTCGTGCAACAGCGATGCCAGGTCAAATGCGAAGGACCGACCGCCGTGGCGAACGGTCGAGGCGCCACCCCGTCGCGACACGTCCCCGTGCCCGCGACATTTCGGCATTCAGGGCGCCGCGTCGCCTGCGATGCTGCTGCCCTTTGGCGGGGCGAGGGTGAGGTCGGCGACCTGATTGCTCAGCTCGATGCGTGCGGTGAGCTGGTTGTTCTGCAGCTCGGTCACCTCGAGCGTGGCGGCGTCGAGGTCGTCACTGAGGGCTCGCATTCGTTTTGCGAGGTGCGACGACAGCGACTGGGCTTTGCCGACCTTGCGCAGGCTGACGAGCTGTACGTTGAGCTCCTGGACCCGGGCCCGCAGGACTGCGAGCTGCTCACGCTGGGTGATGAGGGCATCGTCGAGGTCGTGCAGGCGAGCATGGGTGGCGAGCACCGACTCGAGCTGCTCGGCCAGGGCCGGTGGCACTTCGCCCGCCTTGAGATAGACCTGCACCGCGCGCAGACCGGCCGAGGCGCGCAGATCGATCGAGGTGTTGATCGGCATCGACTCGGCCAGCGTCACGGTGGCTCGTTCGCCCGCCTTGACCCGTACGGGCACGAGGACGTCATCCCCGTAATGTTCGAGCGAATCTGGCGGGTCGAGCAGCGTCCATCCCGACGGCACCGCGTGGCGGACGTAGACGACCGTGTCGTCGGTGCCCCGGTTGTCCACCGCGAGGACGGTCTCGCGAATGCGCTGGGTCTGGGTGGTTGCAATACCGCGCTGAACGGTGAGCAGCCGCTGAATCTGCTCACGGGTCTTCGTGCGCGGCTCGACGCGAAGCGTGCGGTCCAGCGCGTATGGAACGAGGGCCGTGGCCTTGGGCGGAATCGGGTCGGCGATGCCCTCGCCCAGGAACTGTCCATCGGCGTATACCGTGACCGGCCCGGCATCGAGCGTGTGGTCGGAGGGGTTGCGCAGTCGGACGGCGTTGAAGGCGAACTTCGACGAGCCGCGGTCGCTCGTTGGGTCGTACACGTAGACCTGTTTGGCCTGCGTGGCTTCGTTGAGCAGCGTGACCATCGCGGAGTGGCCTGCCTGAAGCGTGATGGGGTCTTCGGCAACGAAGTGCGCGGAGCCCTGGGGGCCGCCATCGTCGTTCGATTCGGACACGGCCTGGGATGCGGCCGGCGGCTCCTCGATGGCGACGACTTGGACCGCTTGCGCGGGGTCGTCGACCACGGTTCCGCCGTCGACCACGTCGATGCGGTCGCTGGAGACCCCGCGGGCGACGAGAGCCTCGCGCAGGGTGTTGGCGCGTCGCAGGCCGCTGTCGGTGTCACCCACCTCGCTGCGCATTGCATTGCCTTCGATGCGGATGCGCCCCGATGAGGTGGAGAGCTGCTGGGCCAGACGATCCAGGGGAGCTGCAGGAGGCGACGGTTCGGGTGCGACTCGTCCACCGAGCGTTCCGCCGACCACGCCACCGGAAACGCCGGGCGGGACCCCCTCGTCTTTCCTTCGCTTCTTGCGGCGACGCTTGGATTTGCGGCCTCGGCGGGTCTTGCCGGCGGTTACGGCGATACTCTCAGTGTCCAAGGTGTACTTCGCTTCTGCCCCGGTCGTTCCCGCCAGCGAGAGCCCTGCGGAGTCGCGCGCGGCCGTTGCCGACACCTCGACGGACTGCGTGAAGTCCCGGTGGGCCATCGCGACTTGGTCGAGCTCTTCGACCGAGAGATTGGCGAGCACGCGCTGCTTTTCTCCACCGACTGCGTACGCGCTGCCGCCGGTCGGCGGGGCGGCCGCGAGACGGTCGCCGTGGTCGATCGTCTCGCGTTGCACCATGCGAACGCTGTGCAAGTCGTAGCGGAACGACAGCGCGGACGTGGACCCGACGCCCACGCGGACCTTGTCCCACGACTCGCCCGAGACGTTGTCCACGACCGCCCACGACTGCAGCGTGGCTTCGTCGTCCTCCCCCAAGACGACGCGATAGCTGGGTTTCCACGCAGGGCTCTCGGTCACGTACGTGATGCGGACGTCGCGGGGGCCCGGCGGCAGCTCGATCTCCATGGTGACCACGCTGCCGGCCGACTCTCGCGGCGTGCGGTACGAGATCGCAAGCGGCGTCCCGTCGCTTGCGTCGACGACGGTCAGCGACTTGAGAAAGTCGTCCACGCGCCCGCGCGGGACTTCCAGGCTGAGCGAGCCATCGACGCGAGCGTGGCGTTCGAAGTAGGCGACCCCGTTGCGGTACACGACGACGCGCCCCAATGGGGCTTCGGGTGCAGCTATGATGTCGGTGTGGGCGCAGCCGCTCGCAATGCTGGCGATCGCGGCGGCCATGAGCAGAATTCGAAGACGGTTCATCGGTCCCTCCAGTCCGGTCGAGGTCGGCAGGGGGGGAACGCACGACCGGCCCCATCGCTGACACCTCTGATCGGCAAGCGTTCGCTCTACGTTCGACGAGGGAGGTTCGGTCTGGCTGTGGAACGCTTTTGTGGACCTCGGAATACCTAGGGCGAAGGCGAGGTATGCTCCGGCGCCGATGACCGTTGCCGAACTCCTCGACTCCGTGGTGAACGCTGGTACTGCGGCCGCGGTCGGAGTGATGGGCTTTCCCGTTGCCCTCGGCGTCGCGGCGTACGTCACCAAGGCACAGCGCAAACTCGTCCTTTCGCAGCGCATCGCCAACGTCGGCATCGGCGTGGGCTTCTTTGCCTTGCTGGTCGTCGCATGCTGGACGCTCTACGCCGCGAGCGTGCCCGGCATGATCGGGGCGACGAACGTGCTCGTGTTTCTCGCGCCGGTCTATCTGCTCGGTGCCGGAATCGGCATCGAACGTGTGCTTCACCCCAGTGAGCAAGAGGACATCCGCGCCCGTCTGCGTCACGTCTTCCTGATCGTCATCGTGATCGGCGTTCTCTACTACGTCCTGAGCCGCCTGGACTTCCACATGCTCATCTGGACGAACGTGTGGGGCTTTCTCTTCTTCTTCGCCGCGCTGATCGGCATCCTGTACGTGCTCGTCCGCAAGGTGGTCTGAGGCGTTGGTCTCGGAGCCGTCCGGTCGGCCGCCCACGTTGCGCGGCGCGGGCATCGACGGATGCTCGAGCAATCCGTCCCCAAAAAAACCGTGCGCGAGTTCGCTGCTCGACGTGTCCTCTTGTTCGAGGGTCGACCCGCGGCGCACGTGCGAGCGACCGCCTGCGTCGAGGGTCGACGCGTTTTGGACTGAAGTGACGGAACATGAGCATGAAGAACAAACGAGTTGGACTGGTGGGAGCGCTGGTGTGTGGCGTTCTCGGTACGGCATGTGAGGAGCAGGCATCGGCCGATTTGGGCGGACGCCGATTGGCCAGTGACGCCCTCGCTGAAGGCGCGGAATACAACACCGTTGGGGCCTTGGTACGAATCGCGGCCGACGGAAGCACGAAGCTCTGCACCGCGAGCCTGATCGACGAAGAGGTGATCTTGACGGCGAAGCACTGCGTCTTGGAGGAGGCGTCTTTGGACCTCTTCGTACAGGGGCGGAGCATCTACGCCGGACCGCGGAGGATCATCCCGGTCGATGGGTTCACCTGGAACAAGACGTCGACGCGCGGCCTACTCGGACACGGTGCCGACGTGGCGTTGGGCTTTCTCTCGCGGCCGTCGACGGGGATCGATCTCGCAATCCCCGGGCACACGGTCATCACCGGGCAACAGCCCAGCACGCACATCTGGCGAGAGCATGATCAGGTCGGGTTCGGTTTGGACGATGGGCGTTCGGCCGCGGGCGTGGGAGAGCGCAGGTTGGGGCGCGCCCGCGTCTACGCGATGCAGTACATGCAAGCGATCCCGGCGCTGATGGGATACGACTATGGGCGCTTTCTCGACGACCTCGAAGCGTATGTCGAGGGGGAGGGCCGGGAGCTGTCGGCCGAAGCGTTCGACGAGCTCGTGGCGCTCTTCTGGGGAGGCAACGAACTCACCGAGAACGACTTGATCGTGGACGCAGTGAACGGTGCAACCCTCGGCGGAGACTCCGGCGGTCCGCTGATGAGTCGAAACGAGGACGGCACGTGGACCGTGTTCGGGGTGCTGGCGGGCGCAATCAGCTTCCCAGGCGCCCAAGACCGTGCGATCTACGCGGCGCTCGGGCCTGAAGCGCATCATCTCATCGACAGCGCGCTCGGCGAGTGCGGCTCGGTACCGCAGTGGGGAACGTGCGAAGGCGACACGGCGACCCACTGCAGCGGCCTCGACGATGGCGATGCTCATCTCGAGTTAGAAGTCTGTGGGTCGGGCTGTTTCGATACGCCGCTGGGTGCACGGTGTGGCGAATCCATCTCATGCACGCAGGACGCCGACTGCGAAGCGATGTCTCCGGGAGCCACGTGCGGAGAAACAGGGCAGTGTACCTGGCATCCGTGGGCAGAGTGCCATACGGAGGCGAACTACCGTTCCTGCGTGCGCTGTTGTGACAGCATCGAGGGTGCAGACGACGGGTTGAGCTGCGAAGCGTACTGTGGCGACCTCGCGAGAGACTCGATTTTCGGTCGTGATGCTGCGGCCGCATCGGTGCTCTCGACGGTCGGCAACCTCGACGGCATCGACTTCGAGGGGCTCGAGAGCCTCGACGAACTCTAGCCGCTGGGCTGGGGAGGTCATTCGCAGGTCGCGTCGAACGCCATGAAGGCGTCGTCGAAGACGTAGACGGTGTCTTCGCAGATGTCGACGCGGGCCTGCTGTGAGAGCGGAATCCCGCTGAGTGCGAGGAAGCCGCTGAGGGCCGAGGGGGTGTCGGTGCCCATGCCCTCGCCCTCTGCATCGGGGACCCACTCGCACATCGGGTCCTCGTTGCCCGGATTGCCGACGGCCGCGAGGAACGCGGTGCGCGAGGGGTCGACGTACTCGAGGAAGAGGTCGGCGACGGTGTCCTGCTCGTCCGTGGGTGTGGGGTCGTTCTCGTCGCTGACGTACAGGACGATCAAGTCGGCGTTGGGGCGACGGAAGCCTGCGTTGCATTCCCCTTCGGCGCTGTTGGCCGGGTCGAGTGCACCGAGCATGGCTTCGAGCATACGCTCGTCGCTGTCCCCGTTGAGGCCCTGGGCCAGGATGACGCACTGCAGGGTTGCAAAGACGTCTGCCGCGGTGCCGTCCTCGTTGCTGTAGTAGGAGGGAGCTCCATCTGCGCCGCCGCACTCTTCGAAGCGCTGCAGGAGCGCACCGGCGTATTGGCACTCGGGACTGTTGCTCTCCGGCATGCGTTCGGAGTTCGCCAATCCGATGTGGAAGGAACACACCGGGTCGAGTCGCTCGATGAACAGATCGAACAACGCGGCGAGCGAGTTGGCCAGCGGAGCGAGCCACTGCAGCATGCTTTCGGAGTTGTCGACGATCAGCAGGATGTCGAGGTCGGTGCAGTTCTGATAGCCGCACACGTCGCCCGAGGAGCTGGTGTCGGCGGCTTCGGTCGTGGAACTGCTGCTCTCGGCCGCGGCGGTGGTCGCCGTGGTCGAGGGGTCGTCGGTCGTGCCGGTCCCGCTTGCATCGGTGGGATCCGTTGGCATCGTCATCGGTCCGGTTGGGGGCGGACCGCTCATCGTTGGCGGCGGCATGTCGGGCTCGCCTTGCTCACACACGTCCTGCGCGTTGCAGAACTGCCCCACATCGCAGTGACCGTCGACCTCGCACGGCAGCCCCAGCGTGTTGGGGATCGGGCACGCGGTCAGAGCTGCCAGGGCTGCGATCAGAAACGTCCGGTCCATTGCACTCCCACGCCGGTGCGGCTGACGGCAGGCGAAAGGCCGCCGCGTTGCTTGCGAACGCCGAGCACCACGAGCACCGCGCCCGTGACGGTGAAGACACCACCCACGACCCCCCCGACGATGCCGAGCGTGTTGCCGCGGGTGATGTCGCGTCGTGCGTCGGCGCGTCGTGTCGGGTCCTGTTCGAACGTGTCGACGGCCCGGTTGGCGGACACGAGGCCGCCGATCAGCAGGGCGTTGCCGATCATGCCGACCGAGGCGAGCGCCGCCCCGGCGATGATCAGCGGGCGTCCCTCGTCCTTGGATGGCGGTGGCTCGAGAACGGGCTGCGGTTGAGGCTCGGGTTCCGGTTCCGGTTCTGGCTCCGGTTCCGGCTCGGGAATCGGCACCGGCTCGGGTTCTGGTTCGGGCTCGGGGTGCGCGTCGAGCAGGGTTTGCGCCTGCGCACGCTTGGCCTCGAGGGCGTCTTGTTGCGCGGAATCTCCCGCGGCGGTGGATGCGATCGCCCGTTCGAGCAGGTCGACGGCAGAGACCAGGTGTTCACGTTCGCCATCCACGCCGTAGGCGCCGATGTGGGCTTCGCTCAATGCCACGCGCACGCGGTTGCGCAGCGCCTCGGCGTCGGGGTCGTGCACGACCTGCTCGTACAGCACCGTCAAAACGTCGATTGCCCCGGCGTAGTCCGCCGTCTGCAGCTTTGCCTGCGCGTCTCGCCACAGCGCGCCCTGGTCGGGCACCACGGCTTCGGCGGGTGCTTTTGCGTGCACCGTCACCGGCCCTGCGCCGACCGAAAGCGCCACGACGAGCGCGGACGTTTGCCGCAGAACACCCTCGCGGAAAGCCTGAGGCTTCCGCGAGCCGCTCCTGTCCCGGTCGCGCACCGATCGCATCATAGGTCGCCTACACGCGGCGTCTCAAGCGAATGGCTATACTCGATCGCGGTGTCGACCGACCCCGTTTCGCCCAGTGACCCCGAGGTCACGCTCCCCGAGCTGGGAGAACCCGAGCCAAGTGTGGCGCCGGGTACCGTTCTGGCGGGTCGTTACCGGGTCGAGCGGGTGATCGGCGAGGGCGGCATGGGCGAGGTGTTCCTCGCCAGCCGGGCGGACGGCGCCTTCGAGCAGAAGGTCGCGATCAAGATCCTCGGTGTGCGCCGCCCCGGGCGCGAGCTGGTC
>CAYSPB010000253.1:0-11418 GCA_964432695.1 uncultured Nannocystaceae bacterium
GATGCGTTGCACCCGCCATCGGTCGACCACCGAGTCTGCGCACAGCTGCCTCGGAGAGCGCTCGTCCCGCGTGAACATCGTGTTCGAAGGCGCTGAAGCATTTCCGCGCGACCACCATAGAGACTTGTGACGGCCCGCGTGGCGTCGTCCGATGCAGCGCGGGACCAACGCGTCCGCGCTGCGTCAACGCAGTGGTGCGGGCACCGTCACGCGCGGAAGGTCTTCATGCGAAAGAGCGTGCGGGTTCGATGACGTTGATGGCGCTGCTGTTGGGGCTGTGGCTTGCGGGAACTGTGACCGGGCCCGAGCCCTCGAGCGAGGTCAACGCATACGCACGTCGCGAAGGCGCCCGCTTTCGCGTAGGGCGACGTTGCGACGTTCAGGCGTTCGACGCAATCCGCTCGCTGCGCGCCGAGTACGGGCTTGCGGCCGACGTGGGCAAGGCGGCCGCCTTGGCCTACTTGGGCTGCGACGACAAGGTCGCGTACGCCGCGCTGTTCGAAGAGCTGCTGCCGCACCGCGAGCAGAGCACCGAGAACTCCCTCAAGCTCGCGGTTGCCTGGCTTCAGGCGTCCCAGCCCGCGCGCGCCGAGGCCGTGCTGCGACCGCTCGCCGAGACGAATCCGGAGTCCCGTGCGGGGTGGCTGCTCGGGTACGCCCTGTTTGCGCAAGGCCGATGGGCACACGCTCGCCCCTGGCTCGAGGGCGCCCAGCATCACGTCGCCAACGCAAAGCGCTCCGACGGTCCTGTCATGCTCGCCCTGAGCGACACGAACGACGCGCATGCGGTCGAGGTCCTGGAGACCGCGCAGCAGAGGCTACCGAATGCACCGGGTCTGCACGCGACTCGAGCGTACGTGTTGCAACGGGCCGGACGTCATGACCAAGCCGAGGCGGCGGCCAGAGATGCCAAAGCGCTTGCCCGGACGCGTGAGGCCCAACGGCAGCGTTCTCACCGCGTGACGGCGCTGCGGGCTTCGATCGACCATGCCCTCGTGCGCGCACAGCCGGTTCTGCCCTTGGTCCAGCGCCTCGTCGCGCTCCTGCCTCCCGAGGACAGCGAGCGCACGATCGAGGACCTCGCCACCCGGCTCGAGCAGGCGAACCGCACCGACGAGGCCCGCCGGCTTCGAACGCACAAGCTCCCGCAAGGCTGAACACCACTCACCGTCACGACTCGCGGGCGCTCGCCGAAACTTCCAGCGTGCCTTCGCTGCGCACGTAGAAGACGCAGTCCGCGTCCGCAGCACAGTCCACCACCGCCGGGCCCGCCTCGGCGGTGAGCAGACTCCCCACCGGGAGCGGCTCGGGGTGTGTGGGCGTACCCGCCACGACGACAGCACGAAGAGGGCCGCTGATGGCCTGCAGTTGCGCCGTCGAGCCGGCCGGAACCTTCACGAACACGCCGTGGTGCACCTCGGGGTTTCCCCACAGATACGCGACGCGGACGCCGTTCGTCTCGACCCACACCAGATTCGACGCGTCGATGTTGAGCGCACGCTCCGGACCCTCGACGGCATCCGCGGCCGGGCGAACGAGGTACGGCCCTTCCTCGATCTCTACGTAGGCGAGCACGGTGCTGCCCTCCCCTCGCGCGGCGGTGATGTGCGCTTCACCGCGAGGCTGCGTCCAGAAGGACCCGGGCTCCATCCACATCGGGGCGGCCTCCGGGTCGTCGTTGTGCACCCAGCCCTGCAGCGCGACGGCGCGGTAGGAGACGTTGTGAATGTGCGGCGGTGAAGCGAAACCATCGGCGAACCGCACCAGGAACCCCGTTGCCCCCGGCGTGGTCCGGTCCCCCCAGAGATTTGCAGCCCGCGGGCTCGCGTCACCGCGCGCGGGATTCAGCGGCGCCCACGCGACCGCGTCGATCGGCAGCACGACGGCGCGGCTTTGCGGCGTCACCTCAGGCATCGACGGAGCCGATGAGCCCGCCGGCGCACAGGACAGCAGCAGACAGGGCAGGAACGGGAGCAGCAGGAGGCGTCGCATGAGAAACGGGGTGCGTCCGACACAACGGGCGCCTGTCACGGGGTGTATCGCCGCGCAAACCCGCGTCAACCCACGCCATCTCCGTCTCGTAGGGGATGCGCTTGTACGCGAGTACGCCTGGACCTTTGGCCCATAGGGCGACGTCGGCCAGCGTTCAGCCCTCGAGCGCCGCATCGATCAACGCGTCGAGTCGCTTCTGCTGCGCCTCGAGGTCGGCACTCGGTCGCTCGGCATGGCGACGGCCCAACTCGGTCTCGACGAGCCGCAGCGAGGACAGCGCCCGAGCGCGGCGGTTGGGGTCCTCGCCATCGCGATACACGATCGCGGCGTAGCTCTTGACGAAGTCCACCAGCTCGAACGCAGCCACGGTCTGCGCCTGCGCTGCCATGCGCGGCCAGGCATCCTCAGCGATCTGGTCCGCCTCTTCGTGCCGTCCCGCTGCCGCCAACGCACCGCCCTCGATGATCTCGGCAAAAAGCGTGTTGGAATCGTCGGGACCCAGCGAGGCCGCGTAGGCCCGTGCCACTTCGGCGAACTCTCGTGCCGCCTCGACATCCTTCTTGACGTGCCGCAGCGCAATCCCGAGGTTCATGCGCGTGAGGGCAACGCTGGTGTGGTCCGGCCCCAGCAGCGAGGCGTGCAGCGCAAGGGCCCGTCGGTGAAACGTGACGGACTCTTCATAGCGCTGCATGTCGAGCAGCAGGTTGCCCAGGTTGCTCTGCAGCTCGGCCTGCATGGGGTGCTTCTCGCCCACGGCCGATCGAAGCTGGGCAAGGACGGCCCGGTACTCGGCCTCGGCTTGCTCGTACGCCTTCTGCCGGCGCAGGACCGAGGCAATGCTGGCGCGCACGCGCAGCGTGGCGGGATGGAACTCGCCAATGCGCTCCACGTAGAGGCGATACGCGTGACGGTAGCGCTCGCCCGCGTCGTCGAGCTCCCCGCGACGGTCATGCAGCTGGCCGTAGGTATTCTCGAGGTCAGCGTCGGCGGGCAGCCCCGCGCGTTCAAGTGCGCCTCGAGCCTGTAGCAGCTCCGCTTCCGCGCGCGCGTACTGTTTGCGCTGCAGTTCCACGCGCGCAATGTGGACCGCCACGTCGATCTCGTTCTCGACGTCTCCATCCGCCAGCCCGCGCGCGGTCGGATACAGCTGCGCCGCCCGCTCGAAGGCCTCGAGTCCGAGCCCCAGCACCTTGATCTCCAGCGTGGCGATGTCGAGCAGCAGGTCCCGCTGGTCGTAGGCCACCGCGTCACGGTGCGCGAGCTCCAGCACGGTTGCCGCCTCATCGTAGGTGCCTCCGGCTGCGAGCAACGTGCCTTCGACCAGCCCGAGCCGGGCCGCAAAGCTGTCGTGGGGGCACAGCGCCGTCGCCTCGACCGCGGCTTCGAACTCGGGCCGTGCGGCCTCGGGCCGCGCGAGTCGAGCAGCGACACGAGCAGCACGCAAGGCAGCCTCCGCCCCCTCGTGACACGTTGCATCCTCGGGCACCGACCACGACGCACGTCGCGCCAGCACCCGGGCATCGGCGCAGGAGCGCAACTCGACCAGGCCGTCGAGCGAACCGACCGCGGTCGCCAGGGCTTCCGGCGTGCTGTGGGCCAGCGCCGTCGTCGTGACCTCGAAGGTTTTTCGCGCATCATCGAGGCACCCCAGCCGCAAGTTCGCCAGGTTGGTGTCCTCGGTGTCCGTCGCGGCCTCGCGACACGCCGCTCCATACTGTTCGGCCCAATCATTCGCGTAGCCGTCGAGGCGGGCAGCGACCAGTGTCCAGCGTTCCTGCGCCGCGTCGCGCTCTGACGACGCATCCAGCCGCTGCCGCACGGCGTCTCGCTTGGCCTGCCCCCACGCGGCCTCGAGCCGCAGCTTCGCGTCGCGACACGCCTCGGGGACGGTGTCGTCGGCCTCGTCCTCGGTGAGCCTCGAAACGCCCAGCCCCACCGTCGTGAGCGCGAAGGCGGCAAGCAGGGCGCGCTCGACCGGTCTGCGACCCCTACGGGGCGTCGGCGCGATCGCCTCGAGCAGCGCAGCCATGGATGGCCATCGAGCGGACGGGTCGACCTGCAGACCGCGATGCAAAGCCTCGACGATTCGCTTGGGCGTGTCGTTGCGCGGCCACGACGGAAGCGCCCTCCGCTTGTCGGCGAGCGTGGGACTCGCGCCGAACGGAGGCGACCCCGCCAGCGCTTCCCAGAGTGCCACGCAGAATGCGTACTGGTCCGCCTGCGGCGTCAGTTCGTCGTCGGCGTGCTGCTCGGGCGGCATGTAGCGCGGCGTCCCGAGGACCGCACCTGCCGCCGTCAGCTCGGCGGATGTCGTGGAGACCGGGGCGCGGGCCTCGGAGGAGTCGAGGTCGTGCAGCCACTTCGCCACGCCGAAGTCGGTGACCTTGACCCGCAACTCTCCGCCTCGCTGCAGACCACGGTCGTCGACGAGCACGTTGCCCGGTTTGAAGTCGCGGTGAAGGATGCCCGCAGCGTGCGCCGCCGCCAGCCCCTTGCCTGCTGCGAGGAACGCCTCGAGGATCGCCGTCTGGGTGAGTCCGGGCCGCCGGAGCCACGCGCGAAACGAGTCCCCCGGCACGAACTCCATCGCGATCACCAAGCGACGTCGATCTCCCCAGTCCGCTTCGATCACGTCGTACACCGCCACGACGTTGGGATGCGCCAGCTTGGCCATCACGCGAGCCTCGACCACGAGTCGCGCGGCGGTCTCGGTCGACACCTGCGAGTCGAGGACGACCTTCAGCGCGACTTCTCGCTCGAGCTTGGCGTCGTACGCCCGAAACACCCGTCCCATGCCGCCGCGGCCGACTTCCTGCAGCACGGCGTACCGCCCGAGCCGCGATGGGAACTCGAGGTCGTCGTCCCAGTTGGGCGGCCCTTCGACCGGTCGGGTGTCGAGTTCGTCAGCCAAGTGCACCTCTACAGTGCGGATGCTCGGCGCTCGCTGCAAGCCGCGTTGGGGTGCGTTCTACAGGTGAGCGCCAGCCGTACACCGGCTGCGGCGTTCATCCTCCGTCGCCGGCATCGGCCTCAATACCGTACCGGCAGTGCAGGAACCGCATCAGGCCGTCGGTCTCAACCGGGAAGAGCGCTTCTGCACCGACCAGGAGCGCTGCGAGGTGCCCCTCGGAGGATGCCTCGTCGGCGGGGTCTCGCATCACGCGGACGAAAGCGCTCTGCAAGACGGCGCCGCCCGGCGCGGCTCGACCACGTAGCGACCCAGGACTGTCCAACACCGCGCCCCGATGGGTGTGCGTTGCGGTCACGCATGCGCCGACGCGTACACGCGCCTCTTCGATCTCGATGTCGAGCGCGCCGAGTTGATGGTGCGTGAAGCCGAGCCCCGGCATCAGCGCCCTGCATCGGGCTTGCTCGTTCACCGCAGGTGCTCCGCGACCGCGTCTGCGGCTTCGGTCACGACGTCCGCGCGATCGTAAAAGTCGAACTGGTTGACGCCCTCGAGCCAGCGCTGTGCCAGCGGTGCCTTCGTCCGCTTCGCGTAGGCCCGCGCGCCATCGGGAAGCGCAGCCGCCTCGGAGCACACGATGAGGGTCGGCGCCTGCAGTCGGTCCGCCGACGCCTGGGCATCATAGGTGAGCCACGGGCCCCATGACGCGAGCTCGAAGCAATTGTCGTACGCGTCGATGAGACCTCGGTCGGGCTCGGTGTAGTACGGAGCTTCGAACATCAGCGCATCAGCATCGGTCGTACTCGCGGCGACGATGGTCTGCGGCTGACCCGATGCCGCCGCGACGCGTCCTCGCTCCACCAACGCGGCCACGCTCGACGCACCGCCATAGATCGCCTCGACCATGGCAGCGTCGTGCAGCCACGGGGCCACGAGCGCGAGACGCTGCAGCAACGGGTCGTCGGCGACGGCGGCCGCCATGTAGCCCGCCGACGCGCACACGCCCAACCCGGAGATCTGCGACGCATCCACGTCGGCTCGAGCGGCGAGAGCTGCCGCCGCGGCTCGAATATCCGCGGTCTTCTCGGCGGGGTCTTCCATGAAGCGTCGCGTTCCGTCCGAGGCACCCCACCCGGCGAAGTCGAACGCGAGCGCCACGAAGCCCCGACGGGCCAGCTCTCGCGCGTAGGTCCCAGCCATCTGTTCCTTCACCGTCGTCCACGCGCCCGTGACCACGACCGCCGGCCGCGGGCCCACGCCATCGGCAGGGGCGAACAGCAGACCCTCGAGGGTGGCCGCACCGCGTTCGAAGCGAACGGCCATGCGAGAGACGGCGGCGGGGTCGGGCGTGGATTGCAGGCTGATGCGCTCGGGCATGAACGGAGCCTGGCTGGTCCCGGCTGTCGCTTCAATCGACACTTCATCACAGTGTCTGTCGATGATACGAACAGATCATTGTGGACGACTTGGGAAAACTGCTGCTGTTTCGCGACGTCGTGGACGCCGGCGGGTTCTCCCACGCCGCGGCGCGACGCGGGCTGAGTCACTCCACCGTCAGCAAGCACGTGCGCTCCCTGGAGACGGCGCTGGGCGTACAGCTGCTCAACCGAACCTCCCGGACGATGAGCCTGACCGAAGCCGGAGCCGTGGTGCTGGCCTCGAGCCGTCGCGTGGGTGCGTCCGTGGACACCCTGTACGAACAGCTCGATGCCCTGCGTGGAGACGTGGTTGGAGGTCTTCGCGTCAACAGCCTCGTGCACCTGAGTCGACACATCGTGCAGCCCGCGATCGAGACGTACCTCGACGCGCATCCCCGGGCCCGCGTCGAACTGGTGGTCGACGACGGCCCTCTTCAGTTCACCCGCGATGGCTTCGACCTCGCCGTGCGGGTCGGACGTCTCGCCGAGGGCAGCCTCACGGCGTCGAAGCTGCTCGACAACGACGTCTGCATCGCGGCCGCGCCGCAGCTTCTCGCCCGCATCGATGCCCCCCACCACCCCGAGGACCTCGCGCGACTGCCCACCGTGGCGTATCGGTCATCTCAGTTCGACATCTCGACGTGGACCTACGTCGATGCCGGATCGTTTCGCTCCGTCGACGTAGCGCCCGTTTGTACGGTCAACGATGGAAACGCGTTGCTCGACCTGGTCCTGTCGGGATTGGGCATCGGCTATCTGTCGGCGTTTCCCGCCGCCGCGCACCTGCGCAGCGGAGCCCTCGTTCGCGTCCTGCCTTCGTACACGTTTCCCCGCTTCGACCCGGTCTTCATGATCCACGGGTCGACCGAGCACCCGTCGCTGAAGCTGCAGACGTTCAAACGCCACTTGATGGCCGCAGCGCGCTCCTTCTCCCCGTCGACACTGTGACGTCGTACGCACACGACGCCGTCATCTCGTGCCAATGCGCACCGAGAGTGAAGGATCCGAAGCCGCGCGGACATTCATGGGTGAGACGACGCGCGTGACCATCCCGCTCGCACGTCGACTCGCTTTGGAATCGACATCATCAAACGCTCTACGTTCCGCCGCCTCGGCCAACGTCATCCCCTCATCCTCAGCCGTTGGTCGGGGTGGCGCGAACGTACTCTCACTCGGACGCGTCGCGCCGCGTCCGGCATCCTCCCGTGGCCCCCATGTTTTCGACGGTTCCCCCCCACCTTCGACTCCCCTGGTTCTCTCGATGGGCCGCCGTCTTCGTGCCCTTGTTCATGCTGTGTTCGGCTTGCTTCGAGGACATTCCAACGGCCACCGACCGCGTCTGCCCGACGGGACAGCCAACCTGCGCGTGCACGGCCGACGACGTCTGCGGCCGAGGGTTGGAGTGCGTGCAAAGCGTTTGCCGAAGCATCCGCTGCGAAGCCGGCGCGCCCGGCTGTGAGTGTGGTCCGGGAGGCTCGTGCATTGTGGGCTCCATCTGCACCGACAACAGCTGCGTCCCCGAGGCCCCCGCCCCGAGTGAGGACGACGAGACGCCGACCGTGCCCGAGGACGATGGCAATGCGATCGAGGGCTCCTCGTCGACGACCGACGATGCTGACGGAGAAAGCTCCTCCGGCGACGCCGGAACGATGACCAGCGGTGTCGGCGAGCCGACCGGGACCAGCGACCCCATCGGATGCGGGTGCGGGTGGATCCCCAAGTTCGAATACTGGGAGTGCAGCAACGACCCGATGCCCGACGCCGAGGGCTCTCTCGGCTTCTGTCCCGTCTCTGCGTTCGATCGCTACGCGCAGTGGCTCGAAGGTGAGGTCATCCAGGGCTGCGAGATTCCCGGCGACGACGGAACCCCCACGAGCATCGACTTCATCGGATGCTGCCTCGACGGTATCGCCAGCATGTACTGCGACGAGTCCGTCGACGAACTCGTCTTCACCGAGTGCGCAGGCGACAACTGTCGTTTTTGACCCGCCGTGCGCGGCCGGACTCGCGTCCCTAGGTTCCATCGGTGCCGTGGGATGCGCGCCGTACGCCGGGTCGCGGCGCAAACCATGACCCGGCGCCCCGAGCGTGGAAGACTCTGTCCATGACCGCGTCTTCTCTCGCTCGCCAGGTTGCGCTCGACGAAGCATGGAGCCCGTCGGAGCACAGCGACGTGTGTTGCCTGATCTACGCGACGCAGAACGGATGGAAGCTGCCCATCCTCTTCGAGGAGATGTGCGTGCCCTACGACTGGGCGCTGGTCGACTTCGAGGCGAACGAACAGCGCAGCGAGCGATTCTTGGCGATCAACCCGAACGGAAGAATCCCGGCGCTGATCGATCGTGCGCGCGGCGTGACGGTGGCCGAGTCCGGTGCCATCCTCGAATACGCCGCGACGCGCTACGCGAGCGCACTGCTGCCTACGGCCGAAGAGGATCTCGCGCAGCACCTGGCGATCAAGCAGTGGCTGTACTGGCAGGTGAGCGCGCTGGGTCCAGCGATGGGCCAAGCGATGTACTTCCAACGCATCGCGCGCGTCCGAGGTCACGACGACCCGTTTGCAATCGGTCGCTTCATCGCCGAGGCCGAGCGATGCCTCCGGATGCTCGACACCCAGCTTGCAAGCTCTGGCGGTCCATTCGTGCTCGGCGAGCGCTGCACCCTCGTCGACGTGGCCTGCTTCGCCTACTGTGCGAGCGCGTACTGGGCAAACGCCGACGTCACATCGATGCCTCACCTGGGCGCCTGGGTAGAACGTCTGCATGCGCGACCGGCCTTTCGCACCGGCCTGCAGATCCCGTTTGCGCGCCCAGCCTTCTTCGGGCCGCCCCACGCGAGCCCCGACCAGATTGCATCCGAGATCGCCCGCAATGCGGGCCAGTTCGCCGTGGTGACGAAAGACCCTTCCGGAGTCAACGCGCGCTGATGCAGGAGCACGGCTGTCCGGTCTGCATCAATCCGCCGGCGCCGTCGATGAGCAGGTCGCCCCACGTCGTACGAACGGCAGGGTCGAAGTTCATCACCACGTCGAGCGCAGCGAGGCGCGACGAGTTGCCCGACCACGACCATCCGAGCATGCCGACGTTGCGCGCGTCCGTCGCCTGCAAGATGGTCTCCGCGGCAACCGGCTCACCATTGTGCGTCGAGGCGAACTCTCCGACAACGAGCGCCAGACCCGAATCGAGGAAGGTGTCCAGGTACGTCTCGACCACGTCAGCCGTGCCGTAGACCTCATACATGTGGACGGAAAACACGGTATTTGCGTCGGGGTCGGCTTCGAAGATGCTGGCGGCGGCGGTTCCATCGCGCATCGTGTTCGTCCAGTCTTGACCCCAGTTCGGCGCGTCCACGAGCAGGGTGTGGTGCAAGCCCGCCTCCCGAAGTGCCGCGACGGCCTCGACGTGAAAGGGTGTCCACTGCTCGGTGGTCGTGTTGCCGAATGGCTCGTTCGCAACGTTGATGATGACCGTGTCCTCGGTTCCGACGAGGACGTCCCGAATGTCGTCGCTGCGCCAGTAGTCCACCGCTGTCTGCGGGTCCGCGGCGGTGGTCTGCTCCGACCAACCGGTCGCATCGTGCACTTCGACGATGGTGACCAGGCCAGCATCCCGTGCCCACTGCAGCACGTTGGCGAGCGCAGCTCCGTCAACCCGCGTCCACTGCTCCCCGTTCGCCAGCACGACCCGCACAGCGTTCGCACCCGCCGCCGCAATGGCAGCAAACTGCTCCGGCGTGTCGTCGCGTTGGGCGTACCAAGCGTACGGGTAGTTCACGCCGCGCATCACGAAAGGCTGGCAGTTCACGTCGAGCAGGGTCGCGCCGTCCAGGTGAAAGCCGGTGGCATCACACCCGGGCACCCCGGAGCTCGACTCGCTCTCGGCGGCTCCCGTGGAGGCGTCGACCCCCGTGCTGGGAGTGTCCATCGCCGACGTCGAGCCGTCTGCGGCGCCGGTGCTGACCACGCCACTCGTCGTGCCGCTCTCCTGCGCACCGCTCGACGATGGCAGCGGCCCAGGTTCGGGCTCCGTACCTTCGGCGCTGCTGCTCGCGCATCCAGAGGAAAAAACGGCAGCGATCAAGAAGCGCGTGGAGCGGGCCATGAGCACGGACGCAGTGTTCCTCGGACGCACAAAGCGATGAAGGAAAAAGCGTCAGCCTGCCCACCGGATGGGCTCACGAAGCCACAATGCAGGGGACGCTCAGCACGGCCAGATCGTCGTGACCTCGGCGCCACCCAGCTTGCTCGTGCCGATCTGCAAGCGCCCGCGGTGGCGCTCGACGATCCGGCTGACGATGGCGAGACCCAGTCCAACCCCGCCGGTCTTGCGGCCACGGTGGGCCTCGAGGCGAACGAACGGCGTAAGCACCTTCGCACGAAGCGCTTCGGGGATGCCCGGCCCATCGTCGTGTACGCGCACGCGAACGCCGTCGGGTTCGCTCGTGGCCTCGAGGTGAACCGTGGTGGAGGCATGGCGCGCAGCGTTGCGCAGCAGGTTCTCGATAGCCCGCTGAAACTGACGCGGGTCCGCGGTGACTTCGAGGCCCGCGGCGACCTCGGTCCGCACGTCGACCGCCCTCCCCTCGGGCACTTCGAGCCGCGCGAGTTCGGCCAGGTCGGCGAGCACGCGTTCGAGTCCGAACGCCGCCGGCTCCATTCTCGCCTCGTCCGACTGCACGTAGGTCAGCAGCTCGGCGACGAGTTCGTCGAGCGCGTCGAGGTCGCGGGTCATCGACGCGAGCCGTTCTTCGCGCTGACCGTCCTCAGCGGTCTCGAGCAGAGCCATCTGAAAGCGAATCCGTGACAGCGGCGAGCCGAGCTCGTGTGACACTGCTTGGACGAGTTCGTCGCGGCTTCGAATCAGCCGCTCGACCCGCTCGGCCATCGTGTTGAAGCTCGCGGCGAGCTCGCTCGAAGGCCCGTCGGGGTTGTTGACGCGCGCGCTCAACTCCCCGACGGCGATCGCGTCCGTCGCCGCCTCGACCTTCGCCTCCTCGGGGTCGCCGAGCTGCGGCAGCAGGATCTCGTAGTCCTCGAAGAAGCGCTCGGCCATCTGCACCGTGTGCGAGACGGCGCGCGCCGTGATGATGGTCGGGATCACG
>CAYSPB010000254.1:0-11403 GCA_964432695.1 uncultured Nannocystaceae bacterium
AGCAGCGCCACGATCGCCAGCCCTACGCGCGCCTGCGACGTCGACCGGCCCAGCCGCGCACGAACCCGCGTGGAGGCAACCGCCAGCGGCACGGCCACCACCCCGGCACACGTGCCCAGCAGCCGAAGCGGCAGCGCCCGGTTTCCCCACGCATCCGCCCACGCCCGCAACGACGTCGCGCCCTGGAGCTTCACCGCGAGGCCTTGCCAGTCCAGTACGGCTGCGGTGGTGTCGGGGTCGACGAAGGCCGCCGCGTGAAGCCCCAGCGTGGGCACGACCAGCGCCAGCACGCCGGCGGCAAGCGGTCGTCCCCAGCCTCGCCGGGTCACGGCCTCCGCAAGCGAGAGGGTGCAGGGCAGCAGCAGCGGCAGCGCGTCGAGCAGCTTGCGAGCGCCAAACGACGTACCACCGGACCAGGTCCGCGTGCCGAGCACCGCGTAGGCTTGGATGTCACGCATGCCCGCATCGAGCCACAGCTGATGCAGCACCAAGGCGGCGATGAGGATCCCGGCCCGCTCCCGCAACCATGCCGAGCGCACCGCGGCGATGAAACCTAGACCGACCACTGGCGACCAGCTGAGCACCCCGTGATACGGCGAGACCATCAAGGCCCGCACGTGGTGCGTCAGCGGTCCGGCGTAGTCGCCCAGGGTGCCACCGTACATCCACAGCTGAAGCCGCAGGTGCAGCAGAGGCCACGTAGCGGCGCACGCCGCCGCTACGGTGATCCGCCGGACGCGGTCCGCCTTGCCCGTCGTCCAGACGTCCTCTGCGACGAGCAACCACGCTGGGGCCAGCTGCGGCCGAATCCCGGCGGCAAGGCCCACCAGGCTGCCCAGCACGAGAGCCCGCTGCAGCGGCGTGCCCCACGTGCGGTCACGCCACGCCAGCACGAACGCCACCATCGCAGCGAAGCCCCACAGGTGAGGCCGCAGCGGCGCTTCTGATGCGTAGTACAGCAGGGGCGTCCCGACGGTCCAGGCCAGCAGCGCCACGGTGCCGGCCCCCGCAGACCCCGTCGCCGCGGTGAACCGGGACGCGATCGCATGCCCCACCCGCCACAGCACCAACATGGCGAGGGCCCGCACCGCGAGTAGAGGCACGACGCCGTACGGGTTCAGACGGATCCCGGTCGGCGCGAGCACCCGATTCGCGAGCAGGCCCAGCGCATAGCCCGGCGCTTGGATCCAGGTCGCCCCCGCCGGCCAATGATTCGACACCACGCCCTGCGAGGTCACGAACGTGAACGTGGGCGTCATTCGTAGTGCGCGGACCTCATCATCATAGAGCAGGTCGGCGTCGAGAAAGAACGCGTGCAAATGGGCGAGCATGCCCGCCGAGTCGGCGTTGTCCCGCACGATGTTGAACCACGGCGTGCAGAACGCGATGAGCGCCAGCACCGGCCACAGACGTCGGAACAGGCCCGCTGCGCCGCGCGTATGGTTGGGCGAGGCCAACGGCCCGATGGTAGCGTGACGATGGTGAACCTGCTGGCCCCCCTGCTGCTGCTCAAGAGCGCGACGGCGCTCGGGGCCCTCGATCCGGGCCTGCTCGCCCAGACCGACGCCGACGCCGATGGGGCGGTGCCCGGCCCCGATGCCATCACGATCGAGCCCAGCGAGGTGAAGTACATCAGCGTGCGCTACCAGGACACGGTCATCCGTGGCCGCCCCTGGGTCCCGCACAAGCGCATCGCCACGCTCGGCAAGGGCACGCGGCTGGTCGTTCGCGGCGAGGTTGAAAGCCGCGACCCGCAGGGCTGCAAGGGCAAGCCTTGGTATGCCGTGTGGCCTATGGGCTACGTGTGCAGCCGGCACGCAACTCCGGCCAAGGCGCCGCCCGAGCTGGGTGCCGCCATGCCCCTTCCCCCGGGCAAGCGCCTGCCCCACGCCTACGCGCTGGTGCGCGCCGACGACACGCCCTCGTACGCGAGCGAAGACGACGTACGACTCGGCCTCGAGAAGCGCAGTCTGACCCGCGGCATGTCGCTGGTGGTGACGCGCTCGTTCGAGCTCGACGGCACCCGCTACGTCGAGACCAAGGGCGGCCTCATCGTCGCCAAGGCCGACATCGGGTGGATGGGCCAGGGGTCGCAGTGGCAAGGCGTGCGCATCGAGGACGCCGAACCCGGTCCGCTGTTTGCCTGGGTCCGCAAGGACAAGACCAAGGTCTACGACGCGCCGGGGTCGGAGAATGACCCCGTGGCGACCCTGCCGCTGCGCGAGCGCGTCCACGTGCTCGCGAGCCGCGGTGACTGGCGTCAGATCGGCGAGGACCAGTGGGTGGACGAGGGCGACCTCAACGAAGTCACGATCATCGATCCCCCCGACGGCACGGTTACCGACTTTCGCCGCGCCGAAACCGGCAACGACCAGTGGGTCGACGTCGACGTCGGCGAGCAAGTGCTCGTGGCATACCGTGACGACGAACCGCTGTACGCCACGCTCATCAGCAGTGGTCGCGGCAGCCCCACGCCGCTAGGCAACTACCCCGTCTGGGCCAAGGTGGCCTCGATGGACATGGCAAACCAAGACTACGAGGACAACCCGTACCTCGTGCAGGGCGTCCCCTGGGTCCTGCTCTTCCAAGGACACATCGCGCTGCACGGCGCGTACTGGCACAACCGCTTCGGCAACCGAAAGAGCCACGGCTGCGTAAACCTGGCCCCCCTCGACGCGCGCTGGGTCTTCGAGTGGATGGGGCCGACCCTCCCCTATGGCTGGACGGGCTTCTTGCCCGACGATCTCCACAAGAGCCCCATCGTGCACGTGCGTGACTCGGGCAAGGAGCCGGGGCGACGGTTCACACAGCAGCGTCCCTGGGGTCCGCCCGACCGCGACGCCGAACGGAAGAAGACCGAGGCCGCAGAGGAACGCCGCGCCTTGGCGGCAGCCACGACGAGCCCGGACATTCCCGCCGGCGAATTCCTGCCTTCAGCCGGTACCCAGGCCCCGCGCATCGAGTCCAAGCCGGCCCCGCCTGCGCCCCTGTAGCAGCGGTGGCGGAAGGCTTGCCCCGGTCGCGGCGGCGCGCGTACGCTCCGCGGAGATGCCTACCGCTCAGCGCCTGCTCGTCGCGATGCTCGGCCTCGGTCTGCTCGGGCCTGCCGCCGGCTGCCGTCCAGATCGAGAGCGCTCGGTTCGGACCCCCAGCGGCGGCGTGAAGCTCGCCTACGCGCTGAAGACCGGCACGAGCTTCGACGGTCATCTGCGCATCGGCACCACGCGGCAAGTCGAAGGCATGTCCGAGAACCTGACGCAGAGCCTCGAGTGTGATGCCCGGCTGTTCGTCATGGCGGTCGACGAAGCCGGGTCCGCCACCGTGCGGGCGACGTTTCGCAACGTCGACCTCGACTGGTCCGTTCCGCCTGCGGTCGGCCTGAGCAGCGATCAGTTCGCCAAGCTCGCCTCCGAGCAGCTTCGCGGCCTGGAGCTGCGGTTCACCCTCTCGCCGCGCGGCAAGCTGCTCGCCATGCCCAGCGGACCCGAGCGACCCGCCCCCGAGATCGTCGGCCTGCTCGACACCCTCGGGCTCGCGGTCACGTTGGGCTTCGTCGAGCTGCCGGCGAACGCGATCGAGCCCCGCCACACCTGGCGCGACGCTCCCGCGGACCCACAGCGGCTTGCCGGCGCCCCGACCATCGACGCCACCTTCGAGGGACGGGTCCGCCCTGGCAAGGAAGGACCCGTGCTTGCCAAGATCATGCAGAGCATGACCTCCGCCCGCGAGGTCTCCACCGCCAGTGGCCCGCGCCGGAGACAGCTCGAGGCCGAGATCGTGCTTCGGCTCGACGCCGATGGCGTGCCAGCCCAGACCGACAGCGAGCTCCGAGACTTCGACCCGCAGCGAGGGCTGGCCGTGCAGGAGTTCCACAGCAGCTGGACGCTGACCGACGCGGGCAACGACGCCGCGACCGCGGTCCAGGACATCAACGACCCCTGCGACCCGGACTACGTCGGCTCCGAGCAGTGCACGGCGGCGGAGTCCCCGTGACCCCGCGCCCCCTCGGGGCGAGCGAGCTATGCGTGCCGCCGCTCGTACTCGGCACGATGGCGTACGGAAACAGGCGCTCGGCTGCGCAGCAGGTCGAGACCGTTCGCGCCGCGCTCGATGCCGGCATGACCGCCGTGGACACCGCCCCCCTGTATCACTTCGGCCACACCGAGACGATGCTCGGCGATGCGCTGCGAGGTCGGACCGCGACCGTGTTGGGCAAGGTGGGCCTGCGATGGGGTGACGGCGCCCGGGGAGATGTCCTCCTACGCACCCAGGTGAACGGCCGTCCGCTCGTCGTCCACAAAGACAGCCGCCCGGCATCGGTTCGTGCCGACGTCGAGGCGAGCTTGAAGCGCCTGCGCATCGAGGCGCTCGACCTGTGCCAGGTGCATCACCCCGACCTGCACACCCCGATCGCCGAGACGATGGGCGCGCTGCTCGACCTGCGGGCCGAGGGCAAACTCCGTCACATTGGCGTGAGCAACTTCGATGATGCACAGCTGGTCGAAGCTCGGACCGCGCTCGGCGAGGTACCACTGGTCGCACATCAGGTGGAGTTCAGCCTGCTGCACCTCGAGGGGCGCGCACGGGTCGAACGAGCGGAAGCGCTGGGCGTGGGCACCCTGCTCTACTCGCCGCTTCGCCGCGGTGCGCTCACCGGAGCCCGCTCGAAGCGCGGCGGCATGCACGTGGCCGACCCCCGCGCGCGTGGGACCGCGTTCGTACACGCCAACGCCGCGCGCATCGACGCCACGATCGACGCGGTGGTGCGCCCCGTTGCGACGCGACTGCAGGCCTCGGTCGTGCAAGTGACGCTGGCGTGGCTACTGCATCAGCCGGGCGTGACGGCGGCAATCGTCGGCGTCAGTGGACCCACGCAGGCTCGCAACACCGCGCGGGCGGCAGCGCTCTCGCTGACACAGGACGACCTCGCATCGATCGAACGCGGTTTCGCGACGCTCGACCTCGATCCCTCCGCCGGGCCCCGCAAGCGCGACCGCCTCGAGCGAAAGGCACGTCGCGTCGCCGGCGCGCTGCTCCGCCGCGTTCGTCGCCTTTACCGGTGAGGGTCGACCTCACGCGGCTGCGGGCGCGCCGAGCCACTTCACCACGTCCGGCCACATCCCAGCCGCGCCGGGACGGAAGAAGCCGAAGTGCCCAATCGCGCGCAGGCCAACCTCGGCCGGCGCGACGTGGCGTCGCTGCACCCGCGGATACTCGCGCATCAGCGTATCCACCGACCGTGCAGTCCCCCAGTCGTCGTCGTCGAAGCTGTACGCCAGCACTGGAGCCTCGAACGCTGCGTAGCGATGCAGCGGCAGCGTCGGGTCGCCGAAGAGATAGCGCGGGTCTCGGCACCATCGCGCCCACTCCCGCGCGACTCCGGCGGGCAGGTCCTCCCCGCCCCCGAACTTCGACCACGGGATGTAGCCCACCGCGCGCGCCATCGCAGGAAACGTCAGATGCATGTGCAGGGCGACCATGGCCTTCTGGGCGCCGCCCTGGAGCCGCCAGTGCCCGCTTTGGGCGGAGAACGTGGCGATCCCATCGACCTCGTCGGCATTGTCGAGCAGGCCCGCCAACTGTCCGCCGACGCTATGTCCCACCATGGAAATGTCCGCTCCCCGGTGGCGGGCGCGAACCCAGTCCAGCGCGCCGGCCATGTCCTGCATGCCCCAGTCGCGCATCCGGGCCGAGAATCCACGCAGCGATCGCGGGGCGGAGTCACCAATGCCGCGGTAGTCGTACGTGAGCACGCCGTAGCCGGCCTCGGCCAGCGCGGCGGCGAAGTGGCGGTAGAACCGCCGCGGGACGGCGGTGGCCGCGTTGATCATCACGACCCGCGCCGGATCCTCGGGCCCCCACCACGACCCCGCGAGCGTATAGCCGTCACGGGCGGAGAACGACACGGTCTGTGCGGACGCGGTCGGCATGGATCAGGCGTACGCCCGCGGACCCGCTGCGCACCAGTCGAATCCGTACGGCGTACGCCTGCGCGCATGCAGGTCAGCCGCCGGCCAAGGCTGCAAGATTGCGCGGTCGGGCCGTCAGCGTCACCCGTTCTTCGCGATCGCCGCGCCGGTACCGAATCGAGACCGTCGTGCCGAGCTTCACGTGACTGGGGCCCAGCGTCGATGCGGCGACGCGAGCACCCTGACTGGCGACGTCTTGGTCGCGCACGCTGAGGACTTCATCTCCGGGTCGAAGACCGGCCTCGCTCGCTGCTCCGTCCTCGGAAACCGCCCGCACCCAGAGGCGCTCGCGGGCAGGGTCCAACGGCGGCGTCTCGTCGAGCTCGGGGTCTCCTTCGGGGGGCAGCGGGCGCTGGGTCCAGCTGCGGACCGCGGTGCGAAAGCCCAGGTCGCCCCGTTCGGCAAAGGGCACCGACCCAGCCCCGATCGCAGTGACCGTACCGAGGTCCGCCGAACCACCGGGCTCGACGTCGTAATCCACCCGCGCACTCCCGCCTTCGCCACCGTCGGGGTCGAACACGCGAAGCGTCCCGCTGCCTGGCGGCACGTCGTCGAGGCTGAATCGGCCGCGCCGGTCGGTGCGAGGTCCGCCGCCGAGCATCATCTCCAGGCCGCGGGAGACCGAGCCGGACCCGTCCTCACCCATGGCCATGACCACCAACCCTTGCAGCGGTTCTCCATTGGCGTCGACGACCGTCCCGGTCAGCGATCCGAAGGCATCGAGGGTCATGTCGAGCTCGGCTGTGGCGCCGCGCTCGAGGTCCACCTCGGCTTCGCCCACGCCCTGCGCTGAGGACACCTTCACGGTGTACGACCCGGGGTCGAGGCCGGTCACGTCGTAGGCCCCCTGCGCATTGTTGACCTGCTTGGAGCGCGGCGTCATGCCTTGAAGCGTGATCGTATAGCGCGAAACCGTCTTGGTGCCGGCCTTGACTCGACCACGGATCGACGCAAGCGCCTCGACCTCGAGCTTCACGTCGCTGCCCAGCGCCACGCCCGACTCGCTGACGCGGCTGGTGCCGCCGTTCGCCTCGGCCGTCACGCGATAGGTGCCATCGCGAAGGTCCTCGATCGTGAAGCGACCGCTCGCGTCGGTCAGCACCGGCGCGCCGCCGGCAAGGGCGTCCATCGCGGCTGCCCCCTGACGCGGGCCTTTGCGCGGGGCGTCCTGCATGCGCGCCTCGACCTCTTTGCCGCGCCGACCCGTGCGGGCCTCGACCACCTCGTCGAGCCAGCGTTGTCCGCCGCCCTCGAGCGCCGCACGGACCCAGGCATCGGCCACGGGCGCGCCGTCGTCGTCGAGGACCACGCCGCGAATCGAGCCGCCGCGCGCTTCGACCACCAGTCGAACGTCGGCAAGCCCGCCGTCGGGTACGGTAAAGGACCGCGGCTCGCCCGGCGCCTGGTCATCATCGAAGTTCAGCGAGGGACCGCCCCCGGCCCGCACGCGCACTTCGTATTCGCCGGGCTCGAGGCCTCGCGCAACGAACGTCCCATCATCGCGCGTGGCCGCACCGCCGCCGAACATGGGGTTGTCGTTGACCGAGAAGGAAACCTGGTTTGGCGACTTCTGCACGTCCACACGCGTCACGCTCACGCGTGCGTCCTCGACGGGCTCACCTGCCGCGGTGACGACCACACCCGCCATGGCGACCCGTGCCTCCAGCTCGACGACCACGTCGTCCTCGCCCTCGACCCCAACCTCGATCGCAACCTCGCCGTGGCTGCCATCGTCCGCGTCGGCCACGACCTTGACCGCGCCGGGGGCGACCGGATGGAGTTCGAATCGACCCTCCTCGTCCGTCCGCGCCCGAACGAAGGCGTTGGCCAGCCCGCCCAACATGCCCGTGAGGCCCATGCCCTCGGCGTCGATCGACAGGGCCACCGTGGCGGGCCCTGGCGGTTCAATCCGGCCTGAGATCGTGACGCCTGCCTTCATGGAGACCAGCACGTCGGTGACGTCCTCGTCCTCGACCTGCGCCGAGGTCCCGGTCAGGTTTGGCAGGCGGTCCTCGCCCAAGGCTGCGACGAGGTAGTTGCCGGGCTGGACACCCGGGATTTCGAAGAAGCCGTCTGCCTCGCTCGGTCGACGCGCGACGGTGAGGCCCGGCGGCTGCAGCGACAATGCACCAACCCAGACGCCTTCGAGGCCGTTCCCCTCGTCCCCGCCCTCGGGCACGACGAACCCGCTGATCGTGAAGGCGGGCTCGACCCAGACGACCACGTCCGACGCCGTTTCAGCGATGCCCAGTGACACCTCGGTCACCTCGGCCGAGGCGTGTCCAGACGCGACCGCGTTCATCGAGAGCACTCCCGAAGGAAGCCCGGCAAGCCGAAAGCGCCCTTCGCCGCCGACCACGACGCGGCGCGCCCCAAACCCCCGCACGCTGAAGCCCCCGCCCTGGGCAGTCGCCTGGGGCGACGAAGCAACCACCACGGCCCCCGCCACGGCGTCCTCCGACCCACGCATGCGCACGACGCCTTCGATGACGCCGCCGGGCGTGAGCGCAACGTCCACGGTGCGAGGCCCGTCCACCACCTCGAACGAAGCCTGGTTGGCCACGTAGTCGGGGTGCGTGACCATGGCGAGGTACGTTCCGCGGGGTAGCGTCACGGCAAAGCGGCCCTCTTCGCTGCTCAGCACGCCCGACGGCGCGCGGTCGAAGCTGATGAGGTTCGCCGCGTCCAGCCGAGTGATGGAAACCAGGGCGCCCTCGACCGGTCCTCCGGAGACATCCTCGACCGTTCCAGAGACCACGTGCCCGCCTCGCGTCAGGACCAGCGACAGCGTCGAGGGTTCGACGCCCGCCACCACCCGGACGGCCTTCAGCGCGCCGCTGAGGTAGCCCGAGGCAGTGGCGGAGACCGTGTAGCGGCCCGGTGGGACGTCCTGGAGCGTAAACCCACCGCCCGCGTCCGTACGGACGAACACCGCTGAGCACGTTCACCATCGCCGCCGATCCCCTGCTCGAAGCTCTTGGGCGTGAGCAGCACGAGCGCCCCGGATATGCCGGTGCCGCCGTCGTTACGGACCGTTCCCGTGAGGCGAAGCGGATCAGGGTCGGGCGTTTCGGCCCGAAGTGCCCGCTTCTTCGCGACGACGTCCGCTCTTGCGGGTGCGGACGGCGTTGGGGCCGGCTCGGGGGGCTCCGGTGGAACCTCGGGTTTGAGCACGAGCCAGGCGACGAGCGCCAAGACGAGGGCCACGACGCCGCCGCCGATCAGGGTCCGGGTACGCACGAGCGAGTAGGACCGCGGCCCGACGCGTTTTGTTTCCAGGCGATCAGACGTAGCGCCGCGGGACCCGCTTGGACACCCCGCAGGTCACTTCATAGGACAGCGTGCCGGACCAGCCCGCCATCTCGTGAAGACCAACCCGCTCGAGCCCCTGGCGGCCCAGCAGCGTGACGGCTTCGCCCGCGCGCACGCCCGGCAAGTCGGTGACGTCCAGCATCGTCACATCCATCGTGATGTTGCCGACGACGCGGCAGCGATGACCACGGACGAGCATCTCGGCCGCGCCGCTCATGTTCCTCGGATAGCCGTCCGCATAGCCGACCGGAACGATTGCCAGCCGGGAGGCACGACCGAGCTGGGCGCGTCCCCCGTAGGAGACCCGCACGCCCGCGGGCACTTCGCGAACCGCGAGCACCGAGGAGCGCATGCTCATCGACTGCCGCAGGCCTTCGAGCTGCACGTCTTCGCTCGACGCCGCGCCATACAGTGCGATGCCGGGCCGAACCATGTCGAAGTGCGCGCCTCGAAAGCGGACGAGACCCGCGGAGTTGCAGGCGTGACGCAGCCGCGGGGTCAGACCCGCCGCCGCGATCGTCCCCAGACAGTCCTCGAAGACGCCGAGCTGTCGCTTGGAGGTGAGTTCATCGCCCGCATCGTCAGCGCAGGCGAAGTGGGTCATGACACCTTCGAACTCGATCGTCCGGCCGCCGTCGCGGGCGAACCAATCGAGGACCGGCGCGAGGTCACCGGGCAGCAAGCCCAGTCGCGTCATCCCGCTGTCGATCTTCACGTGTACGCGCGCACTCCCGGCGCCGGTCCGAAGAACGGCCGCCTTGAGGCGCTCGAGCTGGTCGACCGACCACACCACCGGCGTGAGCTGTCGGTGGACGATGACATCTGCCGAATCCGGTGCAACGCCGCCGAGAACCACCAGGGGCGCATGCACGCCCGCTTCGCGCAGTTCCACGCCTTCCTCGACGAGACTGACGGCGAGCCCCCAGGCCCCCTCCTCGACGAAGAGCTTTGAAACCGAAGCCGCACCGTGGCCGTAGCCGTCGGCCTTGACCACCGCCAGCACTCGCGACGCGCCGACATGACGCTGCACGGCGGCGATGTTCTGCCGTAACGCCCCCGTGTCGATTTCGGCGAACGTCGGCCGCACGTCGACGGCCCGGGACTGCCGGGCGCCCGCCGGCCGAGGCTGAGTGGCAGATGCCATCGTTGCGCTTATACGCCGGGGCATTGGAGCCTGACAACGCGCAGAGGCCCCCCTGGTGTTCCCAGAGAGGCCTCCGTATGCGCGCCAAAAAAAGCGGGAGAGATCTAGTTCGCGACCGCGCCCGATTCGCCGAGCAGCTTCTCGTCGAGAATCATGCGTCGACCACTGGAGCTGACCAAACCGTTGCGAGCCATCGCGCTGAGCGTGCGCGACACCGTCTCGCGGCACGAGCCGACCATGCGCGCCAGCTCGGACTGGGTGGGTACGGGAGCGAGGATCCAGCTGCTGCTCTGCGGGGCGCGACGCCCCTGGCGCTGGGCGAGGCGGACCAGCGTGCGACGCAGCCGCTCCTCGACGTCGTGTAGTGCGAGGCTGCTAGCCACGTTTTCGATGTCGCGAAGCTTCGTCGACATCAGACGCATGAGCCGAACGAGCGTCTCGGGCTGACGCTGCACATGGGCGGCGACAACCTCGGCCGGAATGCGAAGAAGTTCGCTCGGCGTCGCGGTGACGGCAGAGGTCGACATGGGGCTTTGGTCGAAGGCACAGCCCTCGCCGATGACGTCGCCAGGTCCGTAGCTGCTCAGGATGAGATCGCGGCCCGAGCCTTGTCGGACCAGGTTTACTCGACCGCGCAGCACCACGTAGACCCCATCGGCCGCCGCGCCTTCTTCGAGCAGCACCGTGCCGGCAGTCTTGCGCAGACGCGTTGCCGCCGCGCAGAGGGTCTCAATCTCCTCAGGGCGAGCCGCAGTGAACGGCTCGACGACCGCGAGCACCTCATGGACGGGCAGGCGTTCGAGGGGAACCACGGTGCGACGGGTGTCGAGAGCAGAGCGCATGTCTAGTCCCCTTAGCGAGGACCGTGCCAGACCGCACAGGTTTGCCCCCTTTTCCAAGTTGCTGGAATTCAATACACTTTTTCAGGCCGGCACATTTGACTCCAGGGAGATCAGCTGTTGCAGAAATCATACAGTG
>CAYSPB010000255.1:0-11249 GCA_964432695.1 uncultured Nannocystaceae bacterium
CACCGCGGATGACGTCCGCCGCTGGCTCCTCACCGCGCAAGACCACATCCTGGCGCGCGGGCTGACCGGCGTGCACGAAATGGGCATCGGGCCGCTCGAAGACGAGGTCTACCGCGCGCTGGCCTCCGACAGCGCGGGCCTCAAGGTCCGCGTGCACGCATACGCGGACGAGGGATGGTTCGTGCACGACCTCCTCGACCAGGCGCCCGACCCGATTCGCTCGGACGCTCGCTACACGCTGGCAGGTGTCAAGATCTACGCCGACGGTGCGCTCGGCAGCCGCGGTGCCGCGCTGCTCGCCCCATACGCCGACCGACACGACCACACCGGGCTGATGCAGCACGACATTCCGGGGCTTCAGCGCGTGGTGAAGCAAGCGATGCGCGGGGGGTGGCAGGTCGCCACCCATGCGATCGGCGACGCGGCCAATCGCGCGGTGCTCGACGCGTACGAAGCGGGCCTGATGCAGGCCGTACGTGCAGACCCCCGCCCGCGGGTGGAGCACTGCCAAATCGTCGACCCCATCGACATCGTTCGCTTCGCCGATCTGGGCGTCATCGCGTCGATGCAGCCGACCCACGCGACCTCCGACATGCCGTGGGTTCCAGCCCGGTTGGGTGGAGACCGCCTCGCGGGCGCCTACGCATGGCAGCGTTTTCTCGACGCGGGCGCCCACCTCGCCTTCGGCAGCGACTTTCCGGTCGAGCTCGCCGACGTCACGCATGGCATCTACGCCGCCGTCACCCGGCAAGACGCAGCAGGTCAACCCGCGGGGGGCTGGCTACCCGATCAGCGCGTCAGCTTGGACCAAGCGCTGCGCTCGTTCAGCACCGAGGCAGCCTATGCCGCGCATCGCGAGGCGCACCTGGGTCGACTCGCGCCCGGGTACCGCGCGGACCTCACGTGTTTTGCGGCTCCCCTGGATGAAGCGAGCCCCACAGCCCTGCGCGAAGCAGCGGTGCGGGGCACGATCGTCGACGGGGACGTCGCCTACTGGGCGGACTGAGCGCTACTGCTGCTGCCCACCGCTGCCGCCCTGGTTGCCGCCGTCGCCTTGGGCCTGGCCGTCATCGCCCTGGGCCTGACCGTCCTCGCCCTGTCCCTCGCCCTGACCGTCCTCTTGGGCCTGACCGTCGCCCTGGGCCTCACTGTCCTCGGCCGCACCGCCCTCGCCGCCCTCCCCCTCGCCTGCCGGCGCATTGTCGGGGTCGAAGACTTCGACATCGTCGTCTTCGGGCGGAGGCAGCGAAGGACGCTTGTCATCACCATCGTCGCGACCACCGTCCCCATCGTCGAGCGGCTTGATGTTGAGGGCCTTGTCGTCCTCGTCCTTGGACTTGTCGTCGTCTTTGTCGTCCTTGGACTTGTCGTCGTCCTTGTCGTCCTTCTTCGTGGGCGTCGACTTCTTCTTCTTGCCCTTCTTGCGACGACTTGCGCGCTTGCGGTCCCGGTCGCGCCGCTTCTTGCGGCGCTCGGCAAGCGTCTCGGCAGTGGACTTGGTTTTCACGCCGCGGAACTTCGCCCGCGAGACGGGGCCTTCGAGTCGGAAGCCCAGCCCTCGCTCAGGCGGATCGAGCTTCGCCTTGGCGCTGGCACCTCGGTACATCAGCGCCACCCGTTCGCTACGCTCGAGGAACGCTTCGGTCAGCTCGAGCTTCAGCAGCATCTTGAAGCGCGAGTTCTGGAACGGGTCCTTGAGCTTGATCCGCCCGGTCAGCGACATGATGAGGTCGTCGCTCTCCGTGGCGATCGGCTCCTCGATCTTGGCGGTGCCCTTTTCGACCTTGAGCTGCCCCGTCAACGTGCCGAAGTCGACTTCGGGAACGGTGAGACCGTCTTGCAGCGCCTTGTTGCCACCAGGGACATAGAGCTTGGTCTCGCCATCGCCGGCGCGACAGGCCGAGCACGCGACCGAGATCATGCCTTCGGCCTTGGCGAACTTGCCCCCCGGCGCGGTGATGTCCGCCTTGAGGTTCAGCAAGCCGATCAGCGGCACGTTGAGCGCCTGCGTCGCCTTGGGGACGTCGTACAGCGGTAGGCCATCGATGTCGACCTCGACCGTGGTATCGCTCGAACCCTGTACGTATCGGGCGTAGATGGTGCCCTCTTCACGCTCGGTCTCGACCTCGACGTCGACCGTGCCTGCCAGCAGTGACAACAGGCTGATCGAGATGTCGACCTCCTCCATGTAGTACTGCTGCGGTGGGGTGTCGGGCCGGCTGGGCTCGTAGGTCCACATCACCTCCTCGAGCGTGACCGTGCCCCACGGCATGACCGAGACGTCTTCGACCTCGACGACATAGCCGGCCTTCTTGGCCTCGTGCCCAATTCTCCAGGCGATGGCCTTGGTGGGCAGCGCGATCCAGGCGAACAGGAGGAAGAAGAACAGACCAAGCGAGCCCCATCCGAGGACGCGCCGAATGGTGCGACCCCAGTTGCGCTTGCGGACCGGCGCTGGCGGTGCGTCGGGAGGGAGCTCGCCGCGCGTGATGGACAGATCCGACTGATTGAGGGTGGCGTCCATGGTCTACTCCTCCCCGTCCTCGTCTTCGGCCTCGTCGTCACCGCCCTCGCGCTCCCACGTCGCGATGACGACGTCGAGGTTGAGCCGGTCCTCCGCCGAGGAGGGCGAGCGCACCGCAAGCTGTTCTGTGAGGATGATCCGTCCGGGCTCGCTCTCGAGCGTGGTCAGGAACTTCATCGCCTGCTCCAGCGTCACGCTCCGCAGCTTGAACTTGAACGAGCGCTTCACCAGCCCGTCCTCGAGAGCGAGCGGAGCGGTCTCCTCTTGGTCGGAAACGGTAAGGCCTTCGATGCCCGCCTGCGCGGCCTCGACCAGCGTCAAGAACTGCACCTGGGTGGTTGGGATGTTCTTCTCGCGCTTCTCCTTGGCCTCGAGCCGGTCCTTGTAGACCGCGCCGCGCGTGTATACGGCCTGCAGCGCCATGCGGTTGGCATCGATCGACGCTTGCGTGTCGCGAAGCGTTTGGCTGCGCAAATAAAAGAGCACCATCGTGCCCATCACGAAGAAGGTCAAGATGAGGGCCATGACCAGGGTCCGCTCGCGCGCGGACAGGTTGGCCATGAACCCGGCTTTGGGTGCGGCTGCGTTGGCCATCGGCTACTCCTCCGCCTCCTCGGTGTCCTCGTCGCCCTCGTCGTCAGCGGACGCCTTCTTGTAGAAGCACTTGTTGTCCATCTCCATCTGGAAGGTCTTGCGGGCTTCGCCGCGCACTTTGCCTTTGGAGACGTTCGACACGCAGCCCAGCTCGGCGAGCTTGGTGGCGAGTCGGTCTTGGGCTGAGGACGTGTTGGCCCCCGCCTTCACCTCGATCTTCAGCTCGCGAATGTCGACCAGCGAAAGCGTGAGGTCGTCGACCAGCACGATGCCTGCGTCGGCGGGAATGGGCCCGATCGGCTTGGGCTCGGCTGCTGCCGCGGGGTCGACGGGCTGCCCATCGGGACCGAGCAAGGGCTCGGCACCACCACCCAGGCCCGGCACCGCGTTCATGCCGGAACCGGGAGGGTCGCCGGGGAATGCGCCCGGAGCGACACCTGGCGGCACGGCGCCCGGCGGGGGTGCGCTGCCCAGGTCGCTCGGCGTCGCCGCCTTCACGATCATCGCAAGCGTCTCGAGGGCACCGCGCTCGGGGACCAAGCTCGTCAGGTCGGCTCCCTCGGCGCTATCGAGCATCGCGGAGACGTTGTTGGCCGAGACCTCCTCGCCGAAGGCCTCGCTCGTGGCCGCTGCGAGTTCCTCTTCGTAAGCGAGCAGCTGGGCGTCGGCCGCCTTCACGCGCGCAATGGTGTCGAGCGCACCGAAGGCCATCACCGCCACGCCAATCGCGACGAGGCTGGCCATCTTCTCCTGCATCCAGCTGCCTTCGGTGTCGCCACCGTCGGCATCGCGCAGCTGCAGAAGCGGTCGACGAGCGGCGCCGTAGGCCGCTCCGATGGCCCCAGCAAAGCCGGTCAGCCCCGCCTTGGCCGCGCTCGGTTCGACCTTGAGGCCTGGTGCGGAGGGCTTGAAGTCGCCCACCGTCAAGCCGGTGTGCTCGGCGACGTACTCGCGCACGCCTTTGAGTTCGGCACCACCGCCGAGCAGCACGACCTTGGCCACCTCGAGGTGATAGGTCGACCGCAACCACAGGCGGGTATGCTCGAGCTCGCGAAGGATGGGCTCAAACGCCTTGGCCACGACCGCACCCGCCGCGAGCTGGGCTTCGGACATGCCAGCAATACCGCGGTGCGGCAGGAATGCGTCGGCGTGCTTGGCCGCCTCGGCATCCGCGGTAGACAAATTAAAAGCGCGCCCGATGGCCGCGGTGAGCTGCCGACCGCCTCGCCGCGTGGAGCGGATCGCCAGCGGCCCTTTGGGACCCATCGCGACGAACTGGGTGTGCTTGTGGCCGAGGTCGACGTAGAGCACGCAGGGCTTGCGGCCCTCTTCGGCCATCTGCGGGCTGGGCTGCGGAAGCGATACGCGCCCCACCGCCGCCAGCGCGACCGCTGAAGTGGTCACAGCCTTGATGTCCGACGCGGTGCGCCGGAACGTGCCGTGCATCATGTTGACGCGGTCCTTGGGTGCCGCCGCCACGAGCGCCCGGCCACCACCATCGGCCGAGGGCACGACGATGTGCCCGTAGACGAGGTCCTCGATGGGGCGCGGGAACTGCCCCTCGGCCTCGAAGCCCACCGCCTGCGCGATGCGACGCTCGTCGCTGAACGGGAACGTCAGGATCCGGTAGCTGACGTCGCCCGAAGGCAGGCACACCGACGTGGTCTGCCCGAGCAGGCCACGAGCGCGCAGCGCCGTGAACAGCGTGCGGAGGTGGTGTTCGAACGGATCGGGGGTCTCTTCGCCCTCGACCGCGACCGGTGCCGGCCCGACGGGCTCGGCAAACGTGTCGACCAGCTGAACGCCCCGGAATCCGGCGTTCACCACCGCCACTTTGATGTGGTGGGTGCCCAGGTCGATGCCGACGAATTTCTGCGCCATGCGGTTAGTCCTCTCGGATGTGCAGCCACGCGCCCTTGCCCTGCGTTTGGGACCGGGCGTACTGCATGTCGTAGGTGGCGGTGAGCCGCTTGGTCACGGCGCCCACCTGGGTAATCACTTCGATGGTGTAGGTCCGCTCGGGCTTCACCGTCGCGACCTCGGTCAGTCCGCCGGACCCCTCGTCGTTGTCTTTGCCACCGGGCGGGTTCTTGTTGACGCCGATGCCCTCGGGGATGCGCGGCAGGTTCTGGTTGTCCTCGACGTCTCCGCCGAGCGCCGCGAGCGGGCTGATGAACTGGTCCGGCTTGTCGACCAGTTTCTTGAAGTCTTCGAGCTTGTTGAACAAGGAGAACTCGCGGCTCTCGACCACATAGTTGGCCAGCGGCATTACCTTGAGCAGGAAGTTCTCGCCCTCGACCTTGTCCCGGAACTGGTTTTGAACCGAGTGCCGAATGACCAGCGCGATCTGCTCGGCCGAGGCGAAGTTCAGGTTCACCTTGCACTCGCCGTAGGTCGTCAGCTCGTGGCTGAACGCGGCCATCCAGTCGTCGTCGATGCCCTCGACGAGGTGCAGCTCTTCGATGGAGTCCAGTCGCCCCTCGCGCGCTTGATAGGGATCGTGCAGCTCGGTGTAGCGGTAGCGCTCGCCGGAGCTGGCCGAACGCAGCTTGACCAGGTCGAAGCGCTGGCGGTCGTCGTCGATGTAGTCCGCCATCGCCTGCATGATCTGGGCGCGGGAGTAGTACTGGCCGTCGGCCTTCTCCTCCTCGAACAGCGGGTCGTAGATCGTGGGGGACATCAGCGCCTCGAGCGTCTCGATGGTGCGTCCCGCGGGGTTGTTGCGCTTGCCGGCCGCGACCTGGTTGGCCAGGCAGTTGACGTTGATCTTGCCGCTCTCGGCGTACACCCGGTACTCGAACGAGCCGCCCTCGATGGCGAGGTCCGACAGCGCGCTGGCGTCGAAGCCCGTGAGCGCGCCAATGCCCTCGGCGCCGTCCTCGGTACCGAAAATCGACATCAGGTATGGGGCGACCTGGGTGATGTCCCAGTTGCCCATGAAGTCGCGGAACTGCTTCTGGTTGAAGACCATCCGCTGGATTTCGAACAGCAGCAGCGAGAGCTGCATGGCGCCACGCTGCACCTGCCGCGCGCCGACCTCGTCGCGCACGTTGATCGCCGACTGCCAGTCGACCCGCGACTGGTAGTTGAAGCTGGCGGTGAACGGAGCCAGCATCGCCAGGCAGACCAGCACCATCAGCACGGCGATGCCCATCTGGCCCTTGACCTGCTGCTGCTGGGCGGCCGTGGCTGCGGTCGGCGCAGCGTGCTCGGCCACCGGCTCCGCGGTGACATCCTCGCGTGCGTCGCTCATTTGGCCACCTGCCCCAAGTCGATCGCCTCCTGCATCATGATCACGGCCTGCGAGGTGAACGTGACGACCTCACCGTCGAAGTCGCGGACCCCGAGGGTGATCTTCACGCGCGTGGGCAGCCGGTCGGGCTGCATGTCGATCTTCGTGGTCCGCCACTCGTCGACGAACTCGGTGCGCTGCGTGTCCCAGAACTTGACGTCGAACGTGACCACGTCCTCGATGGCGATGTACGCGGGCCAGAACTCCTCCATGTCCTCGGGCAGGTCGCCGGTGAGGCGCCGGGCTTCGCGGCGATAGAGGTGGGTCCGGCTGCCGTCGTCTGGGTCTTTTTCGACGAAGTACTGCAGCACCGTCTGGTCGCTTTCGTTGGCGTCCTTGCGGACGCGCAGGTGAGAGAACGAGGAGAACGTGAGGCTGTCGGTGTCGAAGTTGTCGCGGCCCTCGAACAGCGTGAAGTGGCGCTGGTCGTCGAGCGGGCGGTTCTTCGACAGGTACGCCATCGTCAGCTCGGAGGTCATCCGGGCCAGGCCGTTGCGCACGATCGAGTACCGCTGCTGCTGCTTCTCGGTGATCTCGATGCCCTTGAGCGTGCCGTTGAAGCTGCTCCAGACCGACACCACGATCATGCCGAGCACGGCGAACGAGATCATGACCTCGATGAGGGTCATGCCGCGGCTGCGCACCATCTTCATCCGCCACCTCGGGGAGGGATCGACGCCGGGCGCCCGATACCGGGACTGGGGTTGCCCGTCCCGCGTTGCGAGGGCGCCGTGCCATCGCCGCCGCGACCGTCTCCGGCACCGCCGCCGCCATCGTCGCCCTCGTCCTCGTCGCCCTGCTCGCCGCCCAGCGAAGGCAGCGTGGCGAGCTTGCTCGGGTCGGTCCAGAACGTGTCGACGCGGAACTCTCGCTCGATCTTGCCGTCGGTCCAGTACACCGTGCAGTACGACTTGCGAATCGCACGCTCGACCGCCTCTTTGACGATAGGCCACACCATCGCGAGGCTGTCGAACGCCTGCTCGCCGGCGTCCTGCACGTCGAGCGTGCCTCCACCCACGCCCGGCTCATCCTCTTCAGAGGCGTCGGCCAGGCGCGCGAGCTGGGTGTACTCGGGCATCTCGATCATGTCGGCGACGCACTTGTAGGTGACGTCGGGCCAGCCCTCCTCGGAGAAGTCGCCCTCGTACTCCTTATCGTTGTCGCCCCAGCCGTCCTCTTCCTCTTTGATCTGGAACTCGATGTCGACCAGCTTCGACTCGGCCAGGAACGCCATCGCCGTGATGCTCTGGGCGTAGCGCGTGGCTCGCAGCGCGTTCATCTGCGAGGTGAGCAGCGACGTCAGCGAGATGGAGAGAATCGCGACCGCCACGAGCACTTCCAGCAGCGTGAAGCCGGACTGGCCATAGCCGTTGCGGACGCGAATCGAACGCGCCCTGGCGGCTTGGATGTGGCGGTCGTTGGACATGATGAAAACCTCGGAGGGACTCAGAACGTGCGGCGGGACCGGCTGCGACCGAGACCGTCGGCCTCTTCGTCGGCGACCTCTTCGACGACGAGCTCCTCGTGCCCGTCTTCGATCGTGACCCGCCCGGTCAGCGGCGCCACCTTGATCGTCCACTCGGCGTCGCTCTCTTCGTCTTCGAGCAGGATGTGGCAGGCCTGCGTGGTGCCGCGGGGGAAGAAGAACAGGTTCGCTTCGCCCTCGGTGATGGCCTTCACGTCGTCGGCGGTCCGCACGTAGGTGACCTTGACGCCGTCGGGCAGCTTCACCGGCTTGACCAGTCCGCTGACGGCGTTCTCCTCTTCGAAGCTCTCGAACAGAGGCGGCTTGCGACGAGGCACGCGTTTCTCTTGCGCGCGGTACGGGTCGTAGCCGCCGACCTCTCCGCCGCTACCGCCTCCGTCGCCGCCCTCACCGAGCACCTGCGACTGGATCGAGCGATTGTAGGCTTCTTCGGCGCGACGATCTCGATCGGCCTGCTCCTCGGCCTTGGCGGGGTCGAACTCGATGATCTTGCCGTCACGGTCGGTGGCCGGCAGGTACATTCGGTCAGAGCCCTCCTGCAGGGTGAACGTGCCCTTGTCGAGGTCGATCAGCAGGCGGTGGTAGGTGCCATTGACCCGCGCGCGGTCGTAGCCGTAGCGGATCACGTTGCCCAGCTGGTTCACCGAGCGAACCACCTCGGCCGAACGCGTCGTCCCGAAGCCCACGGCGATCATCGCCACCATCAGCGAGAAGATCGCGAGCACGATCATCAGCTCGATGATGGTCATCCCGCGGCTACGGGCGTGGCGGCGTGGGTTCGTCATGACGGTCGCGCTCGGTTCAGGAGAGACGTCGGCCCTACTTGGCTTCGTCGTCGCTGGCTTCGTCGGTGTAGTTGTTGATGTCGTCCTCGGTGCCGACTTCACCGTCCACACCCGCGGAGATGACGTCGACGGACGTTTTCTCGCCGGGGCACTGGATCTGGTAGTCGTTGCCCCAGGGGTCCTTGCTGATCTTGGCCGCAACGCCGGAAGCCTTGAGGTCCTGCAGGGTCTTGGGGCACTTGCCGCGCTTCTGCGTCATGTACAGCTCGACCGCCTGCTGAATCTGGACGACGTCCTTCTTCGCAGTGTCGACCTGCGCGTCCTTGAACGAGTTGAACGCCATGAGGCCGACGCCGCCGAGGACGAGGCTGATGATCGCAACCACGACCATGATCTCGATGAGCGTCATGCCGCGCTGGTTCGCGAGCGCCGTGCGGGCGCGCAGCTGGCGGGTGAGCAGGGTTTGCTGGAGGCTGAGTAGCTTCTTCACGATGAACTCCTTGAGGTGGGGCTGAGGGGAAACGAAGGGGGTGGCGTCAGGACTGCCCGGCCATTTCGGTGAGCATCATGATCGGACGCATGATGGAGAAAACGACGAAGCCGACGCCGATGCCCATGACCACGATCATGATGGGCTCGAGCAGGGCGGTGAACCGGCCGATGGTGGTGTTGGTCTCGCGGTCGTAGGCGTCGGCCACGTCGCCGAGCATCTGCTCGAGCTGACCAGAGCGCTCACCGACCGCGATCATGTGGGTGACCAGCGCAGGGAACTGCCCGCTCTGCTTGAGCGCGGGCGCGATGCCTTCACCCTCGCGAATGTTGTCGCGCGCCTCGGAGACCACGTCTTCGAGGACGGCGTTACCCAGCAGGGTACGCACGATCTCGAGGGCCTCGAGCAGCTGCACCCCCGAGGCGAGCAGCGTCTCGAGCGTGCGGGCGAAGCGAGAGATGGCGACCTTGCGGACGAGGTCTCCGAGCACCGGCACCTTGAGCAAGATGGCGTCGCCACGCTGGCGTCCGGACTCGGTTGCCCGCCACTTGCGGAACGCCCAGACGCAGAAGCCGGCACCGAGCAGCAGCAGGTACCAGTACGAGCTCATCATGTCGCTCATCCAGATGAGCAGCCGCGTGTTCCACGGAAGCTCGGCGCTCATGCTGTCGAACATGCCGGTCAGCTTCGGCACGATGGCGACCATCAGCACGATGACCAGCACCACGCCCAAGAAGGCGAGCAGCACCGGGTAGAACATCGCCGAGTTCACCTTGGAGCGAATCTCGAGCTCCTTCTCCATGAACTCCGCGAGGCGGTGCAGCACCGTCTCGAGTGAGCCCGACGCCTCACCGGCGCGGATCATGTTCGTGTAGAGCTTGGGGAACACCTTGGGGTACTCGCCCATGGCGTCGCCGAGCGAGCTGCCCTGGTTCACCTGCTCGGAGATGCTCGAGAGGATGCCTTTGAACCGCTGGCTCTCGACCTGATCGGTCAACGCCCGCAGCGACTCGGGCAGCGTGACGCCCGAGCCCAGCAGCGTGCCGAGCAGGCGGGTCACCTGCGCGACCATCTTCGGCGTGACGCGGTCGAGGAAGCGGCTGAGGTCGACCTCGCGCGAGCCGCCGGCAGCCGCCGCCGAACTTCCGCCGCCGGACGAAGAGGTTTCTTTGACCGACGTCAGGTACACGCCTTCACGCCGAAGGGCAGCCTTGAGTGCAGCCACGTTGTCCGCGCTGACCACACCCTTGGTGTTCTTCCCTTTGGCGTTCAGCCCCGTGTACTCGTACGCCGGCATCGATCAGTTTTCCTCCGAGGTGACGCGCATGACCTCATCGATGGTGGTCGTGCCGCACAACACTTTGTGTGCGCCATCGTCCCGAAGGGTTCGCATACCCTGCTCGATCGCGCAGCGCTTGATCTCCGAGGCGTCGGCGTTGCGAATCGCGAGGCGACGGACCTCTTCGCTGATGTCGAGCACCTCGTACACGCCGGTTCGACCGGTGTAGCCCTGGCCGTTGCACGCCTCGCACCCGGTGGCCTCCCAGACGTGGCCCGGAGGCGGCAGCGTGTACTTCTTCATCGGCTGCAGCGGCACGAGCTCGCCTTCGCCGTCGCGGACCGGAACGCGCAGCGACTCCACGCCGCCGTGGTCGAAGAACTTGTCCGGATCGACGCCGAGGTTGCGCAGCTCGTCGCGCATCGGCTTGACCGGCTTGCAGCACGACGGACACACCCGTCGCACGAGGCGCTGCGCCTGCAGGGCCACCAGCGAGGACGCCACCAGGAACGGCTGCACGCCCATGTCGACCAGACGCGTGATGCCCGTGGCCGCGTCGTTGGTGTGAATCGTGCTGAGCACGAAGTGACCGGTGAGCGACGCCTGAATCGCGATCTCGGCGGTTTCTTTGTCCCGAATCTCACCGACCATGATGACGTCGGGGTCGTGACGCAGGAATGAGCGCAGGCCGCTTGCGAACGTCAGGTCGATCTTGGGGTTGATCTGAACCTGGCTGATCCCCGGAAGCTGGAATTCGACGGGGTCTTCGACCGTGAGGATGTTGAGGTCGGGTCGGTTG
>CAYSPB010000256.1:0-11227 GCA_964432695.1 uncultured Nannocystaceae bacterium
GCTCAGCGCGTCAGCGCGGGCCGCGCGACGGGTGAGCGTCTTGACGCGGCGGCGCAGCGACTCGACCTGCTCGTGGACCACTTCGGGGACGAGGGCGTCGAAGTCGAGCGACTCCAGCAATGCGGCGAGCTCTTCGGCCAGTGCCTGGGAGCCTTGTTTGAGTGCGACGTCGATGCCGGCAAAGGTAGGCGGAGGCGACGCTCGACGCCATCTTTTTGAAAGAGAACTCGAGGCGGCGCGCGGCGCCGCGCGTCCGATCTCCCGTGCAAACGCTTGCGCGCCGCGAAGCGCAGGTTGACGCTGCGTCAACGCCGGTCGCCTTCGCGCTTGGGTATGGTGCAGCGGTGTTCGATTGCGTGGCCTGCGGAGCGTGCTGCTTCAACACGCGCGACAACGTCGCGCAGGGCTACCTCGACTACGTCGAGATCGACGACACCAAGTCGAAGCTGCTTCGAGACAAGAGCCTGCGTCGCAAGTTCGTCGTCGAAGATGCGAAGGGTCGTCCGCATCTTCGCCTGCTCGACGAGCGCTGCGCGGCGCTGCGCGGCGCCCTGGGAAAGGCCGTGCGTTGCGCCGTTTATGCGCATCGTCCCAAGCCCTGTCGGCGCGTACAGCCCGGCGACCGTGACTGTCTGCGCGCACGGGCCGAACGCGGCCTCTGAACCGGTCGCGCGGGAACACTTTGCCCCAGCGTGTGGTTATCGTGAAGAGCGCATGACGAACCTTCCCGCCAAGGCCACGCCCACCGCACCCGCCATGCTCGAGCCCGAATTCGGACTCTCGTTGATGGAAGGCGAAGAGGTGATCTTGGCGGGCCGGCCGATGGCGAGCCCGCTGCAGAAGTACCTGCTGTTCAGCACGATTGCGGTGATGCTGTTCACCGTCATCGGCCTGCTCGGCTTGCCCATCGCCTACGCGATGATCCGCGCGTATGTGAACAAGCACCGCTTCTGGCTGACGAACTCTCGGGTCATCGTCACCACGGGAATCATCGGCTTCCGGGCACGTTCGATTCCACTGGAGCGGGTGAGCGACGTGGCGATCTCGTGCGACTGGCTCGAGAAGCTCATGGGCATGCGCTCGGTGGTCGTGCGTGACATGACCGGCGAAGCACTGTCCGGTGCCGCGATGCGAGCGTTCGAAGATCCGACCATGCTTCAGCAGAAGATCCTCGATGAGGTGCATGCGGTGAACCGCCGCGAGGGCAAGAGCACCGACGAGGTGAATCAGGCGGGTCGCCCGTATCGGCAAATCGAAGGCAGCGGTGCGAACTCGGAGATGCTCGAGCTGCTGCGCCGCATCGAGGCGAACACTCGCGACAAGGACGAGTAGCGCTTGCGCGCGCCGCAGACGGGGTACGCCGACGCTGGCTCATGGCGACGAGCGCAACGCCTGGTTCAGCTGCCGCGGAGGCGCTTCTTGAGCTCGACGAGCATGCGACGGCTGACGGGCGCTTGCGTGCCGTCTCGCAGGGTGACGCTGCTTTCGCCGGCGCCGAAGCGGACCGAGACGACGGCATCGAGGTTGATCAGCTCGGAGCGGTGCACACGAAGGAAGTCCCATGCGGCGAGGCGTCGCTCCAGTTCGGCGAGCGACTCGTCGAGCACATACTCGGTCCCTTCGACCCAGAACATCGTGACCTTGTCGCGTGCGTGCAGTCGCGCGACGGAGCGGGCATCGAACACGTGCATCGTGTCGCCCGCGCGGGCCGTGAGGCGTGGTGGTCGCCGTTCTTCGGCCACCGCGTCGCGTACGGCGCTGAGGACGTCGGTTGGCGCAGTGCTGCCACGACGGGCGGCGACGCGGCCGAGTGCTCGAATGAGCCGCTCTTCGGAGACGGGCTTGAGCAGATAGTCGACCGCGTCGAGCTCGAACGCTTCGAGCGCGTGCTCGCGGTGTGCGGTGATGAAGATGACCGCCGGCAAGGTGGCGGTTGCGGCGAGCGTGAGGCCGTCGCATTCGGGCATGTCGATGTCGAGGAGCACGACATCGGGCTGCAGGGCTTCGACCTGCACGCGTGCCTCTTCCCCGTCGCCCGCGGTGCCGACGACGTCGACGTCGTCCAGGCCGTCGAGCATGCGCTGGAGTCGGCGCAGCGCCAGCGGTTCGTCGTCGACGATCAGTGCCTTCATCGAGCGCTCCCTTCGAATGGCATGCGCAGCGCGACGCGGTAGCCACCGTCGTCGCGTGGTCCTGTGTGTACGGTTGCGGCATCGCCGTACTCCAGCTCGAGGCGCTGCTCGAGCGTGCGCTCTCCCAGCTTCGTTCCACCCTCCGTCGCGGTGCCAGGGCCGTCGTCGGTCACGGTGAGCATCAAGGCGTCACCTTCGCGGCGACCTTCGATTGCGATGGTGCCTCCGGCCCGCCGGGGCGCGACCGCGTACTTCACCGCGTTCTCGACGACCGGCTGCAGCAGCAGCGTGGGTACGGCGGCATCACGGAGTTCGGGAGCCACGTCCACCGTCCAGCGCAGTCGCGAGCCGAAGCGAAGCTCCTCCATGGCCAGATAATCCTGCAGCACGGTCAGCTCCTTGCCGAGCGAGGTTCTCCGTGCCTCCGTCGACTCGAGGCCATACCGAAGCAGGTCGCACAAGCGTTCGAGCGCCTCGACGGCTCGCGGCGGGTCCTCTTCGATCAGCCCCGCAAGGGTGTTGAGGCTGTTGAACAAAAAGTGTGGGTTGAGGCGCGCGCGAAGGTTGGACAGCTGCGCTTCGAGCAGCTCGCGGCGCGCCTGCTCCTCTCGCAGCTCGACGGCGCGGGCGTGGGCGCGAAGTCGGTCGAAACCCAACGTGATGACGAGCATGACCAGCGTGACCACGCCGGCGATGCGCCAGACCATCATGCGGTCGAGCCTTTGAATGGGTAGCTGTACCAGTTCGAAGATGAACAGCGCCGCTTCGACGCCCACGAGTACCGAGACGGCGAAGCCCACGGTCTTCATCACCCCCGCTCGCCAACCTTCGAGATCCAGTCGCGGCAAGACGCGTCCGAACATGACCGTGGTCGACATGCTGATGCACAGCGTGAAGGTGAGGTTGACCGCCAGCGTGAACCCCAGCTCGCGCCAGGTCCAGCGCGTGCCGATCATGAAGAGCGTCAAGCTGCCGGCGATCAGCACGTGGATGCCGACGGACGACAGCACGCGGCGCCGCAGGGCAGCGGTTTCGGAGGTCGGGTCAGGCACGCGCGATGCTCATTTTGCGCTGCTGCAGTCGGCGGGTCCACAGCGCGGTCAGGCCCATGCCGAGCACGACGGGCAAGGTCCACGCGAGTGCCGAGGCGACCGCGCCCGTGGTGATGCGCCCAGTCATCTGCACCACGAATGCGGTCGTTGCGACCGTACACGCGCCGAGCATCGCTTCGATGTGGATGCGCAGCCATGACTTGTCCCGACGCGGCCGAAGGCCGGCCCACGCATTCACGCCGCCCAGTCCCGCGCCCACGAGCAGGAAAGGGTCCATCGTGGGCAGTCCCCGGACGAGCGCGAGGACGGCTGCACCGCCGAGGAGCGCGGTGACGACTCGCGCCGTCGGGTGTGCTGTGGGAGACGACGTACGATCTCGGGTTGCCCTCATGCCGACCACGATCGCTTGAGCGGACATCAGCGAGAGCACGCCGAAGAACGCGCCCGCATCGCGAATCCTCGTCGCGACGCGGGCAGCCGCGGCGGGGTCGGCCGGCAGTGTCTTCACCCACCCGGGAATCGTGAGCCAGCTGGCGGCGATGACGACGCCCGTGATCGTGGAGAGCGTCATCGCGGCGACGAAGATCCAGCCCCAGCGGTGATGTGCGGTGCCTCCCTTCGGAGCCACGAGCGGCCCCCCCATCGAGAGAAGCCCCACGGCGCCGCCGAGCACGTGAAGTCCCAGCACAACCCCGTAAATCGCCTGCATGCCTCGAGCATGCGCAGGCACGTGCGCAGCGTCCCGCGCATCCCGACGAGCGGTCGAGCCGCCCGACCAGCGGTGCACGGCGTGCGTGGACGGGTTCGTTTGCAATGACCGGCCCGGGGGCGCAGGCTCCGGGTCTCATGCAGTCCATCAATCCCGCGACCGGAGCGCCTTTGCAGCGGTATCCCGAGCATGACGACGCCGAGGTGGATGCCCGGCTCGCGTGCGCGGAGTCGGCTGCGGCGTCGTGGGGGCGCGCAACGTTCGAGACGCGCGCAGCCGTGTTGATGGCGGTGGCGGAGCGATTGACGAGCGAGCGGGAGTCGCTTGCGCGCGGCATCGTCGAGGAAATGGGCAAGCCGATCACGCAGGCGCTCGCGGAGGTCGACAAGTGCGCGCTGGTTTGCCGCTTCTTCGCTGAGCAGGGCCCTTCGTTTCTCGCCGACGAGCCCGTCGATGTCGGTGGCGATGCGGAGGCATACATTGCCTACCGCCCGCTGGGCGTGGTGTTGGCGATCCTGCCGTGGAACTTTCCGCTGTGGCAGGCATTTCGCTTCGTCGCGCCGGCGATCATGGCTGGCAACGCGGTCGTGGTGAAGCCTGCTCCGACCGTGGTCCGATGCGGACGCACGGTGGAGCGACTGCTGCTCGAAGCGGGGGCTCCTCAGGGTCTGGTGCCCGTCCTGACCGTTTCGGATCCGCGGGTCGAGCCCGTCATTCGAGACCCGCGCGTCACGGCGGTCACGTTGACGGGGAGCGACCGGGCCGGCCGAGCGGTGGCCGCCATCGCGGGCAGCGAACTCAAGAAGGTCGTGCTCGAGCTCGGCGGCAGTGATCCGTACGTCGTCTTGGCCGACGCGGACCTCGATGTCGCCGTGGCTGCGGCCGTGCGCTCGCGCCTGAACAACGGCGGGCAGAGCTGCATCGGTGCAAAGCGAATCATCGTGGAGGCGCCCGTCGCCGAAGCGTTTGCCGAGAAGTTGCGCACGCGTCTGTGCTCGGTCGAGTTTGGCGATCCGAACCTTCCCGAGACCGAGCTGGGTCCGATGGCGCGGTCCGACTTGCGAGACCAGCTGCATGCCCAGGTACAGCGCTGCGTCGAGGCCGGCGCACGCCTCGAGCTGGGCGGCGAAATTCCCGACCGTGATGGATTTTGGTATCCGCTCACGCTGCTCAGCGGCGTCACGCCGGAGTCGCCGGCATTTCGCGAGGAGCTCTTCGGCCCCGTGTTCACGCTGTCCGTCGCGGAGAACGAAACGCACGCGCTTCAGCTTGCCAACGACAGCGACTTTGGCCTGGGGGCGGCCGTGTTCACGGCCAACACGCAGCGCGGTGGCGTCATTGCGCGGGATGAGCTGCATGCCGGCTCGTGCTTCGTGAACGCTTTCGTGCGCTCCGACCCTCGCCTCCCGTTCGGGGGGATCAAGCGCTCCGGCTACGGCCGCGAGCTCGCGCGGCACGGCATGCACGAGTTTGTGAACGCAAAAACCGTCTGGGTTCAGCGCTGAGCACCGCACCGTCGGGGCCGAAGTTCCTAGGTCCACGTTCCCGGCTTTCAGCGGGCTGAAAGAAAAAGTCGCCGCGCCGTGACGATCTTGCGGCCAGCCGGGTATCACAGGCCGTATCGCGGGCCGTAGTGGCTCTTCGCCCTCAACATCACCGAAGGTGACGCGCTCGACTGCGAGTTCTTCGGTGGCAGCAGCAGCACGGGTGCCGCCGAGGTGACGACGTCCGCGGGCACGACGTCTCCGTAGACTTCCCGCCTTCCAGACAAGGGCCGCCCCAGAACGGGGGGAGATGGTCGGGGGCGACCATTCCTCGTTCTGGGGCTTTTTTCGTCCGCGTTCATGCGATCGGCTGGACGGTCTGGAACGGTCTTCGAGGCCCGCAAAAAACCGCGTCGAAAAATGATGGATTCAGGCTGCGCGCGGGATTGCTCGGACGTGCACCACCTTAATCCTCTCTCAACCTTCGGCTTCGCGGCTGCCGCGTTATTCCTCGTCCCCGCCTGCGACAGCGGTGGCTCTGGGGACACCGACGGCGGCTCCACCTCATCCACCACCACCACCACCACGTCTCCGCCAACAACGACCGCGACGACGGGAACGCCTCCGGGCTCCACGTCGTCCTCGACCACGGACGACTCGGGCTCGACGACCGGCGGCTCGTCGACCAGCGGCTCGACGACCGACGATTCAACGTCCACGACCGGCGGCTCGAGCTCGACCACGGATGCTCCGGGCTCTACGGGGAGCTCGAGCAGCAGCACGGGCGAAGCACCGAGCGACTGCGTTGATGAGGACATCTTCGACGCCGTTGGGGAGGACGTCGCGTCCGGACAAAACGACGGTCAAGGCGACGACTTCAGCCTGCGCTTCTGCTTCGGGGGTCCCGGTGGTGGCGGTGGTGCGACCTCCTTCGGGAGCGATACGGACGCATTCGAGACCACCGGTGTCGTTGCGACGACCGGCTTCGGCGACACCGGCTCTTTCGGAACCAGCGGCGGCTCGACCAGCGGCTTTGGAACCGATGGCTTCGGCACCGACGGCTTTGGCAGCACCGGAGGCTTCGGGGATGGCGACGACTACGTCATCTCGTGGACTCCACCCTCCACCGGACCGTTCGTCATCGACACCGTCGGCTCGACGATGGACACGGTGCTCAGCGTCGTGCCTCCCAAGTGTGGGGCTAGCCGGACCGTGTGCAACGACGACTGCAACACGCTGGAGTCGGGCCTCATCTTCGAGGCGACCGAGGACGAGACCGTGTACATCGTCGTCGAGGGCTACGCGGGCGGCAGCGGGACGTTCACCCTGAACATCACCGAAGGCGACGATCTCGACTGCGAGTTCTTCGGCGGTGATACGGACGGCAGTTCGACGGTGACCACCGTGGCGACCGACACCACCGCGGGCTCGACGTCTCCGTAGTCCTCCCGTTGCACGTGCGGGCCCGCATATTGGCGTGCGGGCCTCGCACGGTGGCGGCTGGGCCGGTCGTGCCGCAGGCTAGAGTGCGATGGGCGAGGACCTCACGCGCTTCAAGGGCAACAACGTCGATCTGCCGCAGCGCAGCTCGCCGTATCCCGCCAGCCGACTTGCGCCACCGATCGACCTGGTCGACACCGCCAAGCAGATCGCCGAGGCCGACCGCGTGATCGGCACCGTGGTCAACGCGAAGCTCGAGGTCATCGCCGAGCAGATTCGCCACCTGCAGGAGCAGGCCCGCGACGTGCTGCAGAACGCGCTCGAAGACGCCGAGATGCACCGGGCGCACTGCCGCTTCCAGAAGAAGGTGGGCGAGACCTACTTCCTCTATCGTCGGCCCAAGGGCGAGACGTACTTTTCCATGCTCAGTCCTGACGACTGGAAAGGTGCGCCACCGCACGAGTTCGTCGGCTCCTACCGCCTCGAGGCCGATATGAGCTGGTCGCCGGCGCACGAGGCCAAGCCGCCCACCAAAGAGATGCTGCTGGCACTGGCCGGCGTATCGACGAATGGTTGAAGCCGGCGTGGCTGCGCGCTGCGCGGATCCCGGTGTTCTCGGCCGTCTTGCGATCCCCTCGCGGATCCGCTAAACCGCCGCTCCCTTCCTTGTTCTCGCCATGGTGGCGGGGGCCAGAAGTCCGAAAGGGAGAACAGAACACATGGCAACTGCTACCGCCGCAGGCGTCGTTGACTCCGTCAGCGCCCGGCTCAATACGCAACGCGAGTACGAGACGGTCACCATCCTCCGTCCCGACACTGGCAAAGTTCAAATCAAGGCGCTGATCGAGCGCATCCAAGGTGTCGTCAAGAAGCAAGCCGGCGAGCTGCTCAAGATCGACAGCTGGGGCATGCGCGTCCTTGCGTACCCCGTCGCGCACCAGCGCAAAGGCATCTACCTCTACTGGCGCATCCTCGGCGGCTCCGACATGGTCGCCGAGATCGAGCGGAACCTTCGCCTCAGCGATCGCGTCATGCGTTTCTACTCGATCCGCGTCGACGACGACGTCGATCCCAACGCCCGTCCCTCCGAGGTGACCGAAGAGTTGCTCGACGCCGTGTCCGAGCCCGGCCCCGACCCCGATGAGCTGGCTCGCCAGGCTGCCGAAGAAGAGGCCGCCCGAATCGCCGCTGAAGAAGCCGCTGCTGCGGCCGCCGCCGCCGAAGCCGGTGAAGGCGAAGCTCAACCCGAAGGCGAAACCGCCGAAGCCTCGGCCGAATAAGGAGATGTCAGGATCATGAACGACCGCAACGACCGCATGGACCGTGGCGACCGCGACCGCGGCGACCGTGAAGGCCGCCCGAGCAAGCGCAGCCGCTTCAACTTCTCCGAAAAAGAGCTGGTCATCGACTACAAGAACCCCCAGCTCTTGAAGAACTTTCTCACCGACCGCGGCAAGATCATCCCCGCGCGCATCTCGGGTCTGAGCGCTCGCCAGCAGCGGCAGCTCACCAAGGCCATCAAGCGCGCGCGCATGCTCGCCCTGCTGCCCTTCACCTCCTCCTGAGGCGAAACCTCGAAAGGGAAAGGCAACCAATCATGGCGAACATGTCCATCATCCTCACCCAAGACGTCGACAAGCTCGGTCGTGCGGGTGAAATCGTCTCGGTGAAGCCCGGCTACGGCCGCAACTACCTGCTGCCCCGCGGCTACGGTCTCCTGGCCACCCGCGGCAACGTGGCACAGCTCGAGCACCACCGTCGCTCGATCGCCCGCGAGCAAGAGAAGATCAAGACGCAGCACCAGGCCCTGGCCAAGCAGCTCGAAGGCACCAAGGTGTCGATCGCTCGCAAGGCCGGCAAGGACGAGAAGCTCTTCGGCTCTGTCGGCAACAAAGACATCGTCGAGGCGCTCGAGGCTCAGAACATCAAGCTCGACCGCAAGGTCGTGCAGCTCTCCGAGCCCATCAAGACCACCGGCGCCCACGACGTCGAGGTCCGCTTCTCAGCCGACGTCTCCGTGACGCTCTCGGTCAACGTCGTCGGCATCAAGAACTGATCGCCGGCTTCGGCCCAACGAAAAAGCCCCCGCGCACGCTGTGCTCGGGGGCTCTTTCGTTGGGTGGCGCGGGTTGCATCCGGCGGTGCTCAGTCTTGAAGACAGATGCCGAAGAGGCGTCATCGCTCCGTGACAGGCCGCAATCGTCGGCTGGTTGGGGCCCGATGCGTCGAAAGTGGTCAGTGACAAGCGCATGCAGGCGCACGAACAATCCCAAGGTCGTCCCGACGCACGACGGCTTCGACCACGCCGTAGCGGTGCGTTAGTGTGCGGCCGCACCGATGACCGGGTCGAATGAGCCGCAACGTGACGCTCGGACGCGAGCCGTCCTCGGGCGCATCCGAAACTGGATGACGACCCATGGCGCTGCAGCCCTGGCGCAGAACCTCGCGCCCGGAGCGACGCCGGAGCGTCTCGACCAGGCCGAGGCAGAGTTCGGCGTGCCTTTCCCGCCAGAGCTTCGCGCGCTTTGGTCGGTCCATGACGGTTCGATCGAAGAAGGCAACGGATTCATCGAGCGCTTCAACCTACTGTCCACCAGCTGGTCGCTCGCACTCAAGGAGTCGATCTTGCTCTCGCTCGAGTTTGCGCGAGAGTCGCCCGAGGCGTGGCCAGAGTCGGGCGGTACGATGAAGGAGCTGGCGTCTGACCATTGGCTTCCATTCGCGGGAATGGACTCCGATGCTCTCGTCGTCCACGGCATCTCCGGCCGCGTGTTCGAGTGCGATCATGACGATACGCCGAAGCTCATCGCCCCCTCTCTTCTCTCGTGGTTGGAAGGATATGCGTCGAGTCTAGAGGCGGATGACTACGCGCTCGAACCGGGGTTCGGCGGGATATGTCTGACGCTCCGAGACCGTGAGGCCGAACGACGAGAGGAGGAGCACGCTGAAAAGCAGGCCGCTCACGAGCGCTATCGTCTCGAGACGCCACTCCTCGACCAGTTTCGCAAAGCTGTCGGGGCGCGTGATGCAGACCGCTGCATCGAGGTCTTCGGCGACGCGCGAACACGAAATGAGATGGATACGTTCCACTCTGCGGTCGCAATGCTGTTTGCGGCCACGCCCGAGCCGACGTTCATCGCCGCCGCGTTGCGCCCCCATCTTGGCTTCGTCGAGCTCACGCCGGACCAATGGGTCGACGTGGCGGTCGGCGGCATCTTGCTCGAGAACAATGCGATTCGTCGGGTCGCGGAGCCGGGCTGCGGTGGGGTCACAGCCGACAGATTGAAGCGCCTCGCTGCGACCGTGCGGCTCGCACCAGAACGACGACGTCGGGAGCTCGAGGCCCTTTATCAGAGCCTTCGAAGCGAACGACCGGAAGGCTGGATCGCGCGTCTGCTCCGCTGGCGCCCGAGAGAATCGTAGAGGCTGTGCCTTAGCTGCGTGACGCCTGCGCCGCCTGGTGGTGGGACGGGATTCACCAAAACCTCAGTGGCGGCTTCGACCAGTCCGGAGTTCTTGGTCGTGATGCGGTACGCTCAGCTCGTGCCCCTTCACGCCAAGGTCCTCGCTGCGCTGCTCTCCCTGAGTCTGCTCCTCGGGATCAGCGAGTTTGTGCTCGGAGGAGCTGAGTCGGGCTCCATCTTCGCCGTGGTGATTCGCGCCCTCGTGCTGGTCGGCTTTCTCAAGGGCAACGAGGGAATCCGAACGCTGCTGCTCATCGGTGCTGGCCTCAACGTTCTTCTCGGAGGCTTCGGTGTGGTCGCGGCGCTCGCGGTCCTGGCCGCGGATGCGGGCCTTGGAATGGTCCTCATCGCTTCGTCCGGGTTCACGGTCGCGGTGGGCCTCTACATGCTGTACGCCTTGAAGAATGCCGAGGTCCAACACTGGATGCTCAACCGTGCGCTCGATGGGGCGCTGGACGAGTAGGTCGACGACAGCGTCCGAGGAGCTGCCCTGACGGTGGCTGTGACACCGCCCGTTCGGGGAGCGCAAGCACGGAGGACCCCCATGGTACCCCACAGACCGCTTGCGGCCACCCCGCACGCGAGTGGATCTACGGTGGAGGGCCCACCGCATGTCGAAGCCGCTGCCGCACAACAAAGAAGCCGAGGCCGCCGTCCTGGGCGCCATCCTGCTGCGCAACGAGAGCCTCAACGAGGTCGTCTCGGTCATCTCGGCGGAAGACTTCTACGTGCCCGCTCACCAGGCGGTGTTCAAGTCGATGTCGAAGCTGGCCGAGAAGGGTCAGCCGATCGACATCGTCACGCTCGAGGCCCAGATGCGGGCCGCCGACGAACTCAACCTCATCGGTGGACTCGCAGGCCTGGGCAAGCTGGCCGACCGCAGCGCGAGTAGCCACAACATCGTCCACCACGCCGACCTCAGCCGGGACGCGGCGACCGGCCGGAA